>NZ_JBITDA010000024.1:0-141511 GCF_044453765.1 Streptomyces sp. NPDC051636 | reverse complement strand
CGAACCGTGACCTCGACACTCACAGTCCGCGCCGGGCTCCGTTCCCATGTCAACCCACCCGACCAGCCACAACACCGCTTAACTTCCCGGTCTTGGGGTAAAGGGTGCTTGACGGGTGACGATCGGATCCACGTCGCAGTTCGGCGGCCGCATGGCCGTCTGCGAGTCATGGAGCCCGGCTCGGTAACTCAGTGCGAAGTTCAGGCCTCGATTTCCGGGTGGGGTCCGGGTCGAAGACAATGTCGGCACGATGACGCCGCAGCCCGCCGAGCCCGACCGCACCGAGCCCGCCGAGTCCTCCGGACGCACCGAGCCGTCCGGTAACCCCGCATACGCGCCCTTCGCGCACCTCACCGCACCCAACAGCGCCCTCTATCGCGACGTGATGAGGGCGTTCCTGACGGCAAAGGAGCGGTTCGCGGTGCATCTGCGGCCCGAGGACGTCCACGTCGCGCTGCCGTCGGAGCACCGCCCCGCCGCCCCGGACACCGTTGTCAAGGCGCTGGACAGCCTCGTCGGGTGGGGCAATCTGCGGGCCGACCCGGACACCTCCCGGGTCACCGCGGTCGAGGACTTCTACCGCAGACGCTTCATCTACCAGCTCACCCAGGCCGGCGAGGCCGCAGAACAGGCGCTGTCCGCGTACGACGAGGCGCTGGGGCGGCGCGGCGCGCTGCAGGCGGTGGCGCTGCACGACATCGTCACGCAGCTGCGCGCCCTGCTGGTGATCGCCGCCGAGGACGAACCGGATCCGGCCAAGGCCCACCTGGCGCTGTCCACGCTGACGAGCAGGTTCGAGGCGCTGGCGGAGAACGCGCGGGCCTTCATGGGGTCGCTGCAGCGCACCATCGACCTGCACGGCGTCGAGGTCGAGGTGTTCCTCGCCTACAAGGACCGGCTGATCCAGTACCTGGAGCGGTTCATCCAGGACCTGATCACCCTCGGCGGGCGGATCGCCCGGCTCATCGGCGAACTGGAGGAGCAGGGACGGGTCGGCGTGCTGCTGCGGCTGGCGGCGGCGCGGGAGGCGGCCGACGCCGCCCCGGACGAGACCGAGAGCGCCGAGGCGCGGGCGCAGACGCGGTGGGCGGCGAAGTGGGCGGGCCTGTCCGCCTGGTTCGTGTCCGCCGACGGCCGCGAGGCCCAGGCCCGGCTGCTGCGCGGTCGCGCCCTCGGGGCCATTCCGCAGCTCCTCGCCGTCGTGCGGCAGTTGAACGAGCGGCGAGCCGGGCGTTCGGACCGGTCGGCGGACTTCCGCACGCTGGCCCGCTGGTTCGCCGAGGCCCCCGACGCCGAGGCGCGGCACCGGCTGTGGCGCGCCGCGTTCGGTCTGTACCCCGCCCGGCATCTCACCGTCGACGCCGACACCCTCGCCGACCGCGCGGCCCGTCCGGTGGCCACGTCCACCCCGTGGGCCGAGGCCGATCCGCTGCGGATCAGCCCGCAGCTGCGCCGCACCGGCAGCTATGAGCGACGCGGCAAACCCCGCAAAGTGCAGGACCGCTCCGAACAGCGGCGGCAGCTGGCGGAGATCGCCGCCAAGCAGGCGGAGGAGACCGCCGCCGCCCGCGCCCGGCTCGCGACGGACGGCACCACCCGGCTGTCCGCGCTGCGAGAGCTCGACCCCATGGCCTTCGGCTTGTTCCTGCGGCTGCTCGGCGACGCCCTGGCCACCTGGCGGCCCGGCATGACGACGACCGTCGCCACCAGCAACGACGGCACGATGGAGATCCGGCTCACCGCGCTCACGGACGGCTCGACGGCCGAGATCCGCACGCCGGGCGGGGTGTTCCGCGGCCCCGACCACCTCGTCGAGATCACCGATCTGACCGCGGGCAGCCCCGCGTGGGAGGCGCGATGACGACACCCCTGGGTGAGGTACTGGACGGCCGGCGCACCGCCGAGTTCCAGAAAGCCGCACGCGCCCTGCTCAAGGAGCCGCTGCTGCTCGCGCACGGCCCGGACGCCGACGCGTACCGCCTGGTCAGGCAGTACGCCGGCGAGCTGCGTGACTGGTTCGAGCGCAACACCGGCTGGTCGCTGCGCGTGGACGCGGAGGTCGCCCGGTTGCGCAAGGCACCTGGCACCCTCGCCGACACCACCCACCCGGCCCGCGAGGCGTCCCGCGCCGGTGCGCCGTTCACCCGGCGCCGCTATGTGCTGCTGTGCCTGGCGCTCGCCGTACTGGAGCGCGGGGAGGCACAGATCGCGCTCGGCCGTCTCGCCGAACAGGTGGTGCTGGAGGCCGCCGACCCGCAACTGGCCACGGCGGGGGTCTCGTTCACGCTGGAGCGGCGCGACGAGCGACTGGACCTCGCAGCCGTCGTACGGCTGTTGCTACGCCACGGCGTGCTGCGGCGGGTCGCCGGGGACGAGGACGCCTACGTCAGCGGGACGGGCGATGTGCTCTACGACGTCCAACGCCGCGTCCTGGCCGGACTGCTCGCCGCCCGCCATGGCCCCTCCACGATCACGGCCGACGGCTTCGAGGAGCGGCTGGACCGGCTCACCGCGGAGAGCGCGCTGGACAGCGACGAGCTGCGGTTCCGGGCGATCCGTCAGAAGCTCACCCGCCTCCTCCTCGACGATCCGGTGCTGTACTACGACGAGCTGAGCGACGAGGAGCTCGCCTACCTGACCCGCCAGCGCGCCTTCCTCACCGCCCGCGTCAGTGAACTGACCGGCTTGGTGGCGGAGGTACGCGCCGAGGGCATCGCCATGGTCGACCCCCAGGACGACCTCACCGACGTACGGATGCCCGAACAGGGCACCCATGGGCACGTCACCCTCCTGCTCGCCGAGCACCTCGCGGCGGCGGGCGGCGAGGTGAGCCGTCAGGAGCTGGAGCGCCGGGTGCGGGAACTGGCCGTCGAGCACGGCGGGTTCTGGTCCAAGAGCGCCAAGCAGCCCGGTGCGGAAGGGGAGCTGGTGGAGCAGGCTCTGGTCAAGCTGACCGCGCTCGCCCTGGTCACCCGCACGCCCCAGGGCGTGGCTCCGCTGCCCGCGCTCGCCCGGTACGCGGTCGGCGAGACCGTCGTCGTGGAACCGGGAGTCCGCAGTCCCCGCACCTCCCGACGAAAGGCACCACAGCCGTGACCGCCCTGCCCCAGCCCACTCCCGGCCGCTGGCGACCGCTGCGCATCGGCCTTGTCGACCTCTTCCACTACGACACCGAGGAGTTCTGGTTCCGCGACGGACGGCTGCTGCTGCGCGGCAACAACGGCACCGGCAAGTCCAAGGTCCTCGCCCTCACGCTCCCGTTCCTGCTGGACGGTGACCTGTCCGCGCGCCGCGTGGAGCCGGACGCCGACCCGAACAAGCGCATGGAGTGGAATCTGCTGCTCGGCGGAGAGCATCCCCACCCCGAACGGCTCGGTTACACCTGGATCGAGTTCGGCCGCGTCGACGCCGACACCGGGCAGGCCCTCTTCCGCACACTCGCCTGCGGGCTGAAGGCGGTGGCGGGCCGGGGCATCGCCCGTCACTGGTACGCGGTCACCGACCAGCGCATCGGCGAGGAGCTGAGCTTGCTGGACGCCACCGGCACCGCGCTGTCCCGGGACCGGCTCGCGGACTCGGTCGCCGGACGCGGCATGGTGTACGACACGGCCACGGCGTACCGCAGGGCGGTCGACGAGGCGCTGTTCGGCCTCGGCGAGCGGCGCTACGCCGCCCTGGTCGACCTGCTGATCCAGTTGCGCCAGCCGCAGCTGTCGAAACGGCCCAACGAGGCCGCGCTGTCCCGGGCGCTGACCGAGGCGCTGCCGCCGATGGACCAGGCGGTGGTCGCGGACGTGGCCGAGGCGTTCCGGTCCCTGGACGAGGAGAAGGAGGAGCTGCGGGCCGCCGCCGAGGCAGAGCGGGCCGCCTCCGCGTTCCTGGACCACTACCGCCGCTACGCCCGCGTCGCCACGCGGCGGCGGGCCCGGCTGCCCCGCAGCGAGCACGCCCGCTACGAGCAACTGCACCGCGACCTGGCCCAGGCCCGTGCCCAGCGGGAGGACGCCGAGCGGGACCGGGCAGCGGCCGCCGAGCGGATCGCCGAGCTGGAGGAGACCGCCACCCGTCTGCAGGCGCAGGAGGCGGCCCTGCGCGAGGGCCCCGAGATGCGCAGCGCCCGGGAGCTGGAGCAGGCGGCGGCCGACGCCCGCCGCACCGCCGGGGAGCTGGCCCGCGCCCAGGCCGACCGGGACGAGGCGGCCCAGGCGCACACCCGGGCGCTCGGCCGTCTGGAGACGGCGCGGCGACGCCTCGACGCGGCCGAGCAGCGGGTCGCCGACACGCTCACCCGTGAGCGGGAGGCGGCAGCCGCGGCCCGGCTCGACGGCGAGCTGCTCACCGACGGCGTACCGGAGAGCCAACTGCGGCGTGCGGCCGAGGAGTCCGTGGCGCGCAGGCGCCGCACCGTCGAGCACGTGGAGGAGCTGGCGGCCCGCGCCGACGAGGCCGCCGCCGAACGGCGGGCCGCCGCCCGCCGCCTGGACGAGGCCGAGACCGAGGTCGGCCACACCGTGGGGCGACAGGCCGAGGCCGAGCGGCGGGCCGCCGAGGCGGGCCAAGACCTCGTGGCCCGCGTCCGCGCGCATCTGGACGCCTGCCAGGAACTGGCCGTCGCCGACTCCGCCGGGCTGCTGGACGAACTCCAGGACTGGGTGACGCACTGTCAGGGGCAATACCCCGCACGGGCACACGCGGCTCGCACCCATCGCGAACGGGCGGCACACCTGGCCGACCGGACGGCCGCCCTCGGGCAGGAACTCGCCGGACTCCGGGCCCGGTCCGCCGAGGCCGAGCGGGAACTGGCCGAGCTGGAGGCGGGCGGCCAGCGCGGCCCCACGGCACCGCCCACCCGTACGCCCGGCGTCCGCGACCAGGCGCCGGGGGCGCCGCTGTGGCGGCTGGTCGACTTCCGCGAGCATGTGCCGGCCGACGAACGGGCGGGCCTGGAGGCCGCGTTGGAGGCCTCGGGTCTGCTGGACGCCTGGGTGTACCCGGACGGCACCGCTGTGCACGCCGACGGGCACGACGTTCTGCTGTCGCCGGGTGCTCCCTTGAGCGGGCCGACTCTCGCCGACGTGCTCCGCGTGGCCGTCGACCACGGCGACGCCCGGGCCCTGGCAGTGGGTGAGGACACCGTCTCCCGGCTGCTGGCGGCCGTGGGCCTCGGCTCCGGCGGCCCGGGTGACACCTGGGTGGCGGTCGACGGCCGTTTCCGCGTCGGCGCGCTGACCGGCAGCTGGTCCAAACCGGCGGCCGGGTACGTCGGCGAGGGCGCCCGGGAGGAGGCGCGCCGGGCCCGGATCGCTGCCCTGCGTGACGAACTCGGTGCCCTGGAGGGTGAGATGGACCGGCTCGACGCCGAGCGCGCCGACGTGGACCACAGGCGCAGCACCCTCGATACCGAGCTGGCCGCCCTTCCCGACGACGCGGCCCTGCGGCACGCGCACGCGCTCGCCGCCGCCGCTGCCGATGCCGCCCACCGGGCCCGTGCCCGCCGCGACGAACACTCGGCCGAACTGGCGGCCGTGTCCCGGCAGGAAGCCGAGGCCGCCACCGAACTCGCCGAGACCGCGGCGGCGGTCAACCTTCCCGCGGCCCGGGGCGGCCTGGCCGTCGTCCGCCAGGCCCTGGCCGACTACGGTGCCGTCCTCGCCGGCCTGTGGCCCGAACTGCGTGAGCGCGCCGACGCGGCGCGCGCCCTGGCCGACCAGCGGACCGAGACCGAGCGGGCCGGCGCCCGAGTGGCCGAACTGTCCCTGCGTACCGAGGACTCCGCCCGGCTCGCCGCCGCCGCCGACGCACGCCACGCCACGTTGCGCTCCACCGTCGGCACCGCCGTGGCGGAGCTTCAGCGGCGCCTCGCCGAGACCGCCGACGCGCTGGCGGCCTGCGAGGTGGACCAGCGGCGGGCCCGCGAGGACCACACGGCCGCCGACCGGCGCGCCCACCTCGCTCAGGGCCACACCGAACGCCTGGAGGTGGACGTCCGTGAGGCGACCGCGGCCCGTGCCGAGGCCATCGCCGCCCTTCAGCGGTTCGCGGCCACCGGTCTGCTGTCCGTCGCCCTGCCCGAGGCCGCCGTACCCCCGCTCGACGCCGGGCCGTGGGCAGCCACCCCGGCCGTCGCCCTCGCCCGCTCCATCGAGACAGAACTGTCGGCGCTCCCCGGCACCGACGATTCCGACGGCGCCTGGGAGCGGGTGCAGAAGCGGCTCAGCGAGGAGTACAAGAAGCTCCAGGACGCCCTCTCCCGCGGCGGTCACAGCGCCTCGGCCCGGATGGCCGAGGAGGGCATGGTCGTCGAGATCGTCTACCAGGGCCGTCAGCGGGCCGTCCCCGAGCTCGCCGAGGCCCTCGCCGCGGAAGTCACCGAGCTGACCCGCATCCTGTCCGCGCACGAACGCGAGGTCCTCGAAACCCACCTCCTCACCGAGGTCGCCGGCACCCTGCAGGAGCTGATCGGCGCCGCTGAGCGCCAGGTGCGGGCCATGAACGACGAGCTCGAGGAGCGGCCCACCTCCACCGGCATGAGGCTGCGCCTGGTCTGGCGACCCTCGCGCAAGGCCCCGGCGGGCCTCGCCCAGGCCCGCGAGCGGCTGCGCCAGTCCGCCGACGCCTGGACGCCCGAGGACCGGGCCGCGGTCGGCGAGTTCCTGCAGGCCGAGATCGCCCGCCGGCAGGCCGACGACACCGCGGGCAGCTGGCTGGAGGTGCTCACCGCGGCCCTCGACTACCGTGCCTGGCACGAGTTCGGCATCGAACGCCACCAGCACGGCAAGTGGGTCCCGGCCACCGGGCCCGCCTCCGGCGGCGAACGCGTCCTGGCCGTGAGTGTCCCGCTGTTCGCCGCGGCCTCCTCGCACTACGCCACGGCCGCCCCGCACGCCCCGCGCCTGGTCACCCTGGACGAGGCGTTCGCCGGCGTCGACGACGACTCCCGCGCCAAGTGCCTGGGCCTGCTGCACGCCTTCGACCTCGACGTGGTGATGACCAGCGAACGCGAATGGGCCTGCTACCCGCAGGTTCCCGGCATCGCCATCGCCCAGCTCTCCCGCGTCGACGAGATCCCGGCGGTCCTGGTGACCCGATGGGAATGGGACGGGGCCGAACGGATGCGGGGTACGGAGCCGGGCCATGCGCTCGTGTCCCTCCCAGCGCAGGCCACCGCCTCCACCTCGGAGCGCGAGGACGCCCTGTGGCCGTGAACGACGGGCAGCCCCCGGCGCCCGTCGACCGCGACCGTCTGGCCCGCCTGCTCGGTGGTCCCGATCTGGCCTGGCTGGTCGACCGCGTACGCCGCCGCATGGCACGGGAGGAGCCCCTGACCCACCCGGTCACCCTGACCGACCCCACCCCCGCGCAGCGCGCCGCCGTCGAACGGCTGCTGGGCCGTGGCCCCGGCGCCGGGCGTTCGCTCAGCGTGCGCCTCGACGCGGTGGACGCTGTCCTGCGCCGCTCCGGCGTCAGCCCCGGTGGCCTGGGCGCCGCCGTCACCGCCCTCACCGGACCCGTCGCCCGGGTCGCCGACGTTCGCGAGCGGGAGGAGCAGGCCTGGCGGGACGCGTACGAACCCCTTGAGACCCTGATCCGCACCAGTCGGCCCCAACTGGCCGACTGGGCCGATCGGTTGCGCCGCGACGGCCTTGTACGCCGCCTCGCCCGCACCCCGCACCAGGCGAACAGACTGCTGGGCGACACCGCCGAGGTCCTGCGCAGGCTGCCCGCGGACCCGGCCGTCTCCCTGCCCGCCTTCGCCGCCGCCACCGTCGGCGACGCCCACGCCCTCGACGACGGCACCCCGCTCGCCACCCTCGTCCTGTCCGGCGCCCGCACGCTGACCGGCTTCTCGGACGGCAGCGGAGCCGAGTGGCGCCGCGAGGCCTGGGCATCGGCCGGGCTCCTCAAGGACGCCCTGTCCGCCACGGTCCTGACCCTGGGCCTGCGCGGCTCCCCAGCCCTCGACTGGGCGGCTGACGAGGGCGAACCCGCGGTCCTGACGCTACGGCAGCTCACCCGGCACCCGCCGCGCACGGCACCCCCTGTCGTCCGCGTCTGCGAGAACCCGGCCGTCCTGGCCACCGCGGCCGACACTCTGGGCGCCGCCTGCCCGCCGCTGGTCTGCCTCCAGGGCCAGCCCTCGGCCGCCGCCCTCACCCTGCTGCGGCACCTGCACGCCCAGGGAACCACGCTGCGCTATCACGGCGACTTCGACTGGGGCGGTCTGCGCATCGCCTCCGCCCTGCTGCGACGCGTCCCCTGGCACCCCTGGCGCTACACGGCCGCCGACTACCGCGCCGCCGTCGCCGCCACCCCCCTGGCCCCGCCTCTGACCGGCACGCCGGCCACCGCCGCGTGGGACCCGGACCTGCCCGCGGCCCTCAACGAACTCGGTGTGCGCATCGAGGAGGAGACGGTACTCGACGACGTGCTGGCCGACCTCGGACACTGAGACGGCACCGTGGCCGTCTCACGGGGTGTGCAGTTCCTCGGCCGGGGTGCCGCCAGCGGTGGTCCTACGGCGGGTTGATCGTGTCGCGCTTGGTGGTGGTGCCGAGTTCCTTGGCAGCGGCTTCCAGTGCCTCGTCGTCGAGGTCGATGACGGTGCGGCTCAAGACGGCTCCTCATACAGCCCACGAGGACGGAGTTCCTCTACTCCGCCACAGGACCGGCTCACCGCGACGAGCTTGCCGAGGATCTGGATGCGCTGTGCCGGCTCTCGCCGGTGCCGAAGAACGCATGGCGCTGGGTGGACACCGCGCAGTACAAGCTCACGCAGCGGGGGCAGCACCGCTCCGCGGGGGCCATCGGTCTCCTGGTGTGCGCCACTGCAGTACACCACGGTCACACGGTGCTCCATGGGGACAACGACTTCACCACAGTGGCGGCGGTCCTGAAGGAAGTGCAGCAGCGGGACGCACGCGCCTGACGGCGGCGACCGCTGCGAGAGCGCCCGTCCGTCGAGGTGGTGTCATGCCGACGCGACGAGCAGACGGTCACTTGATCGGCGGGGTGATGGGGGAGGCGGCCACCACCAACGCGACGTCAGGCTCCTGGTGGAGACCCTCCGGGACGGGTACGGCCGCTTCGCACGCCCTGGCCCGCCGCCCGGGCGTTACGGCGGGGGCATCACCCCGTGGATCCGCGACAGGGTGAACACCCGCTCCGCGTCCCGCAGATGACACCAGGCGTACAGATACGGAGGGTCGAGGTCGAGGCCGCTGATGGTGCGAATCGTGCGGCTGCCCGTGGTGGCGACGTACTCGATGGTGACCGCCGTCCCCTCATCGACGGCGTGGGCGAGTTGACGGACATCGGCGTGGGAGACCTGGGTCGCGTGTCCGGCGATGATTTCTTCGGTATCGGTGGCGAAGGGGACGCCGTTGTCCGGGTCGGGGGCGGGATGGGCGAAGGGGGTGCCCGCGAGTCGGGCGGCCAGCGCGGTCAGTTCGGCTTGCTCCGGGGCGGCGGTCGTACGGGATGCGGTGCTGGGCCCGCTGACCGCTCTGCGCGGGGGCGGTACCGGCGCGGTCGCCCGGTGGCTGCGGGGTCGTTCGACGCGCACGGTTCCGTCGGCTGTCTCCGCGACCGGCGCGTATCCCTCGGCCCGCAGTGCGGCGAGGGTTTTGTCCAGCGGGGTGCGGCTGATGAGGACGGTCGGGGCGAGGTGGCGCAGACCCAGTCCGCAGAGTTTGCGGTGGGCGGCGATCTCGGTGAGGAGGGCGGGTTCCTCGCTGTGGACGACGCAGGCGGCCGAGGCGATGCGGATCCGGCCGTGGCCGCGCGCCGTGTCCGTGATCAGGTAGGACAGGGGCTGGGGCAGCGGATTGGCGGCGACGGCAGCCAAGTCGGCCTCGATGGAGTCCGGGCTACGGCCGGCGTCCAGGGCGCGGCGAACGCTCGCCGGGCTGAACCGCCACACCGAGGCCGTGCCGCTGGTCTCCCGATCGGCGACCGAGTCCAGCAGCGTGACCAGCCGCGCGGCGGGTGTGCCGGTGACGACGGCGGTCAGGTCGCCGCCGAAGCGGACCGTTGTGGTGGCGGCGGGAAGGAGACGGTGGCAGGCGGCGGCCAGTCCCTCGGTGCTGTCGGCCAGCAGAGCGGCGCCGAGCGGGGACAGGGCGCCGCGGGCGAGGACACCGAGCAGTTCCGCCTCCCGGATCACGGTGGCGAACGGCGTCGCGTCCTGCGGCAGCACCTCGGCGAGTGGCCGTGACCAGTGGGTGAGAGGACCCAGTTCGGCCGCGTTCTTCGTACCCTTCCCGGCCGGGAGCAGGGAAGCGGCGGTAAGCAGTCCTTGCCGGGCCTGGAGACAGCCGGCGCAGGACGGGGGCCCGGCCAGGGCGGGCAGCGCCTTGTTGTCCTCGTCACGGGCCTGCGAGGGGGTGAGCCCAAGTGTCCACCAACTGTGAAGCAATACCGGGAGCCGCTCTGCGGGCTCCGACTCCGCCCAGGTGTCGTAGGCGCCCGTCGTCGCGACCCGGTCACCGTCACGGGCCATGAGACCGGCTCCGTACGCCGTCTCCAGGGTGAGGCGTACGACGGTCTCCTCGCAGCGTGCCGCTTTGCCGATCCTGGCCAGTTCGCGGGTCCCGACGCCGCCGGACTTCAGCCGGGCGGGCGGAGCCGTCGCACACACCGACAGGACCGAGGCGGCGTGGGCGGCGAACGCCGTGGCCGCGGCGGACGCCTCACTGTCGACCTCCGCCGGGGTGACGGGTACCAGGAGTGTGACGGGCGGCGTGGGGTCGAACGGAGCATGCCGGCCTGGCCCGCGCAGCGCGAGCGCCACCTCGGCGGGCATGCGTACAGGGCCGTAGCCGTATCGACCCTGCACCAGCAGTCCCCGCTCCAGCGCCCAGCGCGCACCCGGTTCGGGGGCGGACGGCCCCCCGAAGAGGACTAATGCCTGCGGCCGGTACGCGGGGTCCGCCCTGCGTTCCAGCAGTTTCCGGGTGTCGGCCGGTGCCCGTGCGACCACCGCGGCGACACGTGCCGGGTCGCTGTGGTGCTCCACGAGCGACGCGAGGCGCTGCGGTTTGGTGCCGGGAGGCCGCACGCCCAGAGCCGTGAGCATGCGGCGCAGCTCCTCGGAGGTCGTGTCCTTCAACAGCGTTGCCAGCGGCTGGTCCAGTCCGAGCGGCGTGTCCCACGCCTGCCGCAGCGGCGCGGCCATGCGCAGTGTTCCCTCGCTGTCCGGCCAGACCAGCGCATGCGTGGCCAGCGTCTGGAGCGCCGCCTTCAGGCCGCGTGCGGCCTCGTCCTCCGTCGCGTCCAGCAGGTCCGCCAGGACGTCCCGGGAGGCCGGCGCACTCAGTGCTGCCAGTGCTTCGGCTGCCTGCAGGGCGGGCAGCGGGAGCCGGGGCAGCGCGAGCGCGACCGAGCCCGGGCGTTGCAGGCGTTCGGCCAATTCGCTCACCGAGCGGGGCTCCGGTGGGGACACGGCATCCGGCCGTGCCGTGAGTACCTGCTCCAAGCGTTCGGGGCCGAGGCGGTGCAGCCACGCTGCGAGGGTCGACTTACCGGACTTCACTGATCAGTGCACCTCGTTGAGGGAAACGCCACGCTCGCGCCGGCAGGCCGGGCAGGACGCGGTATGCCGTACGCCTCCAAGCATGGCGCATCCGGCGGGTGCCGCAGGTGCCGTCGTCAGAGATTCGCGGAGGCCCCTTCGATCGGCACCGACGACGTGCTGCCGCCGAGCAGGAAGAAGCGATCTTCAAGCACTACGGACCGGCCTACCACCCCGGTGCGGCCGGCGAACGCCAACTGGCGCGCCGCTGACCAGCATGGACAGGATGACTGCCCTGTGAGGTACCCACCAGTCACCAGGTGGCCTCAGGGGAGGGATGCGCCTTTGTTGGTCCCAGCCGTCGAACTGTGGTGCCAGTCCTGATCAGTTGGGGCAGGCGACGGCGAGCCGTACGGTGATCGACCAGGTGCGCGGCACGGAGTCTGGATTCGACCAGGCAGTCCGTCGTCCGGGGTGGTCGTTGAGGCATCGCGGCGGCGGATGGTGGCCCCACCTTGCCAGGGCATGGGTCAGGACCCCAGACCGGCGAGGGGTTCGGAGTTGTCGATGAAGGCGCGGGCCACGTCGGCCAGGCGCCGGTTGTGGGCGCGGGCGTAGCCACGCAGCGCGGTGAAGGCCTGCTCCATGTCGATGCGCTGGCGTTCGGCGAGCTTCCCCTTGGCCTGTTCGATCAGCACCCGGCTGTTCAACGCCGTCTGCAGCTGCTCGTTGAGCACCGTGCTGCGGTGGGCGGTGCGTTGTTGCAGCAGGCTGATCGTGGCGACGTCCGCCAGCGCCTGGGCGATGAGTGTGGCGGGCGGGTCGAAGGGGCCGGGAGCGGCGCGGAAAAGGTTCAGGGCGCCCACGGTCTCGTCCCGCAGGCGCATGGGCAGGGCTTGGACGGCCCCGAATCCGCTGCGGTGGGCCACCGTGACGAAGCGCGGCCAGCGATCGACCTCCCGGGTCAGGTCGTGGATGATCACCGGTGTGCCGGTGCGGAAGCACTCGAGGCAGGGGCCTTCGTCGTTTTGGAGCTGGAAGAGTTCCAGCAGGCGTACCTGTTCGTCGGATGCGGCCATGACGCGGAGTTTGCCGTCCCGGTCGGCGAGCAGCACCCCGGCGGCGCTCGCGTCGAGCATGCCGACGCAGCGGTCGGTCAGCAGGCGCAGGAAGTCGATGAGGTCGAAGTCGGCGACCAGGTTGTCGGCCAGCTCGACGAAGGTCTTGGCCAGGAGCTGTTGATCCATCGTGGGCATCCTCGATTGAGACCAGTCCCTGCCCGAAGGGGCGGGAAGTACGGTATTTTCCGCGGTCGGCACCCATGCGTCAGGTTTCCTCATCGGCCTGGTCCGGCTCCGCGTCCGGTGAGAAACGAAGCCGTCGGGCCACCACGTCTGCGGCCACGTCGGCGAGCCGGCGTCCCCTCATGTAGGCGTAGGCGCGGAGTCGGACGAAGGCCTCTTCCATGCCGACACCGAGCTGGACAGTCAGGATGCCGCTGGCCTGGTCGATCTCCGCTCGGTATGCGCCCAGGTCCTGGAAGCTGCGGTCCGGCACTGGTACGTCGGTCGGTGCGCCCGTCTCGTCGATCCTTGTGCCGAGCAGGAGAAGAGTCGCGAGATCGGCGAACGCCAGTGCGTCGGCCAGTTCCTCCGTGTCGAGTACGGTCGGAATGTTGGCGTACAGGTCCAGAACTCCCGGGCTGATCGCCCCCATCTGGAGGGGGAGCGAGAAGACCGCGCGGGCTCCGGCTTCCAGGGCCGCATCGGCAAACACCGTCCAGTGATCCTGCAGTTCGATGGTGAGCAGATCGGGTGTCAGGACGGCCGAGCCGCGTGCGAAGGCGTCCACGCAAGGCCCCTCACCCAGCGTGAGCTGGAGCTCTTCCAGTTGCTCGCTGATGTCGTCGGTGCTGCACAGCGGGTGGCTCACCGCGGTCCGGGACATCGCCGACAGCCCGGCCCCGCCGACCGGCAGCGCGGCCACGGCCGCGGTGCACACGTCCACCACCCCGACCCGAGCACCGCGTCGGGCAGCATGCTCGGCCACCAGCACCTGGATACGCGCCGACCGGCTGTCAGGCGCCACCCGGACCGCCGCCTCCAGGCATCGTGACAAGGCCCTCCAGCCTCGCTGCGGTGCGTACCCCGAGGGGAAGTACCAGTGCGCGGAAGGTGGTGGGGCCGGTCGGCCTGCGGAGCTCTCCGCTGTCCAGCCACCCCCAGGAACGGAGCGCAGCGAGGGCCTGGCGTTCGGCCTCGGCCACCAAGGTGGCGCCGAGTGACGCCTGGTGGCCGGTCAGCAGCCGTTCCCGCAAACGACCGGCGAGGCCACGGTCCTGCGGGTGCGGCCGGATCAGGATGTCGGCGAGCACGAAGACCCCGCCGGACACGGTGAGTTGCTCGATGCTGCGTGGCAATGGTGCGTCGAGGCCGAGCCACCAGGAGCCGTCGCCGTGTACCGGGAATCCGAAGGCGCATCCCCTCAGGCTGTCCGTCTCGGCGATCACCATGGCGAATCGCGGTCGGCGCATGTCCGTGGCGAGACGGTTCGGGAAGTTCTGGCGGCTGGGACCACGGTATGGATCACTCGGCGCGGTGGCGTGGGACTCCGCATACAGATCCGCCAGGTCCTCATGCAGGCCCTCCACCAGCCAACGGTTCAGCCGACGCGATCGCGCCGGAGCCGTGGCGGACGGCTCGCCGCCCTCGGGCTTCCAGGACTGCTCCTGCCGGGGGCCGACTGTCATCGCACATCGCCCGAGACAACAGGCGTCAGCGGGACAGACCCGTGCGGCGGGACTGGAGTGGGTACGGCCGGGGTGTCCCCGGGAGGAGGTGGCAGCCGGCCGGACGGAAGGCCGAGGAGGAGGAAGCCGCAGTCGGTGAGGTCAAGAATCCGAGCCAGCGTCGTCGGCGGGTGGTGCAGTCGCAGGGCAGCGCCGGCCACGGTGGTCTGCTGCGCAGCGTGGAGGAAGGCGTTGAGGCCGCTGCAGTCGCAGAAGGTGATGGGCATGAGATCGACGTCGATGGTGCGGATACCGTCCCGCAAGCACTGCTCCAGGGACACGCGCACCAACGGCGCGGATTCGAGATCGATCTCACCGGCCAGGGTGATCAGCGCCCGATTCCTTCGGTCATGGCGATGGACGGTGAGCTGTGGGAGGGGCATGACGCCTCGGTTCAGACGACCATCGGCCGGCGCGCGCGGTGACGCCGGAATTCCCGGCCCTGTTGGCGCGCTCCCGGCGGGGCGTACGTTCGGCGGAGGCAGGGCAACAGCCGGCCCAGACAACCTGCACAGCAGGACAGAAGACCCACCCAGTTCCCTCCAGGGATGCGCCGGGCGGCGGACGAAAGGTCCGCTCCCCGCAGCATCTGTGCTCAGCAAGAACATGCCGCCGGGGTCTGGGACGTCCACGCAGCAGCATAGTCCTCGGGTTGCGTGTCGGACAGCCCGAAGCCACCCTCCTCGTCGCTCGGGGAGGCTTTCCCGAACGGTTCTCCGGGCACGCCGCGATGCGCGTACAAGCTCGTCTGCAGGTCCGGACAGGTGTGCTGGCCCGCGGTTATGGCCATGAGTGTCCACTCCGGGCACCGGGGTGGACACTGCGCGGTGTGGACGGGGAATCCGCAGGCACCCGCGCAGGGCGCCGACCCTTCATGGCCGGGCTGCAGCTGTACTGCGCCGCTTGGACGGCGACAGCGACGGCGGTGCAGTCCGGCGAAACAGTCGCCGGTGTGGCACGGAACGTCGTGGGGTTCGGCGAGGATGATCTGCGGGCGCTGGCCGGGGCCCGGTCCTTCGAGCGGGGGCTGGGGTATCTGGACGCGGTGAGCGGTCTGGAGGTGGGGGAGGGCTCGGTCACCGCCGTGGTGCAGGGCACGGATGTCTACGAGGTGGAGCTCACGCTTGGCGGGGACGACGGGCCCTCGGGATGGTGCGACTGCCCCTACGGGCAGGAGGGCAACTTCTGCAAGCACTGTGTGGCGGTGGGGCTGACCGTGCTGCGGCGGGCGAAGACGATCCCGTCTCAGCGGGCCGCCGCACGGGCAGGAGCCTCCGGCCTGCAAGCGTGGCTCGGCGCGCTGTCCCGGGACGAACTCCTGGCGCTGGTGCGGGAGCAGCTCGCCGAGGACCGCCGGCTGCGCCGACGCCTGGAGCTGCGGGCCGCCGCCGCTCGGTCCGACCTCGGTACGGTCCGGGAGCGGATTCTGGCGCTGATCGATCCCAGTGTCGACGTGCGGGAGTTCTGCGAGCCGGGCAGGGGCCGCCGGGGCAAACGGAGCCGGGGGAGCGTTGACCGGCTCGGCCGGTGGCGGGAGGTGCGCCCCGGAGGAGCGCGAGAGGTGATCGACGCTGCGGGGGGCTCGGGCCGTACCGCGTACGCCAGCCCTCGCCGCACTCCCCGGACAGATGTCAAGTGGCCATCCGGTTCCGACCGGTTCCGTCGGAAGCCGCGGACATGGGTGGCTGTCCGCAACCTCTGAGGAGGGCTAGGCTGTCGGACAGGCCCCGGCCCCCGGCTGCGATGCGTTGGTCCGCTCCGGGGAGGCCCGCCGTGTTCGTTCTGCTTGTCATCCTGATCGTGGTCCTGTTCGGTCTCGGCTTTCTTCATCCCCTCTGGTGGGTGGCCGCGGCCGTGTTGCTCTTCGGCGTCACCCGTTACGGCCGCGATCGCGGGGGAGGCTGGATCCGCGGCGACGGTTCCGATCTCGGGGACTACCGGGACTACCGGGAGCGCCGGGACCGTCAGGACCGCTGGGACCGCCGCTACAGCCGTCAGAACCGGGCGCGCTGGAGGCGCGAGGACCGGCGCGACCAGGAACGCCGCGGGTGACCGGTGAACCGGCCCGGCATCCAGAGGTTCCCCGGCGGCTTTCAGTCACACCGGGCGCGCGAAGATCGTGGAGAGATGGATGCCGTGCATCACACGGGCCGAGGGCTCGGTGCGGGAGGACCCGGCGGGTTGAGGATGTCGTGGCGCTGCGCGCCGAGATGGATCAGCCGCGGCGGGCGCCGGCCGCCCGTGCGGTCGTCGAGCAGGCCTGTGGCACGGTGATGGTCCTGGCCCCCTGCCGCCGTGGGCCGGCCAGGAGCCTGCCGGCGGACATGTCGCGGCAGTGCAACACCGAACTTCCGGACGTGGCCGCGGCTCTGGTCGCCACCTGGGAGGGTGAGCCGCTCTCACGGCTGACGCAGCGGGGCCGCGGCGTGCGCTGCGGCGGCTCTCCGCGGAAGACCGAGGGTGCGGCTGACCACCGGCGGCTGAGCCGTCCGGAAGGTGATCGCGAAGACGCCGCCGACCGGGTGAGTTGCGCCAGCTGATCGCCAGTGCTCCGTCGTGGCCGAGCCACCGGAAGCCTTCGCCGCGCACCGGGCTTCCGAAGGTACCTCTCGCCGGGCCGCCCCGTCGCCGCGATCGTCATGGCGAACCTCGGCCGGCGGATGTCAGGGACTGGACGGTTCGGAAAGTGCCGGCGGGCCGGGACGGCGGTATGCCTCACCGGGTGGCATCTCGTGTGAGCCCACCGGTACAGAGCCGCCGGCTCCCCGCCCAGGCCCTGCGCCAGGAGGCGGTACACCCGACCCGACCGCACCGCGACCATGGTGTCTGCCAGAAGCCTGACGGAGGGTATTGCGGGAAGCACGACGACTCACTTCTCTCACGTCCGGGTCCCGGTCCGGGTCCCGGTCCGGGTCCGGGTCCGGCGCCGTGGCCTGAGCCGTCCGCGTTCCCCGTCGCGGTGGCCGCGGCGATCACCGGTGCCGCTCGTTCCGGCACGAACGCGAACCTTCCGCGGGACCGAAGGCGCCGGCTCCCGGACGGCCGACCGGGAGCGGCCGTAGGGGAAGGCGGTGATGCGCTCGTCGTGCTGGTCGTTGAGCAGATGGATCAGGAGCACGCCCACGGCCACCATCGCCAGGAGCACGACCACGGTCAGGAACATCTCGATGGCCCTCACACCCCCTGTGCCGGATGCGGTACCGGAAGAGCGACTGCCGGGACGCCGATTACCGGTGCAGTGACGGCCGGGATCCGTGGACGCGCTCTCGGAGCGCGAGCCTCGTGGCCTCCTTCGGCGTCCCAGACGGCCTGTACGGCCCGGTCGGTCGCCGCCACCGTGCGCAGACGCGCCGCCTCCTCCATCAGCCGGACCGTGGTCGACGTGCGCAGTGGTTCGCTCGCGGCGGCCATCAGCCAGGCGGCCGAGACGGGAGTCGTCTGCGGATCGAGCACGACAGTCAATGAGGAAAGTTCCGCCCACGGATCACGGGAGCGGGGCCACCAGGCGCCCTTCAGCAGAGCCGAGGCCGAACCGGTGAGAGCCGGTGACATGCGGCGAGATGGAGAGGAGGGCCGGTCTTCGAGAGTCGGCGTGTACGAAACGGTCGCAGTCATGATGCGAACCCTGCTCCGGAGCGGTCGGAACCGGCCCGGTGTAATCAATCGCCGAAAACGACACAGGCATGGAGGCCGATGCGCGAAATACCCTCGGTAACACCAGGGTACTCCTCCGGCTGGCCGTACGGACTCTGCCCAGCAGCCGCGGTGACCCGGGACCGGTTTGCCCGAGCCGGCCGATCCGAGACGGCGAGTTGACGAGCAGCCTCCATGCCCGCCCCCGTCAGCCGGCCCAAGCCCGGCGGAGCCGGGACCCATCCGGCACCGAGTGACGCAGGACGCGGCCCCACATGGACGTGTACTGGCGCCACAGCGGCCCGCTCACGTACGTGATCCCGTGCCGGGCGCAGATCTCGCGCACCCGTGGCGCGAGTTCGGCGTAGCGGTTGCTGGGCAGGTCGGGGAAGACGTGGTGCTCGATCTGGTGGCTCAGGTTGCCGGTGAGCATGTGGAGGAGGGAACCGCCCTCGATGTTCGCGGATCCCTGGATCTGGCGCAGGTACCACTGACCGCGCGTCTCGCCCTCCAGTTGCTCCTCCTCGTACGAGAAGGTCCGGACGTCGCCCGGGAAGTGGCCGCAGAAGATCACGGTGTGCGCCCAGATGTTGCGAAGCCCGTTCGCGGTGACGTTGCCGACCAGACAGGGCAGCGCGGACGGGCCCGCGAGCAGGGGGAAGAGGACGTAGTCCTTGGCCGCCTGGCGCACGGCCTTGCGGGCCAGGCCGGCCAGGTCGCCGAGGAAGGCCCGCACACTCTTGCGGCCGGACGGAACGGCGTCCGCCTCCAGGTCGTAGAGGGCGATGCCCCACTCGAAGACGGGGGCGAGCAGGGCGGTGTACAGCGGCTGGAGGAGGTGGGCCGGATGCCAGGGCTGGTCAGGGCTCATGCGCAGGATCGTGTAGCCGAGGTCCCGGTCGAGGCCGACGACGTTGGTGTAGGTGTGGTGCAGGTGGTTGTGGGTGTGCTTCCAGGCGTCGGCGGGAGTGAGGAAGTCCCACTCCCAGGTGGTGGAGTGGATCGCCGGGTCGCCCATCCAGTCCCACTGGCCGTGCAGGATGTTGTGGCCCAGCTCCATGTTCTCCAGGATCTTGGCGGTGGTCAGCATCACTGTGCCCGCGAGCCAGGCGGGCGGAAAGAGGGATACGGCGAGGGCGGCGCGGCCGCCAATCTCCAGGCCGCGCTGCGCGGCGATCACCGTACGGATGTAGCGGGCGTCCTCGGCGCCGCGCACCGCGACGACCTCGGCGCGGACCCGATCGAGCTCCTCGCCGAGCAGCTCCGTGCGATCTTGGTGCGACTCAAAGGGGGTGACCGGCAGGACAGTTGTGGACATCACAGGCTCCTTGAGGGGCCTAGAGAGCGAGGGCGAGCGGACCTGCCGCACCATTGACGCAGGTCTGGATCAACTCGCCGGGTTCACCGTGCAGTTCACCGGTCCGCAGATCGCGGACACGGCCGTGGACCAGTGGGACGAGGCAGCCGAAGCAGATCCCCCGGCGGCAGCCGTACGGCATCGCCACACCCGCCGCCTCCCCGGTCTCCAGGAGGGGCACGGCCGCGGACGCGTCGGCCTCGACGCCGCTGCGCTCGAACCGGATCCGGCCGCCGGTCGTGCCGGCGCCCGGCGACAGCACGGGGGCCGGCCGGAAACGCTCCACGCGCAGCCGCTCACCGGCGCCGGCCGCCGCCCAGTGCCGCTCCAGTGCGTCGAGCAGTCCGTCCGGACCGCAGGCCCAGGTCTCCCGGTCGTACCAGTCCGGGCAGAGCACGCCCATGTGCTCCGGGGCCAGCCGGCCCGCGGTACGGGTGTACCGCGCGTGGACGCTCAGCCAGGGCAACCGGGCCGCCAGCCCGGCCAGTTCGGCACGGAAGAGGAACTCGTCCGGGCCGGGTGCGCTGTGCAGCAGTACTACGTCGGGGGCGGGCCCGGGGGAGCGGCGGCCCGCGAGGGCGCGCAGCATCCCCGCCACCGGGGTGATGCCGCTGCCCGCCGTCACCATCAGCATCCGCGGCGGCAGCGGATCCTCCGGCAGCGTGAACTCGCCCTGCGCGGGCCCGAGTCGGAGCACCGCGCCGGGAGGGGTCCGGTGCACGAGGTGCGGGGACACCCGGCCGCCGGGTTCCTCCTTGACCGTGATCGTCAGCGTTCGGCCCGGCGCCTCGGGGGGTGAGGTGATCGAGTACGTACGCCAGTGCCGTACGCCGTCGATCTCCACTCCCACCGGCAGGTACTGCCCGGCCCGGTGCCCCGCCCAGCCGCGCCCGGGACGGATCTCCAGCGTGGCCGCCCCGGCGCACTCCGGCCGCACGGCGACCACGCGGCCCGCGGGATGGCGAGCGGACAGCAGCGGGTCGATCAGGCCGAGGTAGTCGTCCGGGGCCAGGGGACTCGCAAGCGGGCTCACGAGAGCACCGGTGATCCGGCCCGCCACCGTCGCGACAGGGCCGCCGCCCCACTCGGCGAGCCTGTCGGCAAGACCGACGAGAGCGGCGAACGGGCCGGCCGTCGTACCGGAGACGGCCGACGGCATCGACGGGGTCGGTGCGTGCGGAACCGGCATGGGAGGGAACCCTTCTCTCACCGCAGGACACACGAGGGGCCAGGCGCGTCGGGCACGTCGTCTCGTCGGGCGCATACCCGCATCACGTACCCGGGATCACCTCGGTCACGTACGTCGGCCTCCGGGTTGCGGGCCTCGGCCGGCGTCCCGCCAGAGAACCACAACGACACGTCCCGTGGCGGACGCGGAACCAGATTCCGCCACCCCACACGCCCCTCCCGTCACTCGCGCCGAGCGCCACGGGTGATCCCGCCCCTCGCACGCGGAAGGGCCTCGGAAGCAAGGCGTACGGATTCCGCACCCGTCCGTCGCACCATGGCCGAATCCCGTTTGAGCGCACGCCGTGTCAGTGCGCGTGCGGCTCGACACACCCCAGCCCGCAGCGCTGGGCGCAACCGCCGCGATCCACCGCGCCTCCTGCTCCGGCGACAGCTCCACGCGCTGTCCTCCGCGGCGGCGGGACTGCAGCAGATCGCGTGTCAGGACCGCCGGTCCGACAGCCTGTACGACAGGACAGCGGACCCACCCAGATCCCTCCACGCCTCGGCCGTGCCCTACAGGAGAGGCAACGGCTGCTTCATCGCACCCTCGTCCCACGATGTCCCGGCAACCGCAGTCAGCGCAGCAGGAGCTGCACGATCGCGATGACGCCGACGGCGACGATGACGGCGCGGAGGGCGGTGGGCGGGAGGCGGCGGCCGACCTTGGCCCCGATGTACCCGCCGAGGGCGGAGCCGACGGCGATCAGCAGGACCGCCGTCCAGTCGAACTCGGCGACGAAGAGGAAGAAGCAGGCGGCGACGCCGTTGACGACGGCTCCGAGGATGTTCTTCACGGCGTTGACGCGTTGCAGGTCCTCGTCGAGGAGCAGGCCCATCAGGGAGAGGTAGATGACCCCTTGGGCGGCGCCGAAGTAGCCTCCGTACCCGCTCGCGAGGAGCAGTCCGACCAGGAGGACGGGCCCACCGTGCGGGCGGCCGGTGGTGCCGTTGTCCTCGCGGCGGCGCTGTACGGCTTTGGCGAGACGCGGCTGGAGCAGTACGAGGACGAGCGCGAGAGCGATCAGTACGGGGACGATCGTGTCGAAGGCCTCCGAGGGCAGGGCGAGCAGGAGGATGGCGCCGCCGAGTCCGCCGATGAGAGCGGTCAGGCCGAGGACGAGTGCGCGGCGGCCCTGTCCGCGGAGTTCGGCGCGGTAGCCGACGGCTCCGCTGATGGAGCCGGGAACGAGGCCGAGGGCGTTGGAAACGTTGGCGGTGATCGGGGGGAGCCCGGTGGCGAGCAGCACCGGGAAGGTGATCAAGGTGCCGGAGCCGACGATGGCGTTGATCGTGCCGGCTCCGATGCCGGCCGAGAGGACGGCCAGTGCTTCCCAGATGGACAACGCCATCTCCTTACATGATCAGTGGGTCGCCTCCCCGCCGCGCAACAGGCGGTCGAGGGGCTCGCATTGATCATGCCCGATCAAGCGAGGCTGTGGTCCGTCTACGGCGAGGCCCCAACGCGGTGTGCAGGGTCCGGGGCGGCTCACGCATCGCCTCTCCGACTCTCCGACCCGCCCTGCCATCACTGGTGTCCCTCCCCGACGGCGTCCCGCGCCGGAGGACGAAGTCAGCAGGTAGCCGACTCACGGGCCCACCTTCGCAGCAACTGCTGAACGCACGCCAGGAAGTTCGTCGCGCCGGGAACTGCCGCCGCCGGTCCCATCACGTGACGAGGATTCGACCATCCAGTCGTTCTTGCGCTGACGCCGTGACGGAACAGCTGGTGGTGGACGGTCCCGCAGCGGGCTGGACCTCGGTGGTCGCCGGGCATCTGCGGTGGATCGAGGGGCTGCTCGACGGTCTCGGCCTCCCGGCCGAGCGCTCCGACGAGCTGCGCGCCCGCCTCGGCGCGGTTCAGGCGCGCACGGCCGACCCGCAGTTGCGGGTGGCGGTGTTCGGCGAGGCGTCCAGCGGCAAGAACACGCTGCTCAACGCCTTCCCGCGGTGCCGGCTGCTGCCCTCCTCCGCCCTGGTGACGACGCGTACGACCACGTCGCTGGAGTACGGCGGAGGTGCCGGGGGCCTGACGGTGCGTACCGCGGACGACACCGTCCTGCAGTGGCCGTCCGCGCCGTTCGCCCGGTGGACGGGGCGGAAGTCCGGGCCGGACACCTTGGAGCGGGCACTGGAGCGGGTGCTGACCACGGAACTCGCCGACGCGTACGCGAACTGCGGGTGCACTCGCCGGTCCGGCTGCTCGGCGGCGGCGTCACGGTGATCGACACTCGGGCCATGCGCGTCTGCCCCGGCGTCAGGGGCGGAGCATCTTCGCGTCGGAACGGGAATCCGCTGCAAGGCCCCCGCCGCTCGAGCGATCGTCAATCCCTGCTGCGCAGCGCGGTCCAGGTCTCGTGGCCCACAACGCCGTCGGCGTCCAGCCCCTTGTCGCTCTGGAAGTTCCGCACTGCGGACTCCGTTCCGGAGCCGAAGTCGCCGTCCACTCCGGAGCTGCCCACGTCGTACCCGCGCTGGGTCAGGATGCACTGCACCTGCAACACGCGTTTGCCACTGTCCCCCTGGCGCGTGTTTCCGTTGCCGGAGTAGTACGTGCAGTCGGAGATCCAGGGCGGGGCTGCGGGGTCGGAGGGCCGGCTGCTCGAGGACGGAGTGGCGTCGGCGGGGGCGCTGGGTTCGACAGCGGGATCAGCGCGATGTGCGCGATCAGCGGGATCGTCTCGTCGGCTGTCGTCGGCGGAGCCGGAGGCTTCGGGCCGCGAGAGGTTGCCGCCGGCGTTGGCGGCGCTGCCGACACTCCTGCCGGACGCTCCCCCGGCGGACGTCCCGTCCGAGACCCTGGGCGTCGGCGAGACGGCTGTATCGCCAGGCACGGTACCGGCGGAGGCCGCCGTACCGGCTCCGCGAGAATGAGCGGTGGCGGGGGCGTCCTGACGAGAGAGCAGGACCCCCGCGACCACCGCACACAGGGTGATGCCCGCGGCGACGGCCAGCACCGGATTCCTCCGTGCCCATGGGCCGGCTCCCGCCGGGCGTAACCGCCCCGGCGCTGTGGCGGCTGCAGGATCTGCCGCCTCCACCGGTGGTAGGAAATCAGGCGGAGCAGGCCGACTCACCGCCTTCACCGGGGCGTCCCGGGACTGTGAGCGAGCCCTCCGTTCGGCGGGAAGACGGTACAGCACCTCGTACGCCCGCTGCCGGGCCAGCACCTTGCCGCCCAGCGGCTCGGGCCAGCCGGACGTCCTGGAGTGTGCCCCGGCCGCGTCAATGAGGTCCCGCGGAGTGGGCCGCCGCCCGGGCTCCTTGGCCAGGCAGGCGGACAGCAGCGAGCCGAGCGCCGCGTCCGCCGACGCTATCTCGCCGATCAGCTGCGGGTCCGGTTCCTCGAACGCCACCCGGTGCATCACGTCGACACCCGTGCCGTCGCCGAACGGAGCACGCCCGGCCGCGGCGTAGACCAGCGTGCCGGCCAGTGAGAACACATCCGACGCCGTGTCGGACCTGCCCGTCCTCAGGTGCTCGGGCGACATGTAGGCCGGAGTTCCCACCCGGTTGTCCGTGCCGGTGATCGCGCTCGCGTCCACGGCCTTCGAAATGCCGAAGTCGATCACATGCGCGCCCCGGACGGACAGCAGCACGTTGGACGGCTTCAGATCCCGGTGCACGATCCCCGCGGCGGCGAGGTCGGCAAGCGCCTGCCCCAGCTCCGCCACCAACCTCCAGACCGCGGCCACCTCCAGGGCACCGCCCTCCCGTACGGCGTCCGCCAGATCGAGCCCCGGGAGGTACTCGGTGGCCATCCACAGCAGTTCGTCCCGGAAGCCCGTGCCGCGCAATCTCGGCGTGTGTGGCGTACGGAGCCGGGCGTGGACCGACGCCTCACGCTCGAACCGGCGCCGGAACCTGGCGTCTTCCGCGTACTCCGGCCTGATCACCTTCACCGCGACGAGGCCGGGGCTGTCGTCCACGGGACGTGCCAGGTAGACCCGTCCCATACCCCCTCTGCCGAGCAGTGCCAGCGGCACATAGGGGCCGACCTGTCCTGGATCACCGGAGCGCAGGGGTGAGGCACCGGCCTGCCGCAACGCGTCAGTCTCGCTCGCCGCCGAGCCCGGCGGCACCGGGCGCTGTTCTGACACGAATCCCCCGAAGTGATGTTCGCCGTACGTGACTTCGCCTCCCAGGGAAGATGAGGCTAACCCAGTGCCGGCGTGCGTTCAGGGTTTCGATCGCTTCCGTCACGCGGTCACTCCGGATGGCTTGTTCTCGTGCTCCCGTGCGGCGTCAACTCGGGGGTGATGAGATCCCGGTGACCGGGCCGCAGCGCGGGGCGGGGGCATCCACGGACGCCTCACCCCGCCGTTCAGCAGCGATCCCGCGCGTTCTCGCGCCCGTGGGCCGGGCGACCCCCTGTCTCTTCCGCCGCAGGCGGCGTACCAGCGCCGCCCTACCGCGTCACCACTCCCGGGTCCGCGACTCGAAGTACCGCTCGAAGAAGTCGAGCTTCGCCTCGGTGCGGCCGAGCGGGATACGCCCGGAGCTGTCGCCCATCTCCATCACCCCGGGATCCGCCACGTCGAAGGGCCTGATTCACTGGGCGGCCGCCCGGGCACGTACACCACCATGGAGCCCGGCGACAGCTGGGGCCCCGTCGCCGACGCCACCGGCGAGCAGCTGGACTTCTGCGTCGAGGACTACTTCCCCAGTCGGCCGGCCTGGTGATCCCACCGCGGGTACGGCCTCCGCCACCCGTGGCCGTACCCGAGGCGCGACCGCACCCCACCCACCGACCGCAAGCCGCCGGCCCCACCCGGCGCGCCCCCGCGCACCTCCCCCACCGGCCGCAAGCCCGCCGGCCCCACCCGGCGTGCCCCCACCCACCCAGCGCGCACCGCGACCGCACCCCTCCCCAGCGCCCTCCGCCCCGGCCGCGGCAGCGAGTGGCAAGGAGGTCACTCACCGTTGCTCATTTGACCGGCCACGCTCCCGGGTACTCGGCCCAGGGCCCAGAGGTGATCGGCTCGGAGGTGTGTGATGCGAGGGTCGGTGGACCGGATCGCGGAGCCCTGGGGTGTGCGTACTTCCTACCGGCCGGGCGAGGACTGGCCCGTGCGGACCGACACGTACCTGCGGGCGGGCGTCGGCGAAGGGGACGTGGAGCGGTGGGTGCAGGCTCCCTCGCTGCTGCATTCCAACGGGGACGCCATGGACATCGCGGTGCGCGGCGGGGAGATCGTCGGGGTGCGGGGGCGGGCCGGGGACCGGGTGAACCGGGGCCGGCTCGGGCCGAAGGACCTGTTCGGGTGGCAGGCCAACGGTTCGGCGGACCGGCTGACCCGGCCGCTGGTGCGGGAGGGCGGGCGGCTGGTGGAGTGCGACTGGGAGCGGGCCATGGGGCGCGTGGCCGGCCGGAGCAAGGAGCTGCTGGAGCGGCACGGGGCCGGGGCCGTCGGCTTCTACACCACCGGGCAGCTGTTCCTGGAGGAGTACTACACCCTCGCCGTCATCGCCCGGGCGGGCATCGGCACCCACCACCTGGACGGCAACACCCGGCTGTGCACGTCGACCGCCGCGGAGGCGCTGAAGGAGACGTTCGGCTGTGACGGGCAGCCCGGGTCCTACACGGACGTGGACCACGCCGACGTCATCGCCCTGTTCGGGCACAACATGGCCGAGACGCAGCCCGTGCTGTGGATGCGCGTCCTGGACCGGCTGGAAGGGGCCGAGCCGCCCCGGCTGGTCTGCGTGGATCCGCGGCCCACGCCCGTGGCCCGCCGGGCCGCCGTGCATCTCGCCCCCCGCGCCGGGACCAACGTCGCCCTGCTCAACGCGCTGCTGCACGAGATCATCCGCACGGACAGGGTCGATCACGCGTTCGTCCGGGCCCACACCGTCGGGTACGAGGAGCTCGCCGACCGGGTGAGCGCGTGCACCCCGCAGTGGGCCGCGCGCGTCTGCGACGTACCGGCCGCGGCGATCGAGGAGGCCGCCGGGATCATCGGCGGTGCCGAGCGGCTGCTGTCCACCGTGCTGCAGGGGGTCTACCAGTCCCACCAGGCCACCGCCGCCGCCGTCCAGGTCAACAACCTGCACCTGATCCGCGGCATGCTGGGCCGCCCCGGCGCCGGCCTGCTCCAGATGAACGGCCAGCCCACCGCGCAGAACACCCGCGAGTGCGGCGCCGACGGAGACCTGCCGGGCTTCAGGAACTGGCAGAACGACGAACACGTCGCCGAGCTGGCCGGGCTGTGGAACGTCTCCCCGCAGACCATTCCGCACTACGCCCCGCCCACCCACGCCATGCAGATGTTCCGCTACGCGGAGCAGGGCTCCCTGCGCATGCTGTGGATCACCGGCACCAACCCGGCCGTCTCCCTGCCCGAGCTGTCCCGCATCCGGTCCGTCCTCTCCCAGGAGCGGCTGTTCACCGTCGTACAGGACCTGTTCCTCACCGAGACGGCACAGCTGGCCGACGTGGTGCTGCCCGCGGCCACCTGGGGGGAGAAGACCGGCACCTTCACCAACGCCGACCGCACCGTGCACCTGGCGGAGAAGGCGGTCGAGCCGCCCGGCGAGGCCCGCCCCGACCTGGACATCCTGCTCGACTACGCCGCCAGGATGGACTTCCGCGACAAGGACGGCGGGCCGCTGGTCACCTGGCAGGACCCGGAGTCGGCGTTCCGGGCGTGGCAGCGGTGCAGCGCCGGACGGCCCTGCGACTACACCGGCCTGAGCTACGACCGGCTCCGGGGCGGATCCGGCATCCAGTGGCCCTGCACCGAGGAGAGCCCCGACGGCACCGAGCGGCTCTACACCGACGGCATCACCTGGGCCCACCCGGACCGGTGCGAGAGCTACGGCAAGGACCTGGTCACCGGGGCCGCCGTCGAACCGGTGGAGTACCGGTCCCTCAACCCCGACGGCAAGGCGGTCCTCAAGGCCGCCGAGTACCTCCCTCCGCACGAGGACACCTCGCACGACTTCCCGCTCCAGCTGACCACCGGACGTACGCTCTACCACTTCCACACCCGCACCAAGACCGGCCGCGTCCCCCAACTCAACGCCGCCGCACCCGAGATGTGGGCCGAACTGTCCGCCGCCGAAGCCGCCGCCCGAGGGCTGACGGAGGGCGATCTGGTGGAGGTGGCCACACCCCGCGGCGCGGTCCGGGCCCGGCTGCGCGTCACCGGCATCCGCGACGGCATGGTGTTCCTGCCCTTCCACTACGGCTACTGGGACACCCCCACCGGTCACCGGCCGCCGGACCGGGTCACCGGCCGGGCCGCCAACGAGACCACGGTCACCGACTGGGACCCGGTCTCCAAACAGCCGCTGTTCAAGACGGCCGCCGCCTCCGTCCGCCTGTTCGCGCACGGCCGCGGCACGCCCGCACCGGCCCCCACCACCACGGCCTCCGCACCCGCCCGCGCGGCCGGTGTCCCGCCGACCACCGGCGGCCCCCCGGCGCACGCCACCCATGTCACGGACCGGGAAGGGAGCGGCTCGTGAACGGCCTCACCCTCACCATGCGGGCGCTGCACCACGGCGAGCGCAAGCTGGAGAAGGAACTGCTGGCCGCCGCCGAACGGCACCGCACCGACCACGAGATCCACCACGTCGCGACCGACATCGCCGACTGGTCCCGCGAGCACGCAGCCCGGCTCGCCGACACCGGCCACCACTACGGCCTGGACCTCGCGAAGCCCGGCCAGCCGACGTACGGCCTCATGGCCACCCTGCGCGAAGCGGCCGCCGGCACCCTCGCGCGCCGCCCCGAGACCGGACTGCTGCTCCTGCACGACCTGCACGAGCTCTACCTGGCCGCCTCCGGCAACTCCCTCTACTGGGAGATGCTCGCCCAGGCCGCCCAGGCCACCAAGGACACCCGGCTCCTCGACCTGGTCTCCTCCTGCCACCCCCAGACGCTGCGGCAGGTCCGCTGGGCCAACACCATGATCAAGAACCTCTCCCCGCAACTGCTCACCGGCGTCGGTCTCCTCCCGGGGGAGTAGTCGGAGCCGCCTCGGCTCATTCCCGGGGGCCAGACAGGTACCCCCATCCGGGCGATGCGCCCGGCGGGCGCGGCGGCGAGGCTGGGGGCAGCACGTTCGAGGCCGTACGAGGCAGGAGGGCGCCCGTCATGGAACGCCGGATCCGTGTTCGTGTCAGCCGCCGGCCCGCAGCGCGCCGGGGCCAGGAGATCGACCGCAGGACGCCGTCCGGGCGCGTCCTGCCCTATTGACCCTGCCCTACGGACCGCCCCTCAGCGGGTGTGCTCGGCGATCGCCGTGCGCAGCGGGCCGCGCAGGTCCTCGGGGAGCGGGGGACCGTCCGGCGTGGCGCTGGCGGTGACCGCCGCCGCGACGGCGTTCAGCTTGGTGTTGGACCGCTGGGAGGTCTCCCGCAGGATGTCCCACGCCTGGTCGGAGGTGCAGGCGTGGGTGGCCATGAGGATGCCCCGGGCCTGGTCGATCAGCGGGCGGGAGACGATCGCCCGGCGCAACTGGCCGATCTCCTCCTGCAGGACGTGCAGCCGCTCCGCGCGCTCCAGCGCCACCGCGGACGGCCCGGGAGCCGGGACCGGCGGCTCCGGATCGGTGGTGCGGACCGGGGTGTGCAGGGGATCCGTGGTGTCGAGGCCCGCCAGTTCCAGGATCCGGCGCGGCTGGCCGTTCCAGGCCGTGGCCGAGACCGGAATGCCGTGGTGCCGGCCGTATGCGTCGAGGAGGTCCAGGAACTCCAGCCCGGCCGTGTCCATGAAGTCCACCCCCGTCATGTCCAGCTCCACCCGGCCGGCACCCGCGGGCAGGGCGGCCAGCGTCGTGGCGAGGGTGTCGGCGCAGCCGTGGACGAGTTCGCCGCAGGGAGTGAGCACCGCTCGGTCCGCATCCATACGGGAAGCGATGACCAGGGTGTTCAGCCGCCCGGAGAGAGGTGCGTGTGCCACTGAGGTCATGTCTCCGCCCTGTTGTCCCCGACAGTGTTCCGCGCGGGTGCGCCGCGTGCGCCGCGTGTGCACCACGCCGAGTCGCCGGGCTCCGCGCACGGAAGCCGCGGGCGGGACTCCGCGGGGGCCCGGCGAGGCTCGCCGGTTCCCCTGCCCCCTGCGCGGCGGAGTACACCCCGGCGCGAACGGAAGAAACGGACGGAACCGGCGTTCCCGGTGGTCTGTGCGACTCGGGGGGTGGTGACGGCGCATACTGGGCACCCGTGTACCTGGACACCGAGGAGTCGGCGTGACCATCCCCGAGCCCGCGCGGCAGGCCCCGCCGGGCAGCGCCGCGCCGGTGGCACAGGCGCCGCGGCTGCGGGTCCGCCCGCTGCCCGGCCGGACCGGTGTACAGGCGGCCGGCGAGGTCAGCCTGACCACGCGCGGGATCTGGGAACGCGCGCTGGAAGAGGCTGTTCGCGAGGACGAGGACGTGTACCACTTGGAGCTTTCCGCGGTGACGTTCGTGGACGTCGCGGGTGTCGACGCGCTCGCGGGCGCCGCTCAGCGGCTCGGGGACGGCCGCCGGATCGTACTGGACCGGCCGCCCCCCGCCCTGCCGCGCCTCCTGGAACTGTTCTGGCCCGGCCTCCGGACAATCGAGGTGTCGAAGTCATGACCGCCGTGGCCGAACCCTTCGTGCACCCCGCGCTGTTCTACGCGGACGAGCAGCAGTACCTCGCGGGCACGGTGCCCTTCATCCGGGACGCCCTCGCCGGCGGTGAGCCCGTCGCGGTGGCGGTGCCCGGCGAGAACCTGCGGCTCATCCAGGGCGAGTTGGGCGCCGACGGCGAGTCCGTACGGTTCCTGGACATGCGCGAGGCCGGGCGCAACCCCGGCCGCATCATCCCCGGCGTGCTGCGCGCCTTCGCCGACACCCAGCCGCCCGGCCGGCGGGTGCGGATCATCGGCGAGCCGATCTGGGCGGGCCGCAACGCCACCGAGTACCCCGCCTGCGTCCAGCACGAGGCGCTGATCAACGCGGCGTTCCAGGGCCGCGAGGTCACCATCCTTTGCCCGTACGACACCGGGCGCCTCGACGAGCGGGTCCTCGCCGACGCGTACGCCACCCACCCGACCGTCATCCCGGCCGGCGCCGCCGAGGAGCGAGGCAGCGACGCGTACGCTCCCGACCTGGTCGTCGCCCGCTACAACGAGCCGCTGCCCGCCGTCCCCGACGGGCTGTCCTTCGACTTCGTGGCGGACACCCTCTCCCAGGCCCGGCACACCGCCACCGCCGAGGGCGCCCGGCTCGGCCTCACCGGCATCCGCCTGGAGGACCTGGCGCTGATCACGGCCGAGCTGACCACCAACAGCGTGGTGCACGGCGGGGGCTCGGGCCGCCTGCGGGTGTGGGCCGAGGGCGGCTACGTGGTCTGCGAGGTACGCGACAAGGGCCGGCTGACCGACCCGCTGGCCGGCCGCCGGCCCGCGAGCCGCGACCAGCGCGGTGGCCGCGGGCTGCTGCTGGTCAACCTGGTCGCCGACCTGGTGCGGCTGCACACGGGGGAGGACGGGACCACGGTCCGCTGCTACCTGGCGCGGTGACGTCCCCCCGGTGAGGGGGCTCAGGCGGCCAGCGGATCCATCACCAGCGGCTCGATCCTGCCCTCCAGCATGGCGCCGATGCCCTGGATGGCGCACACGTCGGGCCGTTCGGCGATGTGCACCGGCATACCGGTCGCCTCGATCAGCATCTGGTCGAGCCCGGGGAGCAGCGCGGAGCCGCCGACCATCATGATCCCGCGGTCGGCCAGGTCGGCGACCAGATCGGGCGGACAGTCCCGCAGCACCTTGCCGATGCCGTCGAGCACGGCGGTCAGCGGGGTCTGGATGGCTTCGCGTACGGCGGCGGTGTCGACCCGCACGCTGCGGGCGAGGCCGGTGGCCACGTCCCGTCCGTGGATCTCGGTGGACTCCGGGCCGTGCGAGGTCAGGCCGTTGCCGGACAGGGCGAGCTGGAGCGGCCGTACGGACTGGCTGGGCAGCATCAGCTCGTGCTCGTGCCGCAGGTGCTGCACGATCGCGCGGTCGACGGCCTCGCCGCCCACCGGGATCCGCTCGGCGGTGACGATCGACCCGAGGGAGAGCACGGCGACCTGCGTGGCGGCCGCCCCGCACACCATGATCATAGCCGCCTCGGGCCGCTCCACGGGAAGCCCGCACCCCACCGCCGCGGCGATGAGCGTGTCGACCAGTTCCACCCGCCGCGCACCGAGCCCTACCAGCGTCTCGACCGTCGCCCGCTGGGCCAGCGGACCGGCGTCGTGCGGGGTGCAGGCCGCCGCGCGCAGCCGGGGCTTGCGGCGCAGGCCGCGGCGCATCTTGTCGCCCAGCAGCTGGCGCAGCATGCGCTGGGCCATCTCGATGTCGACGACGGTGCCGCCGGAGACGGGCCGTACGACGCGGATGTAACTCGGCGTCCGTCCCGTCATCTTCTCCGCGAACTCGCCCACCGCGATCAGGGCGCCGTTGCGGGTGTTCACGGCGGCGACGGACGGCTCGTCCACGACGAGCCCCACCCCCTTGATGTACACGCGGGTCCGGGCCGCTCCCAGATCCACGGCGAAATGGCAGCGGCGCAACTGCTCCAGACGGACGGTCACGGCAGATCCTCCCGAGTGCACAGGGCTTCCTCTTGTGCATCATCCGGGGGTACGGGGGCGGGCGCCTTCTGGAGGGGGCCGGGCGGGGTGCGGCTGAACGGGGGTTCAGACGGACCGGGCGGCTTGCGGGAGACGGCGGAGGCCACCCACGATCTGTGGAGGACGTGGGCCGGCATCCGCGTGGGTTTGTCGCCGACGCAGACGAACCGTGCGCCCGCGGCACGAGCCGCCTGCCACTCGGCCTGAGTGGCGCCGATCACGAGACACCCGGCGACAGGTGCCCCGAGTGCGGCGGCGGCCTGGAACACGATGCTCCGGTCGGGCATCAGCGGGAGACGGCCACAGTTTGCCGAGGTGGTACCAGTAGCGAGCCATGACCTCGGCGGGCAGCATCCGGACGGCACGCACGTCCGGCTCGGCCGCGCTCTGCGCGACCATGCCGACCACCCGGCCGTCCGGGAGGGCTACCGTCGCGCCGCCGCCAGTTCCGGTGCGGGGCTGCCGTGCCGCGTCGGGCGGAGCTAACCTGGCCGGTTTCAGGGGCACTTCCCGGTCCGGTGGTCCCGGTTCTGCACGACATGCGCGCAGGTCAGCACCTTGCTGCGGGTCACCAGGAAGCCCGCCCCACCTCACCCCCGCACTCGGTCCGGGCATGCCGGGCAGCGCGTCTCATGACCGGGCGGTGGGCTCCGAGGCCGACGGGACTGTGGCTGTGCGCTCCGGTGATCCCTGGCCCGGGGCCCAGCTCAGCCGGACCACCAGCTGTCCCTCCGCCGCGCCCTTGGCGATCACCGCTCCGGCCTCCGCGCTCAGCTTCACTCCGAACTCCAGCTCCACGGAGTCGGGCCGCAGCGTGCCGTCCCGGAAGACCCGCAGCGCGGACTGGGCAGCCGCGCGCACACCGTCCAGGGCGCTCTCGAAGGTGCGGGCGGTCTGCGCGGCCGGTCCCTCGCCGCGGGACACGAGGCGGGATCCGGCCGCCGCGTCAGCGGTCTCCACGACGACGACGGCGCCGTCCTCGGTCGTGAACTCCACCAGCCTGTTCATGGCACCGCTCGCTCCCCCGTGTGTGTGATCGCGTAGCAACTCCATTGTTGCCGAAAGCGACTGGCGATGTCCCCGCTTCCGTGTGCCGCCTCCGTCCGCACCGGCGGAAACCCGCCGGGGTACGTTCCCGCCGGCCCCGCTCAACACCATTGGCTTCACAGGTGACTTGACACTCCTCGCTGCACTCACATGCTCGTAGGCACTCGACGTACTCGACGCACTCGACCGAGAAGAGGCGTGGATGGCCACAGGACCAGTCAGACGCGGAGCGTGCCTGCTGTCGGCCGGCGTCGTCATCGCCCTCCTGCCGGCGGCCCCGGCGGCCGCACGGGAGACCGCCACCGCGGGCACGCGCGCCCCGGACGGCGCCACCACCGTCACCCTCGTCACCGGTGACAAGGTGACCGTCACCGGCCTCGGGCAGGGCAAGCAGACGGTGACCGTGGCGCGGCCGCCGGGGGCCACCGGGGCGGTACGCACGCAGCGCGACGGCGGGGACATCACCGTCGTACCGGACGAGGCGCTGCCGTACCTGCGGGCGGGCTCGCTGGACCGGCGGCTGTTCGATGTCAGCGCGCTGATCCGGCAGGGGCTCGGCGACGACCGGACCGGGGAGCTGCCGCTGATCGTGACGTACCGGAAGGGCGCGCGGGCCGCCACTCCGCAGGGCACCGAGCGGACGCGGGCCCTGCCGAGCCTGCGCGGGGCCGCCGTCGAGGCGGACAAGGGGCGTGCATTCTGGGGGGCGTTCACGCAACAGGGCGGCATCGGCAAGGTCTGGCTGGACGGGCGCGTCAAGGCCGGCATGGCCGCGAGCAACGCGCAGATCGGTGCCCCGGCCGCCTGGGACACCGGGCTGACCGGCAAGGGCGTCACCGTCGCCGTCCTGGACACCGGCGTCGACCCGGGCCACCCCGACCTCACCGGCCGGGTCAGCGCCACCAAGAGCTTCGTCGACGGGCAGGACGTCGCCGACCGCAACGGCCACGGCACCCACGTCACCTCGGCCGTCGGCGGCAGCGGAGCCGCCTCCGACGGCAGGGAGAAGGGCGTCGCGCCCGGGGCGGCCCTCGCCGTGGGGAAGGTGCTCGGCGACCAGGGGTCGGGCAGCGAGTCGCGGATCATCGCGGGCATGGAGTGGGCGGCACGGGACGTCCACGCCCGGATCGTCTCCATGAGCCTGGGCACCACGGAAGCCAGTGACGGCACCGATCCCATGGCACAGGCCGTCGATGCCCTCTCGAACGAAACCGGCGCCCTCTTCGTCGCCGCCGCCGGGAACACCGGCACCCCCTCCTCCATCGGCTCGCCCGGCGCCGCCGACGCGGCCCTCACCGTCGGTGCCGTCGACTCCGCCGACCGGGCGGCCTCCTTCACCAGCGCCGGACCCCGGTACGGCGACAACGCCCTCAAGCCCGACCTCGCGGCCCCCGGCGTCGACATCCTCGCCGCGCGCTCCGGGCTCACCACCGGCAGCGGCTGCTACACCTCCATGAGCGGTACGTCGATGGCGACCCCGCACGTCGCCGGAGCGGCCGCCCTGCTCGCCGAGGAACATCCCGACTGGACCGGCGCGCAGCTCAAGGACGCGCTGCTGTCGACGTCGAAGCGACTCGACGACTCCGCCTACGTGGTGGGCGCGGGCCGGGTCGCCGTCGCCGATGCTGTGGCCGCGCGGGTCACCGCCACGGGGAGCGCCGACCTCGGCTTCCACGCATGGCCGTACGACGCGGACAGGCCGGTGACGAAAACCCTCACCTACACCAACTCCTCCGACGCCGCAGTCGAGTTGACGCTCACCGTGCAGGGCGCCCCGGACGGCGTCGCCACCCTCGCCGACACCGCGCTCACCGTGCCCGCGCACGGCACCGCGTCCACCACCGTGACCGGCGACGGGTCCAGGGCGCCGGTCGGCACCTCCGGCGGACAGATCGTGGCGTCGGCGGCCGGGACACCGGTCGCGCACACGGTGTTCGGGCTGGTCAAGGAGGAGGAGCGGTACACGCTCACCGTCCATGTCACGGACCGGGACGGCGCGCCGACCGCCGCCGATCTCACCGTGCAGCGCCTCGCCGAGGGCGCCGACGCCGCCTCGGAGCACGTCGGTGCCTCGGGCACCCTGAAGCTGCGGCTCCAGCCGGGCACGTACATCCTGACCTCCTTCCTCGACGTGCGCGGCAGCCACGGCACCGACTCCCTCGGACTCGGCTTCCTCGCCGCACCCGAGGTCGTCCTCGGCCGGGACCGCGAAGTAACCCTGGACGGACGGGCGTTGCGGGAGGTCGCCGCGGAGGTCGCCCGGCGTACCGAGACCCGGCAGCTGGTCATGGAGTACGACCGGCAGGCGGCCGGCGCCGACCTGTTCGGCGCGGTCCAGGTGCCCCCGGCGTACGACAGCGTCTTCGCCGCGCCCACCGACAAGGTCACCGAGGGCGGCTTCGAGTACCGGACCGTGTGGCGGCTCGCCAAGCCGCTGCTGGAGGTCAAGGGGATCGGGGAGGCGACCGTCCAGCCGGGCGGCACGCTGCTCGAGGGACGCACCCGGCTGCCGCTGGTCGATGCCGGGGACGGCCCGTTCACCGGCGTGCGGGGCAAGGCCGTGCTCGCGCACCTCGCCGGCGGCGCCGACCCGGCCGCGCTGGCCCGGGCCGCGCAGGACGCGGGGGCCAGGGCCCTGTTCGTGGCGGACGACGCGCCCGGCCGGCTGATCGCCTGGTGGGGCACCAACGACAACGCCGACCGTCCGCTGACGATCGCCACGGTGAACACCGCCGACGCGGCACGGCTGCGCGGCGCCGGACAGGTGGACATGACGGGGACGCGGAACTCGCCGTACGTGTACGACCTGTCGGAAGGGCATCCGGGCGCCGTCCCGGACCGGGACCTGACCTACCGTCCCTCGCCCCGCCAACTCGCCGCCGTCGGCGTCGCCTTCCACGCCGTACGCCCGGTGAGCGGCGGCGAGTTCCGGTACTCGGTCACCGGCACCTTCCCCGTCGGCCTCGGCTTCCAGGAGAGCGTCGACTACCCGGCCGCGCGGACCGACTACGTCTCCACCGGTCCCGGCCAGCTGTGGCACGAGTCCGTGACGGCCGGCGACGGCGCCCTGGAGGAGCGCGGCGGGCTGGTGCGCTACACCGGCGGCTCGCATCCGGCGCTGCACTGGTTCCGGCCGGTCTGGCACCCGTGGCTGGGCACCGGGCTCGGCCAAGGGCAGCAGCGGGCCGGGAACCGGATCCAGTTCGACACCCCGGGCTGGGGCGATTCCGGGCCCGACCACACCGGCTTCGGCGACGTGTGGAGCGACGGCACCGGGATGACCCAGACCACCTCGGTGTACCTGGACGGCACGCTGGTGGACCGGCGCACCGGCTCCGGGGCGTACGTACGGGACGCGCCCCCCGACGAGCACACGTATCGGGTGGTCACCGACACCGCGCTCGACGCCGACCGCTGGGGACTCGCGACCGGGGGCCACAGCGAGTGGACCGTCAGGTCGGCGGCCACCCCGGACGACCACTGGACCCGTCTCCCGCTGATCAACCTCGTCTTCGACGTCGGCGCCGACCTGGCGGGCGACGTGCGGGGCGGCGGCCCGGTGCCGGTCGGGATCCACGCGGAGTACGTCTCCGGCGCGTCCGGCACCGGGAAGCTGGGCGGCGGGCGGCTGGAGGTGTCGTACAACGACGGCGCGTCCTGGCACGCGGTGCGGCTCACCGGCGGCGGTACGGCCGACTGGCACGGCACGCTGACCGTCCCGCGCGGCGCCGCGTACGTCTCCCTGCGGGCCGCGGCGGGCGACGACCGGGGCGGCTCGGTGACCCAGGAGATCGTCCGGGCGACGGGGGTGAGGCAGAGGTGGATCAGGGGCGGTCCGCGATGCCCCGGATCAGCCCCAGCTCCAGCAGGTCCTGCGGCCGGACGCGCAGCTGCTCGGCCGTCGCCTCGGCCTCCTCCGGCGGGCGCTTGAGGATCGCGGCCGCCAGTTCCGGGGCGATGACCGAGAAGTAACTGTCCGGTGTGGCCCAGGTGTTGCCGGGTGCGGCCAGCGCGAGCGCGCCGCCCGAACCGCCCTCGCCGATGACCAGGGTGGTGACCGGCGTGCGGGCGGCGGCCACCGCGCCGAACAGGTCCGCGATCGCCGCGCCCGCGCCCTCCCGCTCGGCCTCGGCGTCGTTGGCCGCGCCCGGCGTGTCCACCAGCGTCAGCACCGGGATGCCGAGCCGGTCGGCCAGCCGGACCAGCCGGGCGGCGGTGCGGTATCCGGCCGGGCGGGTCGCCGCCCCGGTCTGGGCGGCATAGGCGACGGTACGACCGTCCCGCTCACCGAAGCCGCACAGCATGCCGTCGGGGTCGGTGCCGCCGCAGCGGTCGCCGAAGAGGGCGGCCCGGCGGGTGAAGTAGGCGTCCAAGTAGGCCTGTGCGCGGGGGCGTTCGCGGGAGCGGGCCCGCTGGACGGCGGCCCAGCCGGTGCGGGGGAGACCTGTGGCGCCGAGGGCGGGCGGGACGGGGGCGGGCTCGGGGAGGGGCCGGGACGGGTGGGCGGTCCCGGGTTCCGCCGCGGCCGGGACCGGTGGCGGCGTGGGCCGGGGTTCCGCCGTGGCCCGCGCCGCCGGTGGCGAGCCCGCTGTCACCGCCCCGCCCGTCAGCAGCCGCAGCCACAACCCCAGCGTCCCCTTCAGTTCCGCCGGCGGCACCACCGCGTCCACCGCGCCGGCCGTCATCTGGGCCTCGGCCGTGTACGCGGCCGGGTCGGCGTCGGGCGGGCGGACGCGGGAGCCGGCGAAGCCGACCTGGGCGCCGGGGAGGGCGAGGACCACGTCCGCACCGGCGCCCAGGGTGGCCCAGCCGCCGCCCGTCGTCGGGTCCCGGAGCACGGCTATCTGCGGCAGGCCCGCCTCGCGGGTGAGCACCGACTGGCGGGCGACGCGCTGGAGTTGAATGAGGGCGAGCATGCCCTCCTGCATCCGGCTGCCGCCCGTGGCGATCAGCGGCACGACCGGGAGCCGGTGTGCGCGGGCGTGGGCGTAGGCCGCTTCCAGCCGGTCGCCGGTGCGCTCGCCCAGGGAGCCGCCGAGGAAGCCGAACTCGAACGCGATCAGCACGGCCCGGGTGCCCCCGACCCTCGCGGTGCCGCACACGACGGACTCCCGTTCACCGGTTCGTGCGGCGGCGCGGGCCCGCGAGGCGTCGTAACCCTGCCAGGAGAGGGGCCCGTCGGGCTTGGAATCCCTTGCCGGGTACGGGAGTTCGGTGAAGGAGGCCTCGTCGGTGACCAGGGCGAGTATCTCGCGTGCCGACAGGCGCTCAGGCATCGCCCAGCGCCCGCTTCATGATCTTCCCCATGTCGTTGCGGGGGAGGGCGTCCAGGTGACGGACGGCGCGCGGGCGCTTGTGCGGGGCCAGGCGGCGGGCCACGTGGTCGGCCAGCTCGTCGAGGGACGGCGGCCGTCCGGGGTCCGTCGGGACGATCCACGCCACGATCCGCTCGCCCAGGTCCGCGTCCGGCTCCCCGGTGACCGCCGCCTCGCGCACCCCCGGGTGTTCCAGGAGGGCGTTCTCGATCTCTCCGGCGCCGATCTTGTAACCGCCGCTCTTGATCAGGTCGGTGGCCTTGCGGCCGACGATGCGTACGTACCCGTCGCTCTCGCGTACCGCCATGTCGCCGGTGCGGAACCAGCCGTCGGCGGTGAAGGCGGCGGCCGTGGCGTCGGGCCGGCCCAGGTACTCGGTGAACAGGTTCGGGCCGCGCACCTGGATCTCACCGACGGTCTCCCCGTCGTACGCGCTCAACTCCGAGCCGTCCTCCTCCACCAGCCGCAGCTCCACGCCCGGCAGCGGCACCCCGACCGTCCCCGCGCGCGGCTCCCCGTCGGCCCGCACGCTGGTGTTCATGAGCGTCTCGGTCATGCCGTACCGCTCGATCACCCGACGCCCGGTCGCGGCGTGGATCCGCTCGTGGTCGTGCACGGGCAGCGCGGCCGAGCCGGAGACCAGCAGCCGGGCCCGGCCGAGCGCCTTGGCCAGCTCCGGGTCGGCCGGGAGGGCCTCGGCGATGCGGTGGTACATCGTCGGCACCCCGAACAGCATGGTCGCGCCCTCGTTCAGCTCCCGGGTCACGCCCTCGGTGTCGAAGCGCCCCAGGTGCCGCACCGAGCCGCCGCGCCGGAGCGGGCCGAGGATGCCCAGCACCAGCCCGTGCACATGGAACAGGGGCAGCCCGTGCACCAGTACGTCGTCCCCGGTCCACTGCCAGGCGTCGGCCAGCGCGTCCAGGGTCGTGGCGACCGCCCGGCGGGGGATGACGGCGCCCTTGGGCGGGCCGGTGGTGCCGGAGGTGTAGACGATCAGCGCCGGGTCGCCCTCGGACGTGCGGTCCTCGGGAACGGTCCCGGTACCGTGCACGTCGACGTCGACGCGCGCCAGGCCGGCGACCGGCGGCGGGAGTGCGGCGCCGGGTGCGGCCAGCACGAGCGCGGGCGCGCTGTCGGAGAGGATGTGCGCGAGTTCCTTCCCGCCCGACTTCGGGTTCAGCGGCACCGCGGCCACCCCGGCGAGCAGCGCGCCCACCACCCCGACCGCCGTCTCCAGCTCCGGTGTCGCCCACACCGCGACCCGGCCCGCCTCCCCGATCCGCTCGGCCACGGCTCCCGCCGCGGCACCCAGTTCCCCGTAGGTCAACGACCGGTCGCCGAACCGCAGGGCGACTCGTTCGCCCGGACCGCCCGCCAGGGCCGGAAAGAGGAAGGACACGCGGAGCACTCCTAGGCTGTCGGGGGCTTGGGGCACCAACACCCCCTTCCTACACCAGGCTCGCCGCCGCCGCCTCCACCACCTCGGCCACCACGCAACTGACGTTGTCCGGGCCCCCCGCGGCGTTCGCCGCGTCGATCAGGGCGTGCACGGCGCGGTCCGGGTCCGGGTCCGCGGTCAGCAGCCGGCGGATCTCGTCGTCCGGTACGACACCGGACAGGCCGTCGGAGCACAGCAGGTACCGGTCGCCGGGCCGGGCGTCGTGCAGCCGCAGGTCGGGCGCCGCGGGCGTACCGCCGGTGAGGGCCTTGGCCAGGAGGGCGCGCTGCGGGTGGCTGGCGGTCTCCTCCGGGGTCAGCCGGCCCTCGTCGATCAGCGACTGGACCACGCTGTGGTCGTGGGTGATGCGGAAGAGCTCCCCGTCCCGCAGCAGGTAGGCGCGGGAGTCGCCGATGTGCACCAGGGCCAGCCGGGAGCCCGTCCACAGCAGCGCGGTGAGGGTGGTGCCGGTCTCCTCGTCGCCCGCCGCCAGGTCCCGAACCGCCCGGCTCGCGCCCTGCACGGCGTCCTCCAGCAGGTTCAGCACCCCGCCCGCCGCCAGGTCCTCGCCCTCCAGGAACTTCAGCGCCTCCACGGCGGCACCGCTCGCGGGGCCGCCCGCCGGGCCGCAGCCGTCGGCCACGGCGAGCAGCCGGCGGCCCGCGTACACGGTGTCCTGGTTGGCGGTCCGGACGTGTCCGGTGTCCGTGTGGGCGCAGTAGCGCAGTTCGAGCATGGTGGTGTCCTTCCTCGACTCCGTTGACAGGTGGTCGGTCAGGAACGCGGCGAGGTCCCGCCGTACGGCCGTGTCCGCCTCGACCCGCGCCCAGTACGCCCGGATCTCCCGCGCGGCCTCGGCCGGCGGCAGGGCGCACACCTCACGGATCCCGGCCAGCGGCATCCCCAGCCGCCGCAGCCAGGCCACGAGCCGGGCCCGCTCCAACTGCTGTACCGCGTAGTAGCGGTAGCCGGTGCCGGGGTCGACCCGGGCGGGCCGCAGCAGCTCCAGCTCGTCGTACAGCCGCAGCGCCTTGGGCGACAGCCGGGACGCCCTGGCGAAGGCGCCGATCGTCAGCATCTCCATGTGCACCTCGAAGTCCTCCGGTTCCCGCCACCGATGCTGGGGCCTCACCAAAGGGGAAGGTCAACGGCGTGTTTCGGTTGCGGCGGCGGTTGTTAGCCTGCGAGGCGACCACCCGCCGTCCCGAAGGAGCCCGCCGTGCCCCGCATAGCCCTCGCCACCTACGACCCCGGGGCGCAGCCCAGCAAGGACCGCGACCTCCCGGTGCTGGCGGATGCGCTGCGGGCGGCCGCGGCCGACGCCGTCGCCGTGCCCTGGGACGACTCCGGCACCGACTGGGGCGGCTTCGACCTGGTCCTCATACGCTCGACCTGGGACTACAGCTGGCGGGCGGAGGAGTTCGTGGCGTGGGCCGAGCGGTGCGCGACGGTGACGCGCCTGGCCAATCCGGCCGGCGTCGTGCGCTGGAACACCGACAAGCGCTACCTCGGCGACCTCGCGGCGGCGGGCGTGCCCGTGGTGCCGACCCGGTACCTCGCGCCCGGCGACGCCGTGACCGCGGACGGCCTCCCGGACGACCACGACTTCGTCGTGAAGCCCACCTTCGGCGCGGGCGCCCGGTTCGCCGCCCGGTACACGCCGGCCGAGCGGGACACGGCCCTGCGTCAGCTCGCGCGGATGCACGCGGAGGGGCTGACCGCGATGGTGCAGCCGTACCTGACCCACATCGACGTCAGCGGCGAGCGGGCGCTGCAGTTCTTCGGCGGGCGGCTGCTGCACGCCAGCCGCAAGCGGGCGGTGCTGGCGGCCGGCACGGCCTACGACGCGGACAAGGTGGCCCACCCCGACCTGGAGCCGTGGACGCCGACCCCTGCCGAACTGGCCGTCGCCGAGCGGGCGCTGGCCGCCGTGCCGGACACCCCGGAGCTGCTGTACGCGCGCGTGGACCTGGCCGACGGGGCGGACGGGGAGCTCCGGGTGATGGAGCTGGAGCTGGTCGAGCCCAATCTGTTCCTGTGGCTCCACCCGGGCTCGCTGCCCCGCGTGACGGAGGCGATCCTGGTGGCGGCCGACCAGGGCGTTTGAAGGCGGGTACCACCCCGTCGATCAGTGAGCTGACGCGAGCCGTTCGTACACCGTCACCCTGCGGCCACGGACCTGCTTGTCGGCCACTGCCGTGAAGTACTTCTTCAGTACGGCGATCTTCATCCTGTCCCGCTCGGCCGCCACCGGTCTCGCCACCCGAGCCGCGTCCGTCACCAGCATGATCCGTCGCTGGGACAGCATCGCGGCTCGTATGCGTTCCGGATTCGCCTCCACGCCTTTCAGCGTCCCGGACTTCTCCGGGCTCTCCGTAAGGGCGATGTCCCGCAGACCGTCAAAGGCGCTCGGGGAGACGGACTTGGTGTCCCGGCGTGCCGACGGGACGAAGAGCACCGCACTCCCGGTTGCTTTCATCCGCTCCACGTCCGACGCCACCGCCAGGACGTCGTCCACTCGGCTCGCCGGGGCTCGCTTGGCCAGCGACTGCGGCAGCAGAGCCGCCATCGCCACGGCGACCGTCGCGGGGAGAATCCACACCGACGCTCTCGGGTGCCGGGGCCTGACCGCCTGTACCGCCGCGCCGATGGCCGTACCGATCAGCAGCGCCAGACCCAGCAGACTGAAGAGAATGTACCGGTCGAGGAACAGGGGCTGGACCAGGGAAACACCGATGAGGCCGAGGTGGGGCACCGCCAGCAACGGCAGCCCGACGGCTGCCACCGACAGCCGGCCCGCCCGGGGCCGGTCCAGTACGGCGCCGACGCCGCCGATCACCAGCAGGACCGCCGGGCCGATCAGCATGTGCCAGGTGAGCGGCGGGATCCATGACACCTGCGCGGACTGGCTCCGGCTGAAAAGGACCAGGGGCAGCACACAGACCGTGGCGGCCGCGGCTGCCGTCGTCCAGCGTGTCCACACTCCGCGCCCGGCTCGGGTCCAGAGCACAGTCGCCAGGTGCGCCGGAAGGATCATGAGCGAGAGCCAGTTCAGAAGCCCACTCACCAGGACGGTGCCACCGTAGGCAGCCCAGTACACCGTCCGGACACGCCCTTGGAGCACGGTCACGAGCAGCAAGGTGGAGATCCCGGCTCCGGCTGCGACCAGTGCGTACGGCCGGCCCTCCTGGAGATAGAACTGCACGGCCGGAAGCAGCCCGAACGCCATCCCTCCCGCCAGGCCCACCCACGTGCCGGCCAGCCGGTGGCCAATGACCGCCACGCAGGCCGCTGCCACCGCCGTGGCCAGCACTGAGGGCAGCCGCAGCGTTGTGGTGCTGGGCCCGAAGCATTCGAACAGTGCGTGCATCAGCAGGTAGTAGCACCCGTGCACGACGTCGACGTTCCCCAGCATGCGCCAGATCTCAGGGGTGGAGCGTTCGGCCACCTGCCAGGTTGCGGCCTCGTCCCGCCACACACTGCCCTGCCGCGACAGCCCCCACAGACCGAAGGCGACAGTCCACAGCATCGGGATCAGCCAGACGAGAACGCAGTGACATGGCGGGTCTGGTGGAGATGCCATGGACGTTGTTCCGCCCCCCGGGTAACGGGGCGACGGAAGGAACTTGCGGTCAATCGACATGAAGGAGGGCTTCCGGAGCGGCTGTTGAACAGGGGGGTGTGCCAGAGAGGCGTTGAGGCAACTCGCCGGCCACGAATCGTATGCACCGTAGCGCCCCCTGCACGGCCCCGATGAAAGCCGACGTGATCAAGGATGCCATCTCAGCGTCAGCTTGTCCCGCCCCCGAGACCGTGGCCCACCTGGTGGCGAATCCGGGAACGGATCAGAACGCGGCGGTGGGGGGTGACTTCGAGACACCGAAACACGGCGGCAACGTCCGGCACGATCACCGGCCTTTTCATCGAGTGGACGAGAGCCCGGGTCCGGGCCCGACCGCACCGCCTGGTCCTCGACACGGCCGGCCTTCGAGTAGCACTCGCCGAATGACATGACTTCCAGGTGTCCGGCCCGGCCTGGAATTGTGTATTCCGCTTGTTCCGGACCGTGTCGGATCCCCATGTCGTCAGCATCACCGCGGTGTGGCTGATATCAGTCGGCCCACCCACGTAACCCGCATCACAGGTTACCTAAATCACAGCCTGTTCAGTTGCGCCCTGATTGCGGCCTGCATGATGATCTTGCTCGACCAAGCAAGATCGCCATGAAAGGTGAATCACAAATGAACAGGAAAACGGGGGTTAAGGCGGCCGTCGCGACCGTGGCGCTCATCTTCGCCGCGGCCACGCCGGCACTGGCCACGACCGTCGACGTCGGCGGTGGCAAGTGGAGTTACGACAAGGGCGCCAACACGGCCTGGTCGAACTACAAGCACCCGAACAACAAGCACTCGTCCGCGGTGAAGATCGGAAGCCAGACCTTCAGCAGCGGCTGCACGGCCAAGGGGCAGTGGTCCCTGGCCTCGGGGACGCTGAACGGCGGCGGTGTCTCGTACTACTACGACCCGAGCTGCTAAGTCTCCTGGTCGGACATCGAGTTATGTATACGCGGGTGGCGCCGCTCTCGGATACCTAGCTCGGATCAGCTGTGGGGGCGAGTTTTCCTTGCCCCCACAGCTGCTTTTGTCACAGCCTGAATCCTCCCGGACGCGTGCTCAACGAGCGCCCTCAACCTAGGTATCCGATGCTGCATCGAGGCATACGATTCGTCCACGCCGCCATCCTGGCTTTTTCCGTAGTGCTGGCTTTTCTGTTCGTGCGGGGACTGGATGAGGGCGGGGTACTGGGAAACACGGCGCTGGTCGATGTGCTCGACTCCGATGATTCGACGAGCGGAGCCCAAGTCGTCCGGGCTGTCGAGTCGTTCTCGGCCGAGCACGGTGCCGGGGTGGCTCGTGAGGTGCCCGACCTGAAGAACCCGGACGGGATGCGGCACCTGTACCTGGCTCCGGGCAGTCCCGGCTCCATGACGGCGGCGTGGCCGAGCGAAGGCTATCCGGCGTTCAGCAGGAACTATGAAACGCGGGTGCATCCGATCTCCGAGATCGCGCAACAGGATCCGCGAGGTTCCTACTACGTGTTCGGATCGGCTGCGGCGGTTGATGCCTTGGTGGCCACGTTCCATGACCTTGGCCTGACCACCAGCGTCACCCACCCTCTGTCGTACGCGGAACTGTCCGACAAGTACTCGGACGATCCCCTGTTCCGGGGCTTCTGCGTGGTCGCCCTCGCCGCGCTGACGATGACCGGCGCGAGCGTGCTGCTCAGTGCGAAGGCGTACGGAGTCCTGCGGATGCAGGGCATGTCCCTCGGCGGCATCCTTCTTCGCGATCTGCGGCAGTCGGCGCTGTTCTGGCTGGTGGCGGTCGGCGCCGTGGTGGTCGCGACGCTTGCCTTCCTCGGCTTCTACAACGGCTTCGCCTGGCTGGGGCTGTTCACTTCGGTGGCCGCGGTGGTTGCCGTTGTGCTGGTCGTCCTGGTGCTGGCCACCCAAGCGGCCGTGCTCGCCCTGACCTTCAAGGTTGACGTACTGCGTGCCCTCAAGGGTGAGCTGCCTTCACGGGCGGCATCCATCAGTGTCTACCTGGTGCGTATCCCCGCACTGCTGCTTGCTCTCACCGTGGCCATGAACGCCAGCCTCGCGGGCCGGGACGTACTGACGCGCCTGGAGAACCGGGATGTCTACAACTCCGCAGGCGATGCGGTCTCGATCCGTCTCAGCGGCGCCTTCGTCATGCACATGGACCAACTGGGCAGCCATGTGGGTCCCTGGCTGCGCCAGGCCGACGGGCGGGGCGAGGTCATTCTCGCCGGGCGCAGAGACCTCCAGGTCTCCGCCCCGGGCGCACACCTGCCGTCCGGCGAGATTCTCGTCGTCAACGACACCTATCTCGAAAAGCAGCCGGTCTTCGACCCGGCGGGACGGCGTTATACCTCTGAGGCCCACAGCGGGAAGGCACCGGATGCGCGCTCGATACGGGTCGTCATTCCCGATTCCCTCTCCTCTCACACGCCGGTGATCACCAAGGCGGCCTCCGAGATCATTGATCCGGATCTCAGCCGGCACGTCCCGCTCGAGACGTCCAGGGCCAGGACGGGCCAGCGCCTCTTCGGATACAACACCGGCGCCTACTCCTACAACTCGGCACACAGTTCTGACGAGGACAGGTCCTTGGTGCGCGACCCCGTCCTCATCGTCGTCCCCAATGGTTCGCATTTCCTGAGGAACGACGCCTACACCGCCTTCGCCACTCAGGCGGGAGTGGTCTTCTCCGACCCTGATGACGTACTGAAGGGCATCAAGGCGAGGAAACTTCAGGACTACGTGAACGGCGTGAGTCCCGTAGGACAGAAAACGGCTTTGGATCTCAGGGGTGCAGTCAACAAATTCCGACTGCAGGTCTTCAACCTCGTCGTGGCCGTGATAGTGCTCCTCATCGCCGGTGTGGGTGTCTGCATCATCTACTCGCGCAAGAATGCACAAAGAATGTTCGCGCAACATGTCAGCGGCTGGAGATACGTCGCCACACATCGCTTCGTTCTCGCCGTGGAGATGGCTATTGCGGCTATCTTCGCCACGCGGGTTCCCTTGCAAGCATGGCAGCAGCGACAGGAACTGAAGGAGTACGCTGCCGCCGGGGCGCCCGCCCCTTACCAGCCTATTCACCTCACCGCACTGGATCTGAGCATCATCACTGGTCTTGTTGCCTTCCAGGTTACGGCTGTGCTTATCGCACTCGCGCTCTTCCATGGCCGGATCATGAAGGAAGGGGCGACCGCGACGTGAGCCCCTCGGAAGCGAAGTCCCTCCATTCAGCCGGAGTACGTTGTGATCGATATTGAGAATCTGTCCAAGGCCTTCGGCTCGCGGGTCCTGTGGCGCAACGTCAACCTCACCGTCGATCGCGGTGAGATGCTCGCTCTCGTCGGCCCGAGTGGATCGGGCAAGTCCACCCTCCTCAACTGTCTCGGGCTGCTCGACAGGCCGAGCACGGGGACGATTCGGTACGAGGGGAGGGACATCACCCGGTTCGGCAAACGCGAGATCCGTCGGTTCCGCCGCGACACTCTCGGCTACCTGTTTCAGCACTACGCCTTGATCGAGAACGCGACCGTCGAGGAGAACCTGGACGTAGCCGTCAAGCCGCGGCGATGGTTGCAGGGCAAAGGCGGCACGGTTATTGCCGAGGCCCTTGAGCGTGTTGGTATGGCGGGGCGGGAAAAGGAGAAGATCCACCATCTCAGCGGTGGAGAACAGCAGCGCGTGGCCCTTGCCCGTCTCATGGTTCAGCGGCCGACCCTGGTGCTCGCGGACGAGCCGACCGGTGCGCTCGACGATGCCAACACCACTGTCGTCATGGACATCCTTCGCGAACTGAGCGACGGCGGATGTGCCGTGGTCATCGCGACCCACGATGCCGGCGTCCGTGACCGGTGTGACGCCGTGTTCGCCGTGCACGAGTCCTCGCTCGTCGGCTCCCCACGGCGCGAGGCAGTCTCTTCGCTTCCGGCGTCGGCCACTCAGAGCTCGTAACACGAGCGCACAGGGAGGGCGAGAGGGGTCCTCCTCGGCCGGCCACCCCGTTTCCGGGACCGGTCCCGGACCACGGCTCCGCCCCGGAACGAACGGCCTACTCCGCGACGGTGGCCCGGCACGCCGCCGCGTACGCCCGGACCAGTGGCCGGTGTTCGTCCTCGCGGCGCCAGGCCAGGGCGTAGCGGCTGGGGCTGATGCCCCGGACCGGGCGGGTGGTGACTCCGCCCAGGCTGATCAGCGGGGCGTTGCCCTCGGCGACCAGGCACACGCCGAGGCCCGCGACCAGGGCCTCGTAGGTCTCCTCCGCCCCCGCGATCTCCGCGCCGACGCGCGGTGGGCGGCCCGCGCGGGCGTCCAGGGCCAGCCAGTGGTCGCGCAGCGGGCCCGCGCTCTCGGGCAGTGCGAGAAACGGCTCGTCGGCCAGGTCGGCGAAGTCGATCTCGGCGCGGGCGGCGAGCGGATGCGTATCGGGCAGGGCGACCAGGCGGGGCTCCTCGACGACCACCGTCCAGCCGTAGCGCTCCGCGTCGGGCAGCGGCAGCCAGACGAAGGCGACGTCCGCGGCGCCGTCCGCCAGGCCCGCCGTCGGGTCCTCCCAACTGACCTGGCGCAGCCGGGCGAGGGCCTCCGGGTGCGCGGCGGTGAAGCGGGAGCGGATGGCCGGCAGCAGCCCGCCCCGGCCCGGACTGGTGCTCATGCCCACCACGAGGGTGCTGCGCTGCGCCGCCTTGACCGCCTCCACCGCGACCACGCCCTCCTCCCAGGCGGCCAGCACCCTCCGGGCGTGCGGCAGCAGCGCCTCGCCCGCGGCCGTCAGCGCCACCTCGCGCCGGTCGCGGCGCAGCAACTCCACCCCCAACTGGCGCTCCAGTGCCCGTATTTGCTTGCTCAGCGCGGGCTGGGACACGTACAGCCGCTCGGCCGCGCGGGTGAAGTGCAGTTCCTCGGCGACCGCGACGAAGTAGCGCAGGTCCCGTGCATGGACGTCCATCGTCATAACCGTTGGTTATCACCGTGGGTCTTGGACGGGCAACGGCATACGGCGGCAGGCTGGTGGGTGTCAGGGAAACAGGGACTCGAGAACTCACGGGGAGTCGACGTGAACAGGGTATGGCTGGTGACCGGGGCGAGCAGCGGCTTCGGGCGGGCGATCGCCGAGTCGGCGGTCGCCGCCGGTGACGTGGTGGTCGGCGCGGCCCGGCGCCCGGAGGCGCTGGACGACCTGGTGGCCGCGCATCCGGACCAGGTGGAGGCGCTGCGCCTGGACGTGACCGACCTGGCCGCGGTCGAGGGGGCGGTACGGGACGTGGTGGCGCGGCACGGGCGGATCGACGTACTGGTGAACAACGCGGGCCGCACGCATGTCGGGGCCGTCGAGGAGACGACCGACCAGGAGCTGCGCGACCTGTTCGACCTGCACGTCTTCGGCCCGGCGGCCCTGGTGCGGGCGGTACTGCCGCACATGCGGGAGCGGCGCTCGGGCGCGATCGTGCAGATGAGCAGCATGGGCGGCCAGATGTCCTTCGCGGGCTTCGGGGCGTACAGCGGGACCAAGTTCGCGCTGGAGGGCATGTCCGAGGCGCTCGCGGACGAGGTGCGGGAGTTCGGCGTCAAGGTGCTGATCGTGGAGCCGGGCGCGTTCCGGACCTCGCTGTTCGGGACCGGCCGGGCCGGGGCCAGCGCGGACAGCGGGGTGTACGCCAAGGTGAGCGAGACCCGCGGGTTCGTCGAGGGCGGCGACGGTACACAGCCCGGCGACCCGGCCAAGGCGGCGGCACTCATCCTGGCCGCGCTGGAGGCGGAGCACACGCCGCTGCGGCTGCCGCTCGGCGACGACGGGGTGAGTGCCGTCCTGGGCCACCTCGACCAGGTCCGCGAGGACGTCACCGCCTGGGAGAAGCAGACCAGGGCGACGGCGTTCGACGCCTGACCCGCTCAGCGGTCCACGCCGGCGACCGCGGTCCGCTGCAGCAGCCCCCAGGTGAACTCGGCGACCACCTCGTGCCGTACGCCCTCCCGGTCGGGCGCGGTGAAGGCGAGTCCCCAGCGGGTGGGGGCGGTGCCCTCCAGGGGGCGGGCGGGCGCGAAGGCGCGGGCGGCCTCGTGGATCGTGCACGACCAGGGGGTGAGGTCCTCCAGGGTGCGCAGGCCCGGGCCCTCGGCTCCCGGGGCGCGCACCAGCCACTCGTTCCAGACCGCGCCGTCGGGGGCGGCCAGCACCTCGAAGCGCAGGTCGGGCCAGAGGGGGAGCGGCCACTGCCGGGCCACGCAGTCCAGGTCGCCGAGGGTGCGTCCGCTCTCCGACTCCGGCGGGCCCAGGACCGAGCGGTAGCGGGCCGCGGCGGACCGGGACCGCGGCGAGCGGACCATCGCCTGCCAGCGCTTGTTCGCCTCCCGCATGTCCGCGATCGAGGCGCCCAGCTCCCGGCGTGCGTCCTCGACGAGGTCCGGATTGTGGTCGGCCATGCGGCGCAGCAGCACCAGCTGGAAGTCGATGTGCATGAAACCCATGGTGCCGCGTCACGCCCGCGCCCATTGCCCGGGCACCTGTCCGTGACTAGCCTGTGTTCGCCATGCCGATCGTCTGTTGAAATCTCGAACGCAGACGCTGAGACCCAAGGGAGGGGGCCGGACATGGGACGCCTCGTACCTGCCGTGACCCGGGCTCTCGACATTCTCGAGCTCTTCCTCGACGGGGACGGGACGCTCTCCGCCCCCGACATAGTGCGCAAGCTGCAGCTGCCGCGCACCACCGTGCACGAGCTGGTCACCACGCTCGCCGCCCGCCAGTACATCGTGCCCGTGACCGGCCAGACCGGACGCTACCGGCTCGGCGTGCGCCCGTACCAGCTCGGCAGCCGCTACGCCGAGCAGCTGGACCTCGCCGCCGAGGGCCAGCAGGTGGCCCGCTCGGTCGCCGAGACCTGCGACGAGACCGTGCACGTGGCGATCCTCGAGGGCACCGACGTCATCTACATCGCCAAGGTCGACTCCACGCACGCGGTGCGCATGGTGTCGGCGGCCGGCCGCCGGCTGCCCGCCCACTGCACCTCGGTCGGCAAGATGCTGCTGGCCTCGCTGCCCGAGACGGAGCTGGCCGCGCGCATCCCGGACGGCGCCGAGCTGGCCGCGATGACCCCCAACAGCATCACCGACCCGGGCGCACTGCGCGAGGTCCTGGCGGAGGTCCGGCAGCGGGGGATCGCGGTGGAGAACCGCGAGTCCAACCCGGACGTGTCCTGCGTGGCCGCCCCGGTGCGCGACCGCACCGGGCGGGTGGTGGCCGCCCTGTCCATCTCCGTGCCCACGATCCGCTGGAGCGACGACCGGCGGGAGGAGCTGGAGCAGCTCGCGACGAAGGGCGCGGCGGAGCTGTCGGAGCGGCTGGGGCACCGGAGCGTGGCATGACGGCGTACGAGGTCGCGGTACGGGCCGAGGCGGAGCTCGGCGAGGGGCCGACGTGGGACGCGGCCACCGGCCGCCTCGTCTGGATCGACATCCTGCAGTCCCGCGTCCACACCTACGACCCGTCGTCGGGCCGGCGCACGGTCCGTATGACACCGCAGCACGTCGGCGCGGCCAAGCCCCGGGCCGGCGGCGGGCTCGTCCTCAGCCTCCGGGACGGGGTGGGCCTGCTCGACCCCGACGGCGCCTTCCGCTGGCTGCACCGCGAGCCGGTGCCCGGGCGGCGCGCGAACGACGCGGCGGTCGCGGCGGACGGGTCGCTGTGGGCGGGGACGATGCGGTACGACGAGGCGCCGGGGGGCGGCACGCTCTCCCGTGTCACCGGGGACGGTGCCGTGACGGCCGTGCTGGCGGACGTGGCCGTGAGCAACGGCACGGGGTGGAGTCCGGACGGCCGCCTGATGTACTACATCGACTCTCCCACGCGGCGGGTGGACGTCTTCGGCTTCGACGGCGAACGGGTCTCCGGGCGGCGGCCGTTCGCGGTGATCGAGGACGGTGCGGGTTTCCCCGACGGGCTCACCGTGGATGCCGACGGGTGCGTGTGGGTGGCGCTGTGGGACGGCGGGGCGGTACGGCGGTACACGCCCCGGGGTGAGCTGGACCGGGTGATCTCGGTGCCGACCCCTCGGACGACTGCCTGTGCCTTCGGGGGCGCCGGCCTGAGCGACCTGTACATCACCACTGCCCGTACGGGGCTGAACGCCCCGCACCCGCTGTCGGGGTCGGTGCTGGTGGTGCCCGGCGCGGGGAAGGGGCTGCCGCAACCGGCGTTCGACGGCTGAACGGGGTTGCAGCTGGGGGCGGGTGTCGCTCGCCCGCGCCGGCGGGGCGCCTCCCCCGCTCTCGGCTTCGCTCGAGCGGGGGGACCCACCGCCCACCCGCGCCGCCCCAGCGGCACGACTGCCCGCAGCTGAGGCGGGTTACAGACCCGCCGCCTTCAGCTCCTCCGCCGTCAGCGGCGGGGCGTCGAGCGCCGGTTTCAGCGGCCCCACCACCGCCGCCAGAAGAACACTCGGCGCCACCAGCACCTCCGGCCCCCGCTCCAACGCCGTCACATCGGTCACCCGGCGGGCGATGCGCCCGTTCCCGGTGGCGGTGTGCAGCAGTCGCCGCACGTACGCCGCCATCACCCGCTCCCGGAGCGTGGGTCCGCCCTGCGTCGCCCCGGGATAGAAGACGTCCACCCCGGTCGACAGGTCCCACGCGGCCTGGACGGGCCGGCTGACCGCCTTCTGGATCCGCCGGGCCAGACCGGGCGAGCCCACTCCGTGACGCCGTACCACGTCCCGCAGCACCACCGCCGACTGCGCGGCAACCGACATACCGTGTCCGTACACCGGGTTCAGCGCGCACACCGCGTCCCCGAGCACCACGAAACCGTCCGGCCACGCGGGCATCCGCTCGTAGAACCAGCGGCGGTTGGCGGTGGTCCTGGTGAACGCCACCTCGCTCAGCGGTTCCGCGTTCACCAGCAGGTCGGCGACGACCGGATGGCTCAGCTCCCTGCGGGCGTACCGGGCGAAGTCCTCCTCCCCGGAGGTGGGTTCACCGCCTCGGCTGCCGTACAGCGTGACCATCCACTTGCCGTCCTCGACGGGCATCAGGACGCCGCCCCGCCCGGGCCGTCCGTCCCGCGGGTCCGCCTGGACGTGGACGATCGGAAAGCCGTCCCGCGCCTGGTCCGGCGCCCGGAACAGCCGACTCGCGTAGGCGACACCGGAGTTGACCTCGCGCCGCTCGGGCGCGGGCAGTCCGAGCGAGGTGAGCCACCGTGGCGTACGGGACGCGCGCCCCGTCGCGTCGACCACCAGGTCGGCCGTCAACGTGCGCTCGGAGCCGTCGTCGGCCCCGATCCGCACGCCGCTCACCGCCGCGTCCGTGCCGGTCAGCCCCAGCACCTCGGCCCGCTCCACCAGTTCTATCCGCCCGTCGGCCAGCACTTCCGCGCGGACCACCGCGTCCAGCAGGTCCCGGCTGGACGGCAGCATGAACGCCGACTCGCCCCAGCGCCGGAACCAGCCGTACGGCGACAGCGCCACCATGTCCGTGGTCACCGCCAGCCGCCCCGCCCCGGCCGCCCGCAGCCGCCCGATCACCCCGGGCACGAGCCGCTCCAGCGCCCGTGCCCCGCCCGACCACAGCTGGTGCACGTGCCGGGCCTGGGGCAGCCCCTTGCGCGGGGCGGGCCCGTCCGGCAGCGCGTCCCGCTCGACGACCACCACTCTGTCGGTGTGGTCGGCCAGCGCGCGGGCGGCGAGCAGGCCGGTCAGGGAGCCGCCGAGGACGACGGCGGTGGTGGTGCGGTCACTCATGCGCGGGCACGCTCTCTGCCGGGGCGCCCGCATGCGCGCGGACCGCCTCGATGGCCTCGGGGTGGCGGAGGGCTCGGGAGACGGCCCCGATCTCCTGGAGCAGGTTCGTGGTGTCGGGGGAGCCGGCCGCCTCCGGCGGCTCCGGCGTCCGGTCGCGGGCCTCGACGGCGTCCAGGACGACCACCGCCGCGGCCAGCGCCCGCGCCCTGTCCGGCGGGTGCCCGAGGTCGAGCGCGGCGTCGTACGACCGCCGGTTCAGCCCGGTGTCGATGCGCCGGGCCAGCGGCAGCAGCGCGTCCCGGATGAACGTCTCGCGGCGGGTCAGCCGCAGCTCGGGCGTGGCCCGCAGCACGAACGGCACGCCCTCGCCGCTCACGGTCCGCATCAGCTGGTACAACGGCCGCAGTTCGCGATGGGCGAGCCGGACCCGCCAGCGGTCGTGCAGGTACTGGCCGGCGTGCGGCAGGATGAAACCGACCGCGATCAGGATCGCGGACAGCGCGGCCACGGGCGGGGCCAGGTTGGTGCTCAGCCAGTCCAGGTCGTTTCCGGTCCAGCGGGCGGATACGGCGACCAGCTTGGAGCTGTCGAAGACCAGGTTCAGCACGTAGCCGGCGCCCAGGGACTTCAGTCCCCAGCGCAGAAAGGCGTCGAGACCGTCGGTGCGCGCCCAGTTCCAGATCAGCTTGGACGTGATCAGGCAGGCCACGGCGTGCGCGACGAGGTAGAGCAGGATCTCCTCGCGCATGAACGGGGTGTTGGCGTAGTACGTGTCCAGGTCCCGCAGCCGCTCCACGGGCGCGTCGGCGAGCGCGAACAGCACCCACAGCACGACGATCACCCCCGAGTAGGCCGAGATCACCCAGCGCATCGCGCGGCGCGTCGCCGCCGAGCGGTCGGACAGGCCGTTGCGCCAGGCGATGATCAGCAGCAGACAGGAGCCGCAGAACGCGGTGATCAGCGAGTAGCACCAGGGCGCCGAGACGTTCGGCACGCCCACCAGCCGGTTGACCCGGGCGATCGTCGACGGCGTGCAGAACACGAACACCGCGCAGGCGAGCAGCAGCAGCCCGCCCACCGCGCGCAGCAGCGGGTCCCGCCACAGCCGGATGATGGTGGGCAGTTTGATCACCAGGGCGGCGGTGAGCACCGTGGTGGGGATCCAGAAGGAGATGTACAACTCGCCGAAGAACACGGACGGGTCAAGTGCCAGCAGGGTCACCGGGCCGTTCCTCCGCGCCCTCGGTAGCCAAGGGTCCGCTGGACGGGGTCGAGCGGGGCGTCGGGGCCCTCACCGGAGACGTAGGGCCTGAAGAGGGTCGCCAGCCGGTGCCCGAAGTCGTCGGCCTCGGCCTCGTCGGCCTCCCGGGAGCCGTTGCGGGCGGCGACCGTGAGGGCGAGGTCACGCCAGCCGGGCCCGCCGGCCAGCGCGCGGGCCGCCACGGCTCCCGCCCGGTGGTGGTGCCGGTGGCCGGCGTACAGGTGCCACAACTCATGGCCCAGGATGACCAGTTGCTGCACCGCCTCGGCCCGCTCCTCCACGATGACCAGGTCGAAGTCCTGGAACTCCACCCACAGGCCGGTGACCTCGATCTCGTCGGGGAAGCGTTCGAAGCGCAGCTCGACGGGCCGCCCGGCGCGCAGGACGCTCATCTCCTCGCACAGCGCCCGGCACAACTCCCGTACGTCACGAGGGCCATGAGGGCGGGAGCGGACCGCGCGGGCGAGGTCGGCGGCAAGACCGCGCATCGCCGAGCCGGGCCGAAAGCGCCGGAGCGCGCCCGCGATGTCCATCGCTCCCCCTTCTCACCGCCGGACGACGGCTTGTCCGAGATTACGCGTCGGGATGTGTCCGCGTCATGCGCTCCCGCGACCGTGGTTCAACCGGGAACCATCGAAAGTCCTTACCCGAAGTCCTGTCCAACCCATTGACGCGGAAGCGCTTCGATTTTTCGATCCGTTCGAAGTTATGTACCTCATTCGGCATATCGAACAGTCGACTTGACCTCCGTAGTCGAGCACAGCGTGCGCTCGGACGCCGACCCCGACGCCCGCCACACGCTCGACGCGCCGAGCGGGTCACCCCGCGCCCGGCCGGGGGCACGAGGCTGGAGGACGGCACGCTCACCGCCGTACTGGAGCCGCTGGTCTGGAACGTGATCCGGCTCGCGCAACTCTCAGCGGCCGGGGGAGGCCACCGGTGTCACCGGTACTCCTCCGGCCGCGCTGCCCAGCAGCGTCAGCCGGACATTCCCCGGGCCCGACTCCGAGGTGAACTCGGACAGGACGGCCAGGGCGAGGGTGTTGCGGCCCCGGGTGCGCAGGATGCCGTTGGGCAGGACGAAGGTGTGCTGCGGGCCCACGTTGTTGATGTACTGGCCCATGTTCCAGCCGTTGAGGAACATCTGGACGCGGTACGCGCGGTCCGGGTCGTCCTCCAGGACCAGGCCCACCGAGGCGTCGATGCCGTCGGGGACCGCCAGCGTGAAGCTGGTCCGGTACCAGGTCACGCCCTGTCGCCGCTCGGCGCGCGGGAAGTCCACCGCCTCCCAGTCCCGGTCGGCGAAGCCGGGCAGGTGCCAGCCCTCCCGCTCCCCGTACAGCCCGCCGTTGTTCTGCGGCCCGCGCACCGGATCGGGCGCCGCCTCGCCCTGCAACCGCCAACTCACCTCCGGGGCACCACCCTTGAAGGTGACGTCCGCCAGCCCGCGCGCCGCCTTGTGGGTGTCGAGTGCCTTGCCGTCCTGGTCGTGCTGCATGCGCCGCACGAGGACGGACAGCACGTGCCGGCCCGGCCCGCGCAGCTCCTCCCGCAGGGGGAAGACGGCCGTGTCCGCCCAACTGCCCTGCCGGGCGCCGGCCTTGTCCGGCACGGGCATGCGGTGGGTGCCCAGCGGCTCGCCGTCCAGCCATGCCATCAGCAGGCCCTGCGTACCGGTGCTGTAGGCGAGCGAGACCTCCTCGATGCCGGTGGAGTCCGAGAACGTACCCCGGTACCAGACGTCGCCGTAGTGGAAGCCGTAGTCGTCGGCGAAGAGGACCGGCCCGTCCTTCGGCACGGGCGTGGTGCTGAACGATGACGTCCGGTCGGCGGCCTTCCAGCGGGAGTCGTCGAACACGGGCCCCGCCTCGGGGTTCTCCGTCCGCATCCGCCAGCCGCTCAGCCCGGGCAGCCGCACCTCGGCCACGCCCGGCAGCAGCGCCTCGGCCACCAGACTCCCGGCCATCGCCACCCGCGTGGTCACCGGCCGCCCGTTCCACACCACGCTCCCGGTTCCGCGCGGCCCCCACACCTCCAGACCGGTCTCCTGGATGACGTCGCCGGTGAGGTGCACCGTGGAGCCGCGCAGCTCGGCGTGGCGCAGCAGCGCCGGGCCGTAGACCAGCACGGTGCCGGACGGGGTGTCGTACGGGAACAGCCGGACCGAGGCCGCCTCGTCGGCGAAGAGCAGCAGCAGCGGCGTGTCGCTCTCGCCGCGCTCCACCAGCACGCGGGTGAGCCCGCCGAGGCCGAGAGGCACGGTCACGTGCAGCTCGCCCCGGTCGTACGTCCAGCCCGCCTCCGCGTCCAGCCGGGTCACGTACGGCTCGCTCGGGCACTCCAGGACCAGGTGCGCCATCTCACCGTGGCGGCCGGTGAACACGGCGATGTCCTGCCGCCCGGCGGTCAGGCGCATCATGGGCTGGGCGGTGGAGTACTTCAGCCTCCGGTGCCCGAGGGAGAGCCCCGTCGTCAGCATCCGGGCGTCCCGGGCCGGGACGGTGACCTGTACCTCGCCGGCGTCGGTCGGCAGGGCGGAGGTGACCTCCTCGGCGCCGTCGTTGCGGGCCACGTACACGTGGGCGCCGGTGTCCGGGTTGGTCAGGTGGTACACCTTCAGCCCGGCCGCCCGCACGTCCGCCGCCCGGTCCAGCCTGGCGAAGTCGGGCACGCGTTGCAGCAGGTGCCCGAGCTGGTGCATCGGCACGATCTTCTCGGTGACGTTCCGGCCCTCGTCGAGGGCGGCCCCGTAGTCGTACGACGTGTACACCACCGGCGCGGGCAGCCAGCCCCACGAGGTGCCGCCGAAGGTCATGTAGACGTTGTGCAGCGTGATGCCGTTGGCCAGGTTGGTGAGGTAGAAGCGCCGCTCGTACGCCGCGTCCCGGGTGCGCCGCGACTCGGCGTACCCCTTCCCGCCGAACCAGGCCCCGCCCCACGGATCGAACCACCCGCCCCCGAACTCGGGCACGAACCCGGGGGTACGCGGACTGGCGGTGGCGCCGCCCTGGAGCCCGCCGACCCCGAAGTACCCCCAGTCCGGCGGCACCTGGGAAGGCGACGGGTACCCGTCGAAGCCGTACAGCCACCGCTGCTTCTCCCCGCCGGTGTCGAAGGAGCCCGGGATCCAGTACCCGTTGCGCCCCTTGTCATTGTGGAAGAGGGGTACGTCGATCCCGTCCGCCCGCACCTTCCTGTACAGGTGGGACATGTAGTTCCGGCCGGCCGGCTCGTCGACGTGGGAGTCGTACTCGTTCTCGATCTGGTACAGCAGGACGGTGCCGGTACCCCGGGTGAACAGATGCCGGCGCGCGATCCGGTTCACGGCGGTCAGCCACTCGTCGACGTACCTCAGGTAGGTCGGGTCGTCGGTCCGTGCCGAGCCCCGCGTGGCCGTCAGCCAGCCGGGGAAGCCGCCGCCGTCGACCTCCGCGTTGATGTACGGCCCCGGGCGCAGGATCACGTACAGCCCGGTCTCGGCGGCCATGCGCAGGAACAGGTCCAGGTCCCGGACGCCCGTGAAGTCGTACTTCCCCGGGGCGGGGGAATGATAGTTCCAGGCCACATAGACACTGACCGCGTTGTAGCCGTGCGCCCGCATCTTCTGCAGTACGTCGCGCCACAGGGACGGGCTGGGCAGCCGGAAGGGGTGCATCTCGCCGGACCACAGCACCAGCCGCCTGCCGTCGACGAGAAGCGAGTGGTGGTCGTACCCGATGGTGTGCCGCCGCCCGTCCGCGCCGGGCGGGGCGGGCGCCGGGCCGGTCGGCACGCTGCGCGCCGCGTACGCCGAAGAGGCCCCGGGGCCGCCACTGCCGCCCAGGGCGAAGCCGAGCGCGGCGGAGCCGGCGAGGGCACTGAAGGTACGTCTGCTGAGCGCCAAGGGGTCCTCCCGGGCGATCTTACGGGGCACAGGTCCGGCCATTCTCCATGGACCCACGCCCCACAATGGACGCATGAGGATCTCGGCACGGGCGGATTACGCGGTACGGGCGGCCCTGGAGCTCGCCGTACGGCAGGGTGACGGCCCGGTGAAGGCGGAGGAGATCGCGGCCGCGCAGAACATTCCGCACAAGTTCCTGGAGGGCATCCTCGGGGACCTGCGGCGTGCCGGGATCGTCGAGAGCCGGCGCGGCGGGGGCGGCGGCTACCGGCTGGCCCGCGAGGCCTCGGCCATCACCGTGGCCGACCTCATCCGCGCGGTCGACGGCCCGATCGTGTCGGTCCGGGGCGAGCGGCCGACGGGGCTCGCCTACAGCGGGACCGCCCAGCCCCTGCTGCCGCTGTGGATCGCGCTGCGCGCCAACGTGCGCCGCATCCTGGAGGGCGTCACGGTCGCTGATCTGGCGGCGGACGCCCTGCCGGAGGCCGTGCGGCAGCTGGCGGCGGAGCCGGCGGCCTGGGAGAACCCCTGAGCGGCTGTGCGGTGCGGCCGTCTGTGAAGGCCCTGCCGGCCGGCGGTCGGCTGGAACCGCGCAAGGTGGTCGGTTCCGTCGACGCCGGCAAGGCGCTGGTGGCCGTCGCCGCGAGCCTGGGCCTCCTCTTTTACTCGGTCCGGGCCCAATCGAAGGAGAAGGCGGCCGGGTCCGGGTCCGGGGACCGGCAGCCTGTCGGTGCGTGAAATTCCCGTTGTGAATGGCCGGAGTTGACCCTGCCCAGTCCCGGACGCGGCTCCCTACGATGCGAACGCCCCGGCCTTCACAGGTTCCGCACAGTTTCTCCAAAGGCCGGGGCGACCCACCCCCCACTCCACAACTGGGAGAACCCATGGCTGGCGGCCTGCTCCTGAGCGGCGCGATCGCCGCGCTCCTGACCACCGCGCTACCCGCGCACCCCTCGTCCCCGGTGGTCACCGACCCACCCCCGGACAAGATCGTCATCGACGTCGCCACGGTGAACGGCTCCGGCTGTCCCCAGGGCACGGCGGCCGTCGCCGTCTCCCCGGACAACACGGCCTTCACGGTGACCTACAGCGACTACCTCGCTCAGGCCGGCGGCAACTCCGACCCCACGGCGTTCCGCAAGAACTGCCAGCTCAACCTGATCGTCCACGTCCCGCAGGGCTTCACCTACGCCATCGCCAGCGCCGACTACCGTGGCTTCGCCTCGCTCCAGTCCGGCGCGAGCGCCACACAGAAAGCCTCGTACTACTTCCAGGGCTCCTCGAACACCGCGGCCAAGAGCCACCCGTTCAGCGGCCCCTACAACGACGACTGGCAGGCCACCGACTCCACCGACTGGGCGCAACTGGTCTGGGCCCCCTGCGGAGTGCTGCGCAACTTCAACATCAACACGGAGCTGCGGGTGAACGCGGGGACGACGTCACCCGGCAAGGTCAGCTTCATGACGATGGACTCGACGGACGGGGACATCAGCACGGTGTACCACATGGCGTGGAAGACCTGCCCGAGCTCCTGACGACGGAGACCCGGCCCGCCCGGTGAGGCCGGGCGGGCCGGGTGGCTGTACGGGCGCCGTCGTGACGGAGTCCTGGGAGGGGGTGGTGCGGGTGACGGTGCCGGCCGAGTACGGGGAGACCTCGGCGACCGCGGTGGTGATCGTCTCGTTGCAGAACAGCTGACCGGTGTGGACGGACCAGCCCGGGCAGATCGTCGCGAGGCCGGCGACGCCGCTGGACTTCGTGGGCACGCAGCCGCGCAGGAAGGTGCCGTCGTCCGACTCGTCGCGGCCGTTGCCGCCGACGTGGCCGGAGTACTCCCCGAGCGCGTCCGCGTACCTGAAGGCGGGGCGGGCCACGAGTGTCACCGGGCCCTGCTGAGACAAGAGCGTCGTCGCCATGACCAGCGACGGCGGGACGCCGGTGCTGGGGCCGCACGGCGGGGTCATCGGACCCGGCGGCCAGTCGATCACGCATGACAGCGACGGCGATCTCACCGTCTACCACTACTACGACGGCAACGACAACGGCACACCCAAGTTCAGGATCAGCCTGCTGGACTGGAGTTCGTCCGGCCCGTCGCCTCTTGGGCGCCGCCCCCGGCGGCTACCCCGCCTGCCCCATCCCCGCCGCGTTCGGCCAGCTCTGTGCGTTGGGCCAGCTCTGTGCGCTGGGCCAGCCGGTCGCCGGGGCGGGGGTCAGGTCCGGGGCGGCGGGGGCGGGGGCGGTCATGCCCCGGACCTGGGCCGCGGTGAGGCCGCCGCGGGCCGGGACGCCCGGCGGGGTGGGGCCGGTCAGCGCGGCCGGGGCGGGTACCGGCACCGGGGCGGGGGCGGGGAGCGGCGCCGGGGGAGGCATCGGAGTCGGCGCCGGGGCGGGTACCGGAGTCGGCATCGGTGCGGGTGCTGCCGCGACCGGCTGGGGGGCCGGGTGGGGAGCGGGTTGGGGTGCCGGCTGCGGTACCGGCTGGGGAGTCGCCTGGGCTGCCGCCGGCATCGGCATCCCACCGCCGACCGAGGGTGCGGCGGCGGGGAGCGGCATGCCGGTGCCGACGGCCGGGGCGACTGGCAGCCCCTGGGCGGGGCCGGCGCCGACGGCCTGCGCGGCAAGCCCTCGCATACCGGCCCCGTTGGTCTGGCTGACCAGGCGGTCCACGGCCGCCGTACCCGAGCTGTAGTTGGTCCCTGTACCCAGCTCGGGTACGGCGGCTCCCCTCCTGGTCCCGTAGAGCACCGACTCCAGGCCGGACACCAGGCGACGCACGTCGACCTGGGGGCGCACCACGAGCCGCAGGAAGCGGCTGGACGAACCGATCTTGTTGCCGCACTCGCGGACCAGGATCCGGTGCTCGGTGAGCATCCGGTCGCGGACCACGGTGCCTTCGGCGCCGACGGGAAGGCGCACGAAGAGGAAGTTCCCCTGGGAGGGGTAGACGGTCAGGCCGGGCAGCGCGGAGAGCTGGCTGGCCATGTCGAGGCGGTCGCGGCGGACCTGCATCAGGCTCTGCGCGTACTCGGCGCCGTGCTCCTTCAGCATGAACACCACGTGTTCGGCGAAGGAGTTGAGGTTCCACTTGGGGAGCATGGAGCGGACCTTGCCCGCCAGGGCCGGGTTGGCGACCAGGTAGCCGAAGCGTATGCCGTGCAGGCCGAAGTTCTTGCCGAGACTGCGCAGGACCACCACGTTGGGCCTGAGCATCGCCTCCTGGACCACGCTCGGGTCGGCCTCCGCGTCGGCGAACTCCAGGAAGGACTCGTCGACGACCACCAGGTCCAGGTCGGCCATCGCGTCCATGAACTGCACCACCGACTGCTTGCGCACGTAGCCGCCGTCGGGGTTGTTGGGGTTGCAGATGACCGCGACCCGGGTGCCCCGCGCGCGGATGAACTCCGCGTACTGGGCCAGGTCCAGGGCGAAGCCGCTGGACTCCTGGAGCGGGAACATGTCGACCCGCTTGCCGGTCTCCATGGGCTGGTCGGTCCAGCGGCCGAAGGTGGGGACCGGGATGGCGAGGGACTCGCGGACCAGGAGGTGGTCGATCCAGGTGATCAGCTCGGTCGAGCCGTTGCCCATCGCGACACACTGCGGCGGGAGCTGGAGCAGGTTGCACAGCTCGGCCGTGATGGTGTCGGCACTGCTGGGGTAGTACGTGATGATCTCGCGCAGCCGGGTCCCCATCTCCGCGAACATGGCGGGGGTGGGGAAGTACGGGTTGCACGGGATGCAGAAGTCCACCGGGCCTGACCCGTCGCCCTCGCGCGTCAGCGCCGCCATCGAAGGGCTGTGCGCCGCCGTGTTGCGGAACAACGAGGTGACGTTGTCAGCCAAGGAAACCTCCGTCTGTGGGTGGCCCGTGCGGGGGAGCACGGGCCACCCATCAGTACGGAGACGGGCGTGGCGTTGTTCAACTCGTGTGAGGGAAGTGTGACTTCCCCGATCACCTGCCCCTTGGCGGTCGGTTCACGCGCCGAAGGCGTGCATCGTCGTCCCAGCGGCCGTGCATCTCCAGCATCGGTGTGCACCTGGACGTACGTCAGATTGCGCCACGGCGTCCCGACCACGTGCGTGCTGTCCGCTGATGCGCACGACAGTTGCCCCTCAGCTGTTCGAGATTTCGTCACGCGTTCGAAACGCTGGTGTGACAGTAAGGATGGTGCGAGGGTGAGTGTCAATGGGTCGAACGGGTAACTGGTTTCGGCAAGGCTTTCGAGAGCTCTTTCGATCTACCACAGAACCTTCACAGAGGTGCCTAGGAACGTTACCGTCCGGGAACCTAGTCTTCCCGCGTCATGGACTACTGCCACCCGTGCCGACGGCACCTCAACGGCGCCCTCGCCTGCCCGGGGTGCGGAACCCCAGCGGAGACGCTCCGCGCGTACGCGCAGACGGGGGCGCCTGAGGTCTCGTACGCGCAAGCGGGCGCGGCGGAGGTCGCGTACGGGCATGAGAGCGGCGGTGTGCCGTACGTGCCGCACGGGGATGCCGTGGGCCCTTACCTGGAAGCCGAGGGTGCCGAAGAGCCCTACACCGAGGACTCCTATGCCGAGGGGCCCCATGCCGAGGAGGACTCCGAGGACGACCAGTACGGCGAGGACGGCGAGGACGAGGAGGACGGCGAGCCGCAGGGCCGGGCGGCCCGGCGCCGGTCGCGCGGACGCGGGCGTGGCGGTGCCGACGACGGGCCGGACGGCGCGGCCGCCAGCCGTCGCGACCGCAAGGCCGCGGCGCATCGCCGCCGGCGGCGGCGCACCCTCCTCATCACCGCGGGCTTCGTCCTGGCGGCGGGCGGCCTGAGCCTCGCCGAACTGGGCATCGACGCCCCCGGCTTCTCCAGCCAGAAGCCCGCGGCGTCCGGGGGCGAGTCCGCGGACGGCGGTGCGTCGCCCCCCGGGCCGGGGCAGACGGCCCGGCCCGTGGACGACGCCTCGCGGGGCGGCGGCACGGGTACGACCACGCCGGACGCGTCCTCGTCGCCGTCGGCGTCGAAGTCCGCCAAGGACAAGGCGTCCAAGTCCCCGGAGGACAGGAGCACGGAAACGTCGCAGCAGTCGGCGACGACTGGCGCCGCCGATACCACGCCGGCCCCCGCGGCCCCGGCGACGACCCAGCCGGCCTCCACCCCGACCGCCGGCCCGACGACCTCCGACCCGGCTCCGCAGCCGTCGCCGTCGCCGACGTGCAAACGGTTCCTGTGGTGGTGCGCCTGACCTGACGGCGGCCTCCATGGCCTCTTTGCCCGGGTGGGCGGGCCCGGTGCTGGCTCCTACGCCGGTGTCACCGACACCACGACACCGCCTTCCGCCGTCGGGCTGACCGCCGCCGACACCCGTACCGCCACTGCCCGGGTCGCCCGGCCCGTGCGGGAGGCGGCCGAGAGGAGCAGGGGGTGGAGCTGTTCCAGGCCGGCCACCACCAGTTCCTCGCCCGCGATCAGGAGCGGGCGGGCCGCCTTCGCCGTGGCCGCCGCCGCCTCCGTGAGGTCGGCCAGGGGTGGCACGGTGGTGCGGACGATGTCGGCGGCGACCGTGGCCGCGCGTTCCGCGAGGGCGACCTGGAGGGGCAGCAGGGGAGCGAGTGCCGCCGTCAGCGCGTCGGCGATGCGGCGCAGCTCGGGGGTGGAGTCGCGCAGGACCTCGGCCGCCGCGCGGAGTACCGGGGTCAGGGCCAGCAGGAGGCCGGCCGCGAGGCCCGCCGTCGCGGGCAGCAGGGGGGACAGCGCCTCGGCCAGCTCGCCGACCACCGCCGCGCCCTCCTCCACCGCCGGCGCGACCGCGTCCAGCACCGGCAGCAGGCTGTCGCCGAGGGCGGCGAACAGGGCCTGGGCGGGTTCGCTCACCGGGTGCGTCGCCAGCGGGGCGCCGGTCGTGCCCAGGCGGGTCAGGGTGTCGACGATGCGGTAGAACGCCTCCTGCGCCTGCGGTGAGGCGCTGGCCTCGGCCAGCTCGGCCGTGGTCTGGCGCAGCACCCGCAGCAGCTCGGTGCCCGAACCGTCCCGTGGATCGAGGGTGTTGATCGCGATCTTCGTGATGTTCCCGGCCGTGTCCAGGAGCTGGCCGGTGATGTCGGTCGTACTGCGTGCCATGCGCAGCACGTCGTCCCTGCTGGGGAGCGAAGGAATCGTCGCCATGGGCCCCTCCCGCCTCGCCGCTGCCCGCCTCGCGCGCACCGTCACCAGCATGCCCCCTGCGGCCCCGCGGCAGGAGACATCCGGGCGACGAGGGCACCAACACATGGGTGGGGCTGTTGAGTCGAAGGCAGTCATCGCACCGTATTCGATCTAGGGAACCACCGGAGGAGGCACGCGGATGACGCAGGAGATCACCGTCCACGGCACGGTCGCCGACGGCTTCGAGGCGGTACGTGAGGAGTTCGCCGCGTTCGTCGCCGAGGAACGGGACGACTACGAGGGGCAGTTGTGCGCGTACGTCGACGGGCGGCGGGTCGTCGACCTGTGGGCGGGTGAGGCCGTCGACGGGGAGTCACTGTACGCGGTCTACTCGTCGACCAAGGGTGCCGCCCATCTCGTCGTGGCGCTGCTCGTGCAGGACGGCACACTGGAACTGGACCGCAAAGTCACCTACTACTGGCCGGAGTTCGGCGCCGAGGGCAAGGGCTCGCTGACCCTGCGCGACCTGCTCGCCCACCGGGCGGGCCTGGTCGGCACCGACACCGGCTTCACCCGGGCGGAGCTGGCCGACGACCGGGCGATCGCCGAACGCCTCGCCGACCAGCGGCCGTTCTGGCGGCCCGGCACGGGATTCGGCTACCACGCCCTGGTCATCGGCGCCCTGACCGGCGAGGTCGTACGGCGCGCCACCGGCCGTACGATCCAGGAACTGCACGAGGAGCGGGTCCGCGCCCCCTACGGCCTGGACTTCTTCCTGGGCCTGCCCGCCTCCGCGGAGCCCCGCTTCCGCACCGCCCAGCCGATGCTCCCGACCGCCGAGCAGCAGGCGCTGCTGGACGCGCTGCCGACCGGGCCGCACACGCTGACGTCCATCGCCTTCAACCGGCACGCGGCCGAGCCGGCCGACCTGGCGGAGCTGCCCAACGACCGCCTGGTCCGCGCCAAGGGCCCGGCGTCGGTCGGCGGGGTCGCCTCGGCGCGCGGCCTCGCCGGGCTGTACGCGGCGGTGATCAGCGAGGTCGACGGCAAGACGCCCCTGCTGAAGCCGGACACGGCGGCCGAGTTCGGGCAGCTGCACTCCGCCGGGTACGACCTGGTGACCCGCGCCCACAGAGCGTACGGGCTGGGCTTCCAGGCGACCGCCGACGCCTGGCACCCCTTCCTGGGCGCCGGGGCGTTCGGCCACAGCGGCGCGGCCGGCTCCCAGGCGTTCGCCGACCCGCGCAGCGGTCTCGCCTACGGCTACACCCGGCGCCGGTACGCCTTCCCGGGCGGCGCGGCCCCGGAGAACGACCGGCTGGCGCGGGCGGTGCACAGCGCGGCGCTGGCGGGCTGACGCGCATACGACGAGAGGCCGCACCCCACGTCCAGGGGTGCGGCCTCCGCCTGCGCAACGAGCGCCGACAGGCGAGCGTCACGGGGAAGTAGCCGGATCGGATCAGAGCTTGACGATCATCTTCCCGGTGTTGTCGCCGCGCAGAACGCCGAGGAACGCCTCCAGGTTGTTCTCGATGCCCTCGACGACCGTCTCGCGGTACTTCAGCTCGCCGGAGCGGACCCAGGCGCCGACCTCCTGGACGAACTGCGGCTGCAGGTCGTAGTGGTCGCCGACGAGGAAGCCCTCGATACGGCCGCGGGTCTGGATGAGGCGGGCGAGGTTCCCCGGGCCGGGGGCGGGCTCGGTGTTGTTGTAGACCGAGATCATCCCGCAGACGGCGATGCGGCCGCCCTGGTTGAGCCGGCCGATGGCCGCCTCCAGGTGGTCGCCGCCCACATTGTCGAAGTAGACGTCGACGCCGTCGGGAGCGGCCTCGCGCAGCTGTTCGCTCACCGGCCCGTTCCGGTAGTTGAACGCCGCGTCGAAGCCGTACTCCTCGACGAGCAGCTTCACCTTCTCGTCGGACCCGGCCGACCCGATGACCCGCGAGGCGCCCTTGAGCTTGGCGATCTGGCCGACCTGGCTGCCCACGGCACCGGCCGCGCCGGAGACGAAGACGGAGTCGCCCTCCTTGAAGGAGGCGGTGCGCAGCAGGCCGGCGTAGGCGGTCAGGCCGGTCATGCCGAGGACGCCGAGGTACGTCGACAGGGGCGCGGCCTCCGGGTCGACCTTGACGGCGTTCTTGGCGTCCACGGCCGCGTACTCGCGCCAGCCGAAGAAGTGCAGCACGTGGTCGCCGACCGAGACGCCCTCGGCGTTGGAGGCGACGACCTCGCCCACCGCGCCGCCCTGCATGACCTTGCCGAGCTCGAAGGGGGCGACGTACGACTTGGCGGCGCTCATGCGGCCGCGCATGTAAGGGTCGACGGAGAGGTACTTGTTCCGCACGAGCACCTGGCCCGCGCCCGGCGTCGGAACCTCGGCCTCGACCAGGGCGAAGTCCTCGGGCTTCGGCCAGCCGACCGGGCGGCTCAGCAGGTGCCATTCGCGGTTGATCATCACAGCGCCTTTCATTTACTTCAGTACCTGAAACAACCATGCGCCTGAATATTTCAGCCTGTCAAGTAACCGGGTACCCTGGAGGACATGTCCACCCCACACCACACCCGCCCCGACGCGCTGACCACGGAGTTCCTCGAACTCATCGGGGATGTCGTGGCCCGCTTCTACGCGGACTACGAAGAGGCGGCGGGCGAGCACGCCCTGACCGGCGCACAGGCCCGGCTGCTGAATCTGCTTTCCGTGGAACCGCTGCCCATGCGCAAACTGGCGCAGAAGCTGAAGTGCGAGCCGTCCAACGTCACAGGGATCGTGGACCGGCTGGAGTCCCGCGGCCTGGTGGAGCGCCGCCCCGACCCGGCGGACCGCCGCGTGAAGGTGGCCGCCGCGACGGAGGAGGGCCGCCGGGTCGCCCGCGACCTGCGCGAGGGCCTGCGCTTCGCCCGGGAACCGCTGGCCGGACTGTCCGACGAGGAGCGGCTCGCCCTGCGGGACCTGCTGCGACGGATGCTGGACACCTGAGGCGTGCGCCGGGGGCCCGATAGGGTTACCCCATGCGCGATCTTGGGGCGGGATTCGGTTATCTCCTGAAGGGCCAGCGCTGGGTGGCCCGGCACGGGAAGCAGTACGGCTTCGGCCTGCTGCCCGGCCTGATCGCCCTGCTCCTGTACGCGGCGGCCCTGGCCGTCCTCGCCCTGTGGGGCGAGGACTTCGTCGTCTGGGCCACCCCCTTCGCCGGCGACTGGGCGAGCCCCTGGCGCGGCCTGTTCCGCGGCTTCCTCACGGTGGTCCTCTTCGCGCTGGGCCTCCTGCTGGCCGTCGTCACCTTCACCGCGGTGACGCTGCTGATCGGCCAGCCCTTCTACGAGAGCCTCTCCGAGAAGGTCGACCGGGACGTCTCGCCGGACGGCACGGCACCCGGGTCGGGCCTCCCGCTCTGGCGCGACCTGTGGATCTCGGCCCGCGACAGCCTGCGGATCGTGCTCCGCGCCGCCGTCTGGGGCGTGCTGCTGTTCGCCCTCGGCTTCCTGCCCTTCGTCGGCCAGACCGTCGTACCGGTGATCGGCTTCTTCGTCACCGGCTTCTTCCTCACCGAGGAACTCGCCGCCGTCGCCCTGCAGCGCCGCGGCGTCGAACTGCGCACCCGCCTCACCCTGCTCCGCTCCCGCAAGACCCTGGTCTGGGGCTTCGGCACACCCCTGGGCGTGGCTTTCCTGGTCCCCTTCGCCGCGGTGTTCCTGATGCCGGGCGCGGTCGCGGGCGCGACGCTCCTCGCCCGCGACCTGCTGGGCGAGGAGAACGCCGGGGAACCGGACGGGACCGAGGACGAGCGGGTCACTTCCTGAACGTCGCCTCCGCCGCCACCGTCACGATCGACCGCACCTGCTCGATGATGTCCAGCCGGTTCCGCACGAACTCCGGGTCCGTGACCGTGCCGGTCGCCGGGTCGGTGTTCCCGCTGCCGAACTGCAGGACCGGCGTGTGCACGTGCCCGCCCGGCAGCGTGTCGTGCAGGCCGAGCCGGTCCCGCAGCAGCGTCGCCCGGTAGGCGATCTCGTTGGACAGGTAGTTCCCGCCGCCCCCGGCCCGTGCCGTCGAGCCGGGGGTCGGTCCGTCCGGCCGTACGACGGGGTCCGTGCCTCCCGCCGGGATCTCGGTGACCTCCGTGTGGTCGTACACCGGGAAACGGCCGGTGCCGGCCGCCGTGATGGCGGCGTACGGGAGGGTCGTGGTCGTCCACTGGGGCTGCGAGGCCGGGTCGGTGACCGGCACGGTCTCCGTGCGGGAGACGGTGTCGTTGTCGGGGAAGCCGCCCCGCCAGGCCCCGTTGGTGCGCTCGATGTCGAACCGCCCGGCCCGGCCCTGGCTGACGGTCGTGAACAGGTCGACCTCCGGCAGGTACGGACGCAGCGTCCGCTCCACCGCGCCGTCCGCGAAGTCCCGCCAGCGCACCGGGAAGACGGCCGTCTCGACCCGCGCCGGTCCGTCCGCCGTCTCGATCACCGTGCCGTCGAGGGCGAGGGCGGCGGCCCCGGAGGGGTTGGAGATGCGGATGTCACGGTCCAGGGTGAAGGGATCGAAGCCGGTGACGAGGATGCGCTTGAGACCCTTGGCCCGCGCCGGGTGGCGGATGTCGGTCCGGCCGCGCGAGGTCCGCTCCAACTCCTCCAGCAGCGCGGCGCGTTGCGTCTCGCTGAGCCCGAACCCCGGCTCCCAGGTCCGCACCTTCCGGGTCATCCCCAGCCGCGCCCAGTACAACGGCCGGTCGTCGTCCCGGCTCAAGCCCGCCCGTCTCCCACCACCATCCTTCCAAGGAAGCGCTTCGCGCCTTTCTGATTCCGCCACCCGGCCCTGCGCCCGGTCGACGGCCCGCCGCCACAGCGCCGACCCCTCGCGTACGACGATGCGGCGGGCCTGCGCGTAGCCGTGCGCCCGGTCCAGCGCGCGGGTGAAGTCCGGGGCGACCGTGTCGAATCCGGAGCGCCGGAGAATCTCCTGGGGCACGGCCCGGTCGAGTCGCTGCTCCTCGACGGTCGGCGCGGGTGCCGTGTCGGCGGCGGCCGTGGCCGTGGGGGCGGCCAGCCCCGCGAGCAGGATGAGGCCGAGGATGCCGATCCGAAGGCGTAGGGCAGTCAAGGGGGTCCTTCCGTCGCAGTGGGGTGCGGTCGTGCGGGACGGGCGCAGTATCGCGTGACGGAAGTGGCGTACGCCATGGGGCCGTTCAGGCGGGGATCCGGGCCGCCGCCTCCCGCAGTACCGCGAGGAAGGCCTGAACCGCCGGTGAGAGGCGACCGCCTCCGCGTACACCGCCCGGGCCGGGGCGCCCTCGCCGCACCAGCCTGACCTTCGGTGAGCAAGCGCCGGCCGCCGGCCGGGAGCAGTGGGACGGGCCCTTCGGCGGGGCAGGATGACAGGCACGGACGGACTTCGACGAGGAGGCACCGCGATGGTGGGAATCCCGGACGAGCAGGCCCGTGAGGCGGTCGTCGAGGCGGCGCTGAGCCGGCTCGGGCTCGACGCCAAGGCCCGGCTGCTGGCCGGGCAGGACATGTGGACCCTGCCCGCCCTGCCGGAGATCGGCCTGGCGTCCCTGGTCATGTCCGACGGCCCGATCGGCGTCCGGGGTGTGCGCTGGACCGCCGACGACCCCTCCGTGGCCCTGCCCTCGCCGACCGCGCTCGCGGCCACCTGGGACCCGGAACTGGCCCGCCGGGCGGGCGTGCTGCTCGCCCAGGAGGCACGCCGCAAAGGCGTCCACGTGCTGCTCGCGCCCACCGTCAACCTGCACCGCTCGCCGCTCGGGGGCCGCCACTTCGAGGCCTACAGCGAGGACCCGTACCTGACGGGGCGGATCGGCGCGGGCTATGTGACCGGGGTGCAGTCCGGCGGTGTCGGCACCACCGTCAAGCACTTCGTCGCCAACGACGCCGAGACCGCCCGCTTCACCGTGAACAACCTGGTGGACGAACGCACCCTGTGCGAGCTGTATCTGGCCCCCTTCGAGGCGATCGTCGAGCGGGCCCGCCCCTGGGGTGTCATGACCGCCTACAACGCGGTCAACGGCACGACGATGACCGAGCACCGCCACCTCGTCGAGGAAGTCCTGCGCGGCGAATGGGGCTTCGACGGCGTGAACGTCTCCGACTGGGCGGCCGCCCGCTCCACCGTCGGCGCGATCGAGGGCGGCCTCGACATCGCCATGCCCGGCCCGGTCACCGTGTACGGCGAGGCCCTCGCCCGGGCCGTGCGCGCGGGCGAGGTGGCCGAGGCCAGGGTCGACGCGGCCGTACGGAACGTGCTCCGGCTCGCCGCCCGCGTCGGCGTCCTGGCCGGCGCCGAACCCGTGATCACCGAGCCGCCGGAGCCGGTCGACGGGGAGGCGCTGGCCCGCGAGATCGCCCGCCGCTCCTTCGTCCTGGTACGGAACGAGGTGCGCGACGAGCGCGCCGCCCTGCCCCTCGGGCCCGGCAAGGTCGCGCTGATCGGCGCCGCCGCCCGCGACGCCCGCGTCCTCGGCGGCGGCTCCGCCACCGTCTTCCCGCCCCGGATCGTCTCCCCGCTCGACGCGCTCACCGCGGCCCTGCCCGAGGGCACCCTCACGTACACCGTCGGCGCCGACCCGAACACCGAACTCCCCACCGGTGAGCCCGGGTTCGAGCTGCGCGCCGTCTGCCGCGACGCCGCCGGACGGATCATCGGCACCGGCACCGCCCCCGGCGGCCAGATCCAGTGGATGGGCTCCGACCTCCCCGAGGGCGTCACCCGCGACACCCTCCACACCGTCGAGCTGACCGGCACCTTCACCCCGTGCCGGAGCGGCACGCACACCTTCGGCGTCAAGGGCCTGGGCGCGTTCACCCTCACCATCGGCGGCAGCACGTACTACGACGACGTCCAACGCCCCACGGGAGACGACCCGTTCGCCACCTTCTTCAATGCCCCCGTGCCCCGTGCCGAGGTCGCGCTGACCGAGGGCGAACCGGTCGAGGTCTCCCTCGGGCACGTGGTGGCGCACCCGGCGGACGGCCCCCTCAAGAACGTCGTCTTCGCCGTCGCCCACCAGGATCCGCGGCGTGATCCGGACGAGCTGATCGCCGAAGCCGCCCGCGCCGCCCGCGACGCCGACACGGCCGTCGTCGTGGTCGCCACCACAGAGCGCGTCGAGTCCGAGGGCTTCGACCGCACCGACCTGCGCCTCCCCGGCCGCCAGGACGACCTGGTCCGCGCCGTCGCCGCCGCCAACCCGCACACCGTCGTGGTGGTGAACTCCGGCTCCCCGGTGGAGCTGCCGTGGCGGGAGGAGGTCGCGGCCGTGTTGCTGAGCTGGTTCCCGGGCCAGGAGGGCGGCGCGGCCCTGGCGGACGTGCTGACGGGCGCGTACGAGCCCGGCGGGCGCCTCCCCACCACCTGGGGCTCCCTGGCCGACGCCCCGGTCACCCGGGTCGTCCCCGAGAACGGCGAACTCCCTTACTCCGAGGGCGTGTTCATCGGCTACCGCGCCTGGGAGAAGGCGGGCCGCACCCCGTCGTACCCCTTCGGTCACGGCCTCGGCTACACCGACTGGACCTACGAGTCGCTGCGCACCGAGGGCACCACCGTCACCGTCCGCGTCCGCAACACCGGCGAGCGGGCGGGCCGCGAGGTCGTCCAGGTCTACCTGGCCCCGAGCGAGCCCGGCCCCGACCGCCCCGCCCGCTGGCTGGCCGGGTTCGCGGACGTCGAGGCGGGGCCCGGTGAGAGCGCGGAGGTCACCGTCGGCCTTCCGCGACGCTCCTTTGAAATCCGGGCAGAGAACCGGTGGGTGTTTGTGAAGGGTTCGTACGAAATCCAGGTGGGCCGCTCGATCGCCGACCGCAGGCTCACCGCGACGATTAACGTCTGATCCGGGACAACTCCCCATGAGCAGCCCCGGCCCGGGACCTGACCCCTGGGCCGGGGCTCGGGTGTCTCGGGCGCGTGTGGCAGACTCCCGGGCCGCGAGACACCGGAACACGCCGGTACGGGGGAGAGAGCCACGCCATGTATCCAGGTCAGGGTCAGCAGCAGCCGGGGCCGTACGGCCAGCAGCCGTACCAGCCGCACCCGCAGCCGTATCCGCCGCAGCAGCCGTATCCGCTGCAGCAGCCGGTGCCCAACCCCTACCAGCAGCAGCCCCAGCAGCCGTACCCGCCCCAGGCCCCCGAGCAGCGCCTCGGCGAGGGCCGGGTGCGGCTCGATCCGAACCTCACCCCGGGGCAGCGCGAGCTGGTGGTGAAGATCCAGCAGAAGGCCAAGTTCATGGCCTACGGCTTCGTCCTCGGCATCCCGCTGACCTTCGGCGGCGCCCACTACGGCATCACCCGCGCCCCCGTCGGCTTCGCCGGTACGGCCGTCGGGCTGGCCCTGGCGGCTGTGGGCGTCCTCGCGCTGCTGCAGATGCAGGCGATGAAGCGGCAGCTGCGGCTGATCACCCCGGACGCATGGCGCTCCCCGGCCGCCCACCTGCCCGGCGCCCGCAAGGCGGCCACGCAGGCCGCGTATGTCAACGGCCTGCTGGTCCTGCTCTCCCTCGGCGCGGCGGGCTACCTGCTGGTCAAGGGCGCCGGGTGGGGCGCGTACGGCAACTCCTTCGGCTTCGGCGCGCTGATGCTCGGCGCCGCCATCCCCTTCGGCATGGGCCTCGCCGCCGCGACCACCATCCCGCAGCTGCTCCGGGTGATCCCGGCCGGCGCCAAGGTCGGCCGCAGCCTGTACTCGATCATCTTCGTGCTGGCCACCACCGTGACCGGCGAGGGCATCAAGGGCGGCACGTTGCCCCCGATCCTGATCGGCGGCTCGACCCTGCTGGTCTGCGGGGGTGCGATGGCCGTGCTGGGCAAGGCCACCAAGAGGATGCGCGGGGAAGCCGTCTAGGCCCGGATCCCGAAGCCGTACACCGTCTCCGAGCGGTACACCCCGCCGGGCCGCAGCTCCGTGCCGGGGAACTCCGGGTGGTTGGGGGAGTCCGGGAAGTGCTGGGTCTCCAGGGCGATGCCGGCGCCGGGGGTGAACGGGGCGCTCAGGTGGCCGGCGGTGTACACCTGGAGGCCGGGCTCGGTGGTCGCGATCGTCAGCAGCCGCCCGGACGCCGGGTCGTGCAGCTCGGCGACCTCCACGGGGGCGTCCGTGACGCCCTTGTCGAGCACGAAGTTGTGGTCGTAGCCGGTGCCGGCCTTGCGGGCCGTACGGAAGTCGAAGCGGGAGCCGGTGACGTCCTCCAGGGCCCCGGTCGGATCAGGTCGGCGTCGGCCGGGGTGAACCGGGAGGCGCCGAGCCGGAGTTCATGGCCGCCCGTGCCGCCGTCACCGCCGAGGTCGAAGTAGCTGCGGTTGGCCAGGTTCACCACCGTCGGCGCGTCCGTCACCGCCTCGTAGGCGGTCCGCAGGGCCCCGGTGGCGTCCAGGGTGTACGTCGCCGAGACCTCCAGCCGGTCGGGAAGCCCTCCTCGCCGTGCGGGCTGACCCGGCTCAGGCGCACCCCGCGCTCGACCGGCTCCGCGTCCCACACGCGCTTGTCGAAGCCCCGCTCGCCGCCGTGCAGGCAGTGGAGGCCGTTGTTCGGCGCGAGCGCGTAGGTGCGGCCGTCGAGCGGGAAGCGGGCGCCCGCGATCCGGTTGGCGTACCGGCCCACGAGGGCGCCGAGGGAGGCGCCGGGTGCGTGAGGTAGCCGTCCAGACCGGCGAACCCCAGCACCACGTCCGCCGTCCGTCCCTCCCGGTCCGGGACCTCGACCGACTGCACGATCCCGCCGTACGTCAGGACCCTCACCCGCGTCCCGGCACGCTCCAGCGTCCAGCGGTGGACCCCGGTGCCGTCGGAAGTGTGCCGAAAAGTTCACCCATGTGGGAACCCTAGGTCACCGGCTCCTCGCCGTGACCGCCCGGTAAGCGATCGCGGCCAGCCGGGCCTGGCCGTCCTTGCTGGGGTGGAACCAGTCCCAGTGGCTGAGCTGGTCGGTGCCGAAGCGGTAGCCGAAGACGGCACCCTCGTCGAAGCGGCACCGCCGGTCCTTGGCGCAGACCTCCTTGAGCACCTTGTTGTAGGCCTCCACCCGCTGCTGCACCGTGTCCCGGCGCAGGGTGGCCGTGCTGGTCAGATCGTCCGCGTCACCGAGCATCGACGGGCAGATGCCCAGCTTCCACACCTGCTTGCCCAGCGGGTTCGTCCGGCCCTGGGACCACAGCCGCTTCAGGTTCGGCACGCTCGCCACGTACACCTGTGTCTTCGGCAGCGCCTCGCGCAGGGTGCTCATCGCCTCCTCGAAGCCGGTGCGGAAGGCGGCCACCGAGGTCATCGCCGAGGGCGACGCCCGGCAGGCGTCGTTGGCGCCGACCATCACCGTCACCAACTGGGGCCTGCGGTTGACCGCCTGGGCCATCTGCCCCGGCAGGTCGGCCATCCGGGCGCCCGTCACCGCGTAGTTCCAGCTGCGCTCGGCCGCCCCGGTGCGCCCCAGCAGCCGTACCGCCAGGCTGTCGACCTGCGTGCTGGTGCCGGTCGCCCACGACACCTCGGGGCAGTCCGACAGCACCGTGCACGCGTCGAAGCCACGCGTGATGGAGTCACCCACGGCGGCGATCGAGGAGGGGCTCGGGTCCCACACCGGGGCCGGCCGGGAGGCCCGCGCCTTGGTGCCGTCCGGCGCCGGGGAGTCGCCGCCCAGCGCGTCACAGCCGGCGAGGCCCAGGACCGCGGCCAGCATGACGGCGAGAGCGGCCCGTGACCGCCTGCGTCGGTTTCGCATGCCCAGGTCCATCCCCTTGTCGTGCCGTCATGGTCCCCAACCCATAACAACGCGCGAGGGTTCCCGGCGGGCGGCATGGAACGGCTCACACCCGTACAAGCGTCCCCCTGGGTGAATGGCGGGCGTTTCCTGGCACCGGGAGCGACGGTACGTCACACTCCTTGCGCCGCCGCACGGTAGCCTCGCCATCAACGCGGCCGTCCTGCCACTGCCGCCCAGCCAGTCAGCAAGATGCCCCGCTCTGCCCGGAGGTTCCGGTGACGACACGTGGAGTTCTGTACGTGCACTCCGCGCCGCGCGCGCTGTGCCCGCACGTCGAGTGGGCCGTCGCCGGGGTGCTGGGCACCCGCGTCAGCCTCGACTGGATCCGGCAGCCCGCGGCCCCCGGCACCTGGCGCTCGGAGTTCTCCTGGCAGGGCCAGGCCGGCACCGCCTCCAAGCTCGCCTCCGCGCTGCGCGGCTGGCACCTGCTCCGCTTCGAGGTCACCGCCGAGCCCTGCCCCACCGCCGAGGGCGAGCGCTACAGCTGCACCCCCGACCTCGGCATCTTCCACGCCGTCACCGGCATCCACGGCGACATCCTCATCCCCGAGGACCGCCTGCGGGCCGCCCTGGTCCGCTCCCAGCGCGGGGAGACGGACCTGGAGGCCGAGCTGTCCAAGCTCCTGGGAAAGCCGTGGGACGACGAACTGGAGCCCTTCCGGTACGCGGGCGAGGGCGCCCCGGTGCGCTGGTTGCACCAGGTGGTCTGACACGACGTCATACGAAGGGGCCCCCACCGGCCGGTGGGGGCCCCTTCACGTTCGTACCGACGCTGCTCAGATCGTCCGGAACGCCAGCACCACGTTGTGCCCGCCGAAGCCGAACGAGTCGTTCAGCGCGGCGATCCGCCCCTCGGACAGCTGACGGGCCTCACCGCGCACCACATCCGCGTTGACCTCGGGGTCCAGCTGGTCGAGGTTGATCGTCGGCGGAGCCACCCGCTTGGTCAGGGCGAGGATCGACGCGACGGTCTCGATACCGCCGGCGCCGCCGAGCAGGTGCCCGGTCATCGACTTGGTCGCGGAGATCGCCATGTGGTCGACGTCGTCCCCGAACACCTTCCGCAGCGCCTTGATCTCCGCCACGTCACCCTGAGGCGTCGACGTGGCGTGCGCGTTGACGTGCACGATCTCGGCCGGCTTGAGGTCGGTGTTGTCCAGCAGGTTCTGCAGCGCGTGCGCGATGCCGTTGCCGGACGGCTCGGGCTGGGTGATGTGGTGGCTGTCGGACGAGATGCCCTGGCCGACGGCCTCGACGTAGATCCGGGCGCCGCGGGCCTTCGCGTGCTCCTCGGACTCCAGGATGATCACGCCCGCGCCCTCGCCCATGACGAAGCCGTCACGACCGGAGTCGTAGGGGCGCGAGGCGCCCCGCGGGTCGTCGTTGTTCTTGGACATCGCCATCATGTTGCCGAACGCGACGATCGGCAGCGGGTGGATGGCCGCCTCCGTGCCACCCGCGACGACGACGTCGGCGCGGCCGGTGCGGATCATCTCGATGGCGTAGCCGATGGCCTCCGCGCCCGAGGCGCAGGCCGAGACCGGGGTGTGCACACCGGCCCGGGCGCCCAGCTCGATACCGACGTTGGCCGCCGGGGAGTTGGGCATCAGCATCGGCACGGTGTGCGGGGAGACACGGCGTACGCCCTTCTCCTTGAGCACGTCGTACTGGTCGAGCAGGGTCGTCACACCGCCGATGCCGGAGGCGATGACCGCGCCCAGCCGGTCGGGGTTCACGGACGCATCCTCACCGGCCTTGGCGGTGAAACCGGCGTCCTTCCAGGCCTCCTGAGCGGCGATCAGCGCGAACTGCGCGGACCGGTCCAGCTTGCGGGCCTGCGGGCGGGGGATGATCTCGCCCGGTTCGACGGCGATCTGCGCGGCGATACGGACCGGCAGTTCGGCCGCCCACTCCTGCTCCAGGAGGCTGACGCCGGACGTGCCGGCGACCAGGGCCTCCCAGAACGAGGCTGCGTCGCCACCCAGCGGTGTGGTTGCGCCGATACCGGTGACGACCACGGTGCGATTGGTCGGGCTCACGGGAATTCTTTCTCCAACGGATACGGGAGGACTACCCCCGCGTCAGCGGGGATTACGGCGCCACCGCCGGGTGGCGGGGCCTTGCGGCCTGCAGGCCTGAGGGATGGCTCAGGCCTGGTGCTTGAGGATGTAGTCGGTCGCGTCGCCGACGGTCTTGAGGTTCTTGACGTCCTCGTCCGGGATCTTGACGTCGAAGCGCTCCTCGGCGGCGACGACGACCTCGACCATGGACAGCGAGTCGACGTCCAGGTCGTCGGTGAAGGACTTGTCCAGCTGGACGTCCTCAACCGGGATGCCGGCGATCTCGTTCACGATGTCGGCGAGACCGGCGACGATCTCTTCCTGAGTGGCGGCCATGTCAGGCGCTCCTTCTTAGATATCCAGACGGTGTGTGGCGCCCGCCGCGTCAGCGGCAGGTGTGCAGCTCCCGCACCGGATACATGATCCGGCACGGAGTGCCTAGGGGAGAGTAACGACCGTCGCGGCGTAGACGAGACCCGCCCCGAACCCGATGACGAGTGCGGTGTCGCCGCTCTTCGCCTCGCCGGTCGCCAGGAGCCGCTCCATCGCGAGCGGGATCGAGGCGGCCGAGGTGTTGCCGGTGGTGCGCACGTCGCGGGCGACCGTGACGTGCTCCGGCAGCTTCAGCGTCTTCACCATCGAGTCGATGATCCGCTCGTTGGCCTGGTGCGGAATGAAGACGTCCAGGTCGTTCGCGCTGATCCCGGCCGCGTCCAGCGCCTGCTGGGCGACCTTCGCCATCTCGAACACGGCCCAGCGGAACACCGCCTGGCCTTCCTGGGTGATCGCGGGAAACTTGACCTTGCCCTGGCTGTCGAGCGGGAACTTCGAGACGTCGCCGATGCGGTACTCGTTCCACGGCACGGTCTGCTTGATCGTCTCGGACTTGTCGCCCTCGGAACCCCACACGGTCGGGCCGATGTGCGGCTCCTCGGACGGGCCCACGACGACCGCGCCCGCGCCGTCACCGAACAGGAAGGCCGTCGCCCGGTCCTCCAGGTCGGTCAGGTCGGAAAGGCGCTCGACACCGATGACGAGTACGTACTCCGCCGAGCCCTCGACGATCATGCCCTTGGCGAGCGTGAGACCGTAGCCGAAGCCCGCGCAGCCCGCAGAGATGTCGAAGGCAGCGGCCTTGTTCGTGCCGAGCTTGTCGGCGATCTCGGTGGCGACGGCCGGGGTCTGCTTGAAGTGCGAGACCGTCGAGACGATCACGCCGCCGATCTGCTCGGCGGAGATCCCGGCGTCGGCGATGGCCTTGCCGGACGCCTCCACCGACATGGCGGCGACGGTCTCCTCGTCGTTCGCCCAGTGCCGGGTCTCGATGCCGGAGCGGGAGCGGATCCACTCGTCGGAGGAGTCGATCGTCTCCAGGATCACCTCGTTGGGCACCACCCGGGTCGGGCGGTAGCCGCCCACGCCGAGGATGCGCGCGTACGGGGCGCCCTTGCTGGGCTTGATCTTCGCCATCAGGGCTCCTTAGGCGCTCTCTGCGATGAGCTCGCGTGCCGCGTCGAGGTCGTCGGGGGTCTTCAGCGCCAGCGTCTTCACGCCCGGCAGGGCGCGCTTGGCCAGGCCGGTCAGCGTGCCGCCGGGGCACACCTCGATCAGCGCGGTGACGCCGAGCTCCCTGAAGGTCTCCATGCACAGGTCCCAGCGGACCGGGTTGGCGACCTGACCGACCAGCCGCTCGAGCACCTCGGCGCCGCCGGCAACCGTCCTGCCGTCCTTGTTGGAGACGTACGTGACCTTCGGGTCGGCCGGCGTGAGGTCCGCGGCGGCCTTGGCGAGGGCCTCGACGGCGGGCGCCATGTGGTGGGTGTGGAAGGCGCCGGCGACCTTCAGCGGGACGACCTTGCGGACGCCCTCGGGCTTGTCCTCGTTCAGCGCGGCGAGCTGCTCCAGCGTGCCCGCGGCGACGATCTGGCCCGCGCCGTTGATGTTCGCCGGGGTCAGCCCCAGCTTCTCCAGGTGGGCGACGGACACCTCCGGGTCGCCGCCGAGCAGCGCCGACATACCGGTCTCGGTGATCGCCGCGGCCTCGGCCATGGCCAGGCCGCGCCTGCGTACGAGGCGCAGCGCGGCGGTGTCGTCCAGCACGCCCGCGAACGCGGCCGCGGTGATCTCGCCGACGCTGTGGCCCGCGACCGCACCAGCGAGGCCCGCCGCGTCAGCGGCAGGTGTCGCGGCACCGAGTGCCGTGGCGGACAGGATCCCGGCCGCGACCAGCAGCGGCTGGGCCACCGCGGTGTCGCGGATGGCGTCCGCGTCGGCCTGCGTGCCGTAGTGGGCGAGGTCCAGTCCGATGGCGTCCGACCAGGCGGCGACGCGGTCGGCGGCGCCGGGCAGTTCGAGCCAGGGAGTCAGGAAGCCGGGCGTCTGGGCGCCCTGGCCGGGAGCGACGAGTACGAGCACTCTCACACTCTCTCTTGGGGACGGCCACGGCCGCCCGTGAGGACAGGGACGAAGAACAGCAGGGGGATTTGTGGGTCCCCGACAAAAGCCTAGGGTTGAGCATCCCCATCGGCCAGACGCCCCAGGATCAGCGCGATCCGCAGCGTAAACGCGGATCGTACATCGGAGGGTGACCAACCGGTGACGTCTGTCACACGTCGGAGCCGGTAGCGCACGGTGTTGGGGTGGACGAACAGCATGCGCGCGGCGCCTTCCAGACTGCTCGCCTGTTCCAGATAGACGGAGAGCGTCTCCAGGAGGGCCGAACCCGCCTCCTCCAGTGGTCTGTAGATCTCCTCCACCAACTGCTCGCGGGCACCCGGATCCCCCGCGATGGCCCGCTCCGGCAACAGGTCGTCCGCCAGTACCGGCCGCGGCGCGTCCTGCCAGGCGGAACAGGCCTTCAGCCCGGCCGCGGCGGCCTGCGCGGAGCGGGTCCCGGCCAGCAGATCGGGCACCACCGGCCCCGCGACGACCGGCCCGGCGGCGAACGGCCCGATGAGCGACCGGGCCACCGCCAGCGGGTTGTCGCTGCCGCCCGCGATGACCACCAGCCGGTCCCCGAGCACCCCCGTCAGCACCTGGAGCTTGGCGTGCCGCGCGGCCCGCCGGATGGCCTCGACGGTCAGTTCGCTGTCCCCGTCGGGGGCGGTGCCGAGCACCACGCACACATGCTCGGGGGAGTTCCATCCCAGCGCAGCGGCCCGGCTCACGGCCCCCTCGTCGGCCTCCCCGCTGAGCACCGCGTTGACCACCAGGGACTCCAGCCGCGCGTCCCAGGCACCGCGTGCCTCGGCGGCCTGGGCGTAGACCTGTGCGGTGGCGAAGGCGATCTCGCGGGCGTACACGAGCAGGGCTTCGCGCAGCACCCCTTCGTCGCCGGGAGCCGCGACCTCGTCGATGGCGGACTCCATGACCTCGATGGTGGTCCGCACCATTTCCACGGTCTGCCGCAGCGTGATGGCCCGGGTCAGCTCCCGCGGGGCGGTCCCGAACACGTCCGTCGAGATGGCCTGCGGGGCGTCCGGGTGCCGGAACCACTCGGTGAAGGCGGCGATGCCCGCCTGGGCCACGAGTCCGATCCAGGAACGGTTCTCCGGGGGCATCGCCCGGTACCACGGCAGCGTCTCGTCCATCCGCGCGATGGCCTGAGCGGCGAGACTCCCGGAGGACTTCTCCAGCCGCTTCAGGGTCGCCTGGTGCGGGTGGAGGCCGTGCGCTGCGCGTTCGGGATTGCTGGTTTCGGGTTCGGGCACGGGGACAAGACTGCCTTATCGGGACGGGACCGTGCGCCGCCGGGTCCCTGCGGGGCTCCAACAGGTCTTACGAGGCGCGTGATGCCGGTGCCCGGTGTGCGGGCGCCCCGGGCAGGGGCCTCGTCGGGCACCGGTGGGCGCGGGGCGCCGCCGCCGATGGTCAGCGCGGATGGCCGCTGTGCGCCGTGACGGTCCCTGAGCCCGGGCGTCTCATGCGGGCCGGTGCGGTCCGGGATCCCGCGCCACTTCGCGGGACGCGATCCGCGTCTGCGCGGGGTCCGCGGTCGTGCCGTGCGGGAGCCCGTGGCGGTATCCGCGCGGGTCTACGGTGGATTCCGTGATGGACGTGAGGCGCGCGGTGCAGCGCTACCAAGGCGGCGACCCAGCGGCCGGGATCGACTCCCGCCACGCGTTCTCCTTCGGCCCGCACTACGACCCCGGCAACCTCCGCTTCGGCGCGGTCATCGCCTGCAACGAGGAGCGGCTCGCCCCCGGCGCCGGCTTCGACGAGCACCCGCACAGCCACACCGAGATCGTGACGTGGGTGGTGGAGGGCGAACTGACCCACCGCGACTCCACCGGCCACGAAACACGCGTCCGCGCAGGCGACGTCCAGCGCCTGAGCTCGGCGGCCGGCGTCCGCCATGTCGAGCGCAACGACGGGGACGCCCCCCTGACCTTCATCCAGATGTGGCTGGCCCCCCTGGACCCCGGCGGCGAACCGGCCTACGAGATCGTCCACGGCATCGCCGACTCCACCCCGTACGCCGTCCCCGAGGCCGCCGCGATGCTCCACGTCCGCCGCCTGGGTCCGGGTGAGCGCACGGCGGTACCGGACGCGGCGTACGTGTACGTGCACGTGGTGCGGGGGGAGATCGGGCTGGCGGGAGAGGAGCTGGGGCCCGGAGACTCGGCGCGGATCACGGGGGCGCAAGGGTTGGAGGCGGTGGCGGTGACGGGGGCGGAGCTGCTGCTGTGGGAGATGGCGGGCTCACGCGAGTAGCCGCGCAGCGGAACCCCCTCACGCGAGTAGCCGCGCAGCGGAACCCCGCAGGCGCGGGCGAGCGGACCCGCCCCCGCCCCCGTCAGCCCCGCAATTCAGCCAGCACCGCATCCGTGAACGCCGGCCACGCCTCGATCGCCCAGGGCCCGAACGCCCGGTCCGTCAGCGCGACCCCGGCAGCCGCCGCATCCGGGTCGATCCACAGGAACGTACCGGACTGGCCGAAGTGGCCGAACGTACGGGGTGAAGACGAACCCCCCGTCCAGTGCGGCGACTTGGAGTCCCGGATCTCGAAGCCGAGTCCCCAGTCGTTGGGGTTCTGGTGCCCGTACCCCGGCAGCACGCCCTTCGTCCCCGGATACTGCACCGTCATGGCCTCGGCGACCGTACGAGGGTCCAGCAGGCGCGGCGCCTGCACCTCCGCCGCGAACCGCAGCAGGTCCTCCACGGTCGAGACGCCGTCCTTCGCCGGGGACCCCTCGAGGGACGTCGACGTCATCCCCAGCGGCTCCAGCACGGCCTGCCGCAGGTACTCCGCGAAGGGAATGTCCGTCGCCTTGGCGATGTGGTCCCCGAGCTGCTCGAACCCGGCGTTGGAGTACAGCCGCCGCTCCCCGGGCGGGGCGGTCACCCGGTGCTCGTCGAAGGCCAGCCCCGAGGTGTGCGCGAGCAGGTGACGGACCGTCGAGCCGGGCGGCCCCGCCGGTTCGCCGAGCTCGATCGCCCCCTCCTCGTACGCGACAAGCGCGGCGTACGCGGCCAGCGGTTTGGTGACCGAGGCCAGCGGAAAGCGCCGCCCGGCCGGCCCGTGGGTCCCCAGGACCGTGCCGTCGGCCCGCACGACACCCGCGGCGGCGGTGGGCACGGGCCAGTTCTCGGTCAACGCCAAGCTGTTCAACGCCATGGCCCGAGCCTATGCGGCCTACAGCGCCAGCCGCATCGAGGGGTCCGGCTTGCGTACGAAGCCCAGCGCCGCGTACAGCGGCTCGGCCTCGGCGGACGCGTTGAGGTCGACCTGCCGGGCGCCCCGTTCCCGGAACCAGTCCAGCAGCTCCTCCATGCACGCGCGCGCGTACCCCCGGCGCCGCGCGTCGGGATCGGTGGCGACGCTGAAGACGTACCCGACCCGCCCGTGCGGGTTGTCCGCCCGCCCGATCCGGTACTCCAGCGTCCCCGCCACCAGCGCGGCCAGCGCCCCCGGCCGTTCGGGACGGTCCACCACGAAGGCCGCGAAGTCCCCGTCGGATTCGGCGAGGCGGGCCCGCAGGGTCGCCAGGGACTCCACCTGCCAGCTTGTGGAGCGGTCCGCCGAGAGGACGGAGTCGATCATGACCTGGCGCAGTCGCAGCACTTCGGCGGTGTCCTCGGGCGTGGCACGGCGTACGAGACTCATGGTCCGCACGCTAACGACCGGCCCCCCGGCCCGTCCTCCGGATTTCTTACCGGTATCCGCTTGCTTGGAGTGCACTCGAAGGTCTTAGCGTGTGGGGCATGACGGTGATGCAGACCACGCCAGCGGCCACCGAGCGAGAAGCCACCCACCCCGCCGACATCTGCTCCGCCCCACCCCGGCGGCACCCGCGCCCCGACGGCCAGGACAGATACACGATCAGCGAGGTCGTGGCCTTCACCGGCCTCACCGCCCACACCCTGCGCTGGTACGAGCGGATCGGCCTGATGTCCCACATCGACCGCTCGCACACCGGCCAGCGCCGCTACTGCAACCGCGACCTGGACTGGCTGGACTTCGTGACCAAGCTGCGGCTGACCGGCATGCCGGTGGCCGACATGGTCCGGTACGCGGAACTGGTGCGCGAGGGCGAGAGCACCTACGCGGAGCGGCAGGCGCTGCTGGAGTCGACCCGGCGGGACGTGCTGGCCCGGATCGGCGAACTGCGGGACACACTCGCCGTGCTCGACCGGAAGATCAGTTTCTACGCCCAGGAGGGGACCACTCGATGACCGGCGCCAGGATCCCGACGGTACGGCTCGGTGACAACGGGCCGGAGGTCGGCGTACAGGGCCTCGGCTGCATGGGCATGAGCTCCGCGTACGGCCCCGCGGACGCGGACGAGTCCCGGGCCGCCCTGGAACGGGCGCTGGAGCTGGGGGTGACGCTCTACGACACGGCGGACATGTACGGCTCCGGGGAGAACGAGCGGTTCCTCGCCCCGTTCTTCAAGGCGCACCGGGACGAGGTCGTCATCGCCACCAAGTTCGCCCTGTCGATCCCGCCGGACGACCCCGCCAAGCGGGTCGTCCGCAACGACCCGCCGTACATCCGGCAGGCCGTCGAGGCGAGCCTGAGGCGGCTGGAGGTCGACGTGATCGACCTCTACTACATGCACCGCCGAGACGTGAACGTCCCCATCGAGGAGACCGTCGGGGTGATGGCGGAGCTGGTGCGCGCGGGCAAGGTCAAGCACCTCGGGCTGAGCGAGATCACGAGCGACGAGCTGCGGGCGGCGCGGGCCGTGCACCCGATCGCCGCCGTGCAGTCGGAGTGGTCGCTGTTCAGCCGGGACATCGAGGCGAAGGTCGTACCGGCGGTCCGGGAGGCGGGCGCGGCCCTGGTGCCGTACTCCCCGCTGGGCAGGGGCTTCCTCGCCGGCGGCATCTCGGACGCCGCCAGGGACCTCACCGAGCAGGACTTCCGCCGCCTCCTGCCCCGCTTCACCGGCGACAACGCCGCGGCCAACGTGGCCCTGCTGGAGCCGATCCGCGAGGTGGCCGCCGCCCACGGGGCCTCACTCGCCCAGATCGCCCTGGCCTGGGTCCAGCAGCGGTCGGCGGTGCACGGCCTGCCGGTGGTGCAGATTCCCGGCACGACCAAGCGCAGCCGGGTGGAGGAGAACGTGGCGGCGACCGCGATCGTCCTGACCGAGGACGAGCTGGCGCTGCTGGAGCCGATCGCCGGGAAGGTGGCCGGCACCCGGTCCCGGGACATGACGTTCGTGTCGGCGGGCCGGGAGTAGGCGGCCGGCGCAGCGGGCCTCCGCTACAACTCCGCGAGGAGTTCCGCCTTCTTGGAGGTGAACTCCTCGTCCGTCACCAGCCCCGCCCGATGCAGTTCCCCGAGGTGACGGATCCGCTCGGCGATGTCGGCGGGGTCGCGGCGCGCCGGTGCGGCCGGTACCGCGGGTACCGGGCGCTTCGCCCGTACCGCCGCCAGGACGGCCGCGGCGAAGGGCAGGGACTCGTGGACGGGCCCGTACCCGAGGCCGAACACCACCGCCGCCGGATCCTGGTCCGGCGGCGCGGGCCGCTCGGCCGCGCCGTCGCGGGGGAGGAGACGGAGATGGCCCTCGAGGACCTCCGGCGAGCGCCACTCGACGCCGTTGATGTCGGCGACCGGGAAACTCTGGTCGCCGGCCTTCCACTTGGCCGAGGAGGCGCCCGTCCAGAACCACCGGAACCGCACCGAGGTCCCGTCGAAGAACGCCTTGCCGTCGTACGCCTTGAACTGCAGCGGCCCCGGGGGCGCCGCCACCAGGTGCCGGTCCGCCGGCCCGGACTCGGTCAGCAGCCCGCGCAGCTCGTCGGCGTAGTACTCCGCGACCGTCTCCCGCTCGGCCGGCAGCACCAGCCGATAGGGGTCGCAGGACTCCTTCAGCTGCCCGGCCGCCGCCTCGATCAGCGGATCGGCGCCGGTGCGGGGCTCGGCCCGCAGGACGACGGTTCCGCGCTTGCCGGGGGCGAGCGTCACGCCCTGGAGCGCGGCCAGCGGGATGCGCCTCTCGCCGAGTGCCTGGAACAGCTTCGGTGTTCGAATCCCCCGTTCGTAACGGATGAGCACGGAGTCGGACTCGAACTCCCAGGCGGCATGAAATCCGGCCAGTACGTCACCCATGCGGCTCATCGTATGGGGCATCCGCTCCTCACGTCCCTCCCCGCGCGGACCGCACTTCCTGTTGTCTCTACGCGCGTCCGGCCGTCGTCCCACCGGACAAACCCGCCCGGCACCCGTCATCGTGGTGGGCACAGCGGACCGCGTCGTACGCGCCGACCCCGATGTCGGCGAGGTTGCGCAGGCTGTCCGTGCCCGGCTCGAAATAGCCGCTGTGTCCCTCGGCGTCCCGCGCCGACAGCACCCGCGCGCCGAACGCGGCGGACACCGGGTCGGCCCCGTGCCCGAGCCCGCCGACCTCGAGGTACGGCACGTCCTGGACCCAGTCGTCGGCGTCCCGCATCGCCCACACCCGGGCGTCGGTGCCCAGGTGCGAGGCCTGGGAGACGCGCATGCCGGGGCTGGCGGCCACGGCTATGTCGGCCACCCGGCGCGGCATCGCATGCGCGGCCACACCGCACAGCACGGAGCCGTAGCTGTGGCAGAACACGGAGACCGGTGCGCTGCCGGGCAGCGCGCCCAGCAGCGCGTTCAGGCGTATGGCGCCCTCCTCGGCCCGCATCGCCGTGGCCGCGTCCACGCCGAGCCCGCTGGGCGCGGTGTAGTCGGCCCAGGCGATCACGGCCGTACGGGTCGTGGGGCTCGCCGTGCGCTCGGCGGCGTACAGGGCCTTGGCCATGCCGACCGGCGCGGTGTACCGGCGGTTCGTCCTCTGGAAGGTGAGCAGGTCGGTGTCGACGCCGGGGACGACGACGGAGATTCGCTCGGCCCTTGTGAGGTTGCCGAACACCTCGGCGACGCGGCCGGAGCCGTCGGGGTCGAAGGCGAGGATGCGGCGGTCGGCACGCATGAGCGACTCGAAGCGGTGCATGCGACGGCCCGCCTGCTGCTGCCCGGCGGCGGAGAGCCGGCTGTCGTGCATCCGCTTCTTCTCCACCTTGCGCGCCTTCTTCAACGCGATGCGGTTGGCGCGGTAGCGCAGTCCGACGGGGGCGCCGTTCATGTTGCCGACCGCGAGCGGGTAGTCGTGGGCCAGGCCGGCACGCTGCCGCGCGGTGAGCGAGGCGAAGAAGCGGGCGAGCCGGGCCGGGCTCCCGTCCGGGTCCGGCAGCCGGTGCCCGCCGATACGGCCGTGCTCCCAGGCGGTGAGCGAGGCCTGCAGCGAGGTCGTCGCCCGGTGACTGCTCAGGGCGGTCCAGCCGGTGGTCGCGAGCATGACGAACACGACGGCCAGAGCGAGCAGTGCGCGCCAGACGTTGAGTTGCGGGGAGGTGTCGAAGGAAGTCACTGGGAGGACACACTAGGAGAACGGGAGGGTCTCGCGGTAACCGAGTGACAGGGATCACGTTTCGGTAAATGGGACGGGGAACTCAGGCGGTTCGCCAGTCCCCGGTCAGCGCGGGGCCCACCTGGTCGAGGTACGCGGCGGTGAGCTCGCGCATCGCCTCGATGCTGCACTCCTCGCCCACCGACCAGGTCCGTTGGGTGACCCGTATCACGGCACCGAACAGGGCCACCAGCAGGCGCGGTCGCGGGTCGGTCTCCACGTTCAGGCCCTCGCGCCCGGCGATGATGCCCGCGATCTCCTCCTCCAGTTCCTCCTGGCGCCGCAGATGGGCGGCGAGCAGGGCGGGCGTGGCCTCGATCATCTTCTGGGCGCGCAGGTGGAGTTCGACCGGGACGACCTGCTCGATGACCTCCCCGATGGTGTCCCAGCTCTCCATGACGGCCTTGCGCAGGGCCTCCAACGGGGCCTCGTCCGGGGGGCGTTCGCGCAGGGCCTGGACGTAGTGCGACTCGGCGAGCCGGGGAACGAAGAAGGCCGCGTCCTCCTTGCCGGCGAAGTAGCGGAAGAAGGTGCGCTGCGAGACGTCGACGGCCTCGGCGATCTCGTCGACGGTCGTGTGCTCGTACCCCTGGGTGAGGAACAGTTCGAGCGCGGCCCGCAGCAGTGCGTCCCGGGTGCGCTGCTTCTTGCGCTCGCGCAGTCCTGGGCGCGGTGCGGGCATGAGCTCCTCCTGATAACTGAATCCGTTTGTCAATTGTCAGCGGCTGACACTAGTCTGACACGTATGACTAGTCAGACCGTCAATGCGACGGGGCCGGGGGACGAGGTACCGGCAGCCCCGTCGGAGGCGACACCGGCCACGGGGCGGCGCGGCCATCCGTGGCTCACCCTGATCACCGTGGCCGTAGGCGTCATGATGGTGGCCCTGGACGGGACCATCGTGGCGATCGCCAATCCGGCCATCGGCAAGGACCTGCACGCCAGCTGGGCCCAGTTGCAGTGGATCACCAACGCCTACTTCCTCGCCCTGGCGGTCTCCCTGATCACCGCCGGGAAGCTGGGTGACCGTTTCGGGCACCGGCAGACCTTCCTGATCGGCGTGACCGGCTTCGCCGCCGCCTCCGGCGCCATCGGGCTTTCGGACAGCATCGCGATGGTCGTGACCTTCCGCGTCTTCCAGGGGCTTTTCGGTGCGCTGCTGATGCCCGCCGCGCTCGGTCTGCTGCGCGCCACCTTCCCGGCCGAGAAGCTGAACATGGCGATCGGCATCTGGGGCATGGTGATCGGTGCGTCCACCGCGGGCGGTCCGATCCTCGGCGGCGTCCTCGTCGAGCACGTCAACTGGCAGTCCGTCTTCTTCGTCAACGTGCCGGTCGGTCTGCTCGCCCTCTTCCTCGGCCTGCTGATCCTGCTCGACCACCGAGCCGAGAACGCCCCTCGCTCCTTCGACGTCCCGGGCATCGCCCTGCTGTCCGGCGCGATGTTCTGCCTGGTCTGGGCGCTCATCAAGGCCCCTACGTGGGGCTGGGGCGACGGAAGGACATGGCTTTTCATCGTTGCCTCCGTGGTCGGGTTCGCGCTGTTCTCCTTCTGGGAGACCAAGGTGAAGGAGCCGCTGGTCCCGCTGGGCCTGTTCCGCTCGGTCCCGCTGTCGGCGGGCGTGGTCCTCATGGTGCTGATGGCCATCGCGTTCATGGGCGGCCTGTTCTTCGTCACGTTCTACCTCCAGAACGTGCACGGTATGAGCCCGATCGGTGCCGGACTCCATCTCCTCCCGCTCACCGGGATGATGATCGTCGGCTCCCCGCTGGCCGGCGCCCTGATCACCAGGCTGGGCCCGCGCATCCCGCTCGCGGGCGGCATGGCGGCCACGGCGATCGCCATGTACGGCATGTCCACGCTTCAGACGGACACCGGCAGCGCGGTGATGTCGCTCTGGTTCGCTCTGCTGGGCCTCGGCCTCGCGCCGGTCATGGTCGGCGCCACGGAGGTCATCGTCGGCAACGCCCCGATGGAGCTCTCCGGCGTGGCCGGCGGTCTCCAGCAGGCGGCGATGCAGATCGGCGGCAGCCTCGGCACGGCCGTCCTGGGTGCCGTGATGGCCTCCAAGGTCGACAACGACCTCGCGGGCAACTGGGCGGACGCGGGTCTGCCGAAGCTCACCCCGGCTCAGCTGGACCAGGCCGCGGAGGCCGTCCAGCAGGGCGTCGCACCAGTGGCCAAGGGCACTCCCGAGCCGATCGCCGCGAAGATCGCGGACGTCGCGCACGACACCTTCGTCTCCGGCATGAGCCTGGCTTCCCTGGTCGCGGCGGGCGTGGCGGCGGTGGCGGTCCTGGTCGCCCTGCTCACCAAGCGCGGCGAGAACGCGGAGGCGGGCGCGGGCGTCGGCCACATCTGAGGTCGCCGCGGGGCGGAGTTCGCCTATCAGGGTGACTCCGCTCAAGATTCCTCGCCCCCGGCACGCGTCGCAGGTCACAGTGGGTCAACTCCTCCGCAGGGCAAGGGAGGACACCTGGGCCGCGGCGCGCTGCCGGAGGGGGGCAGCGCGCAGGCAGGTCTGGGGACGCGGAACAGGGGTACCCGCGCATCGAACCCGAACTGTCCATGACGGCCCAGGGAGTTGATGATGGCGGGCTTCGGGCACGGAACGCGCAGGTACCCCCGCTCACGCGGCCGGACGTGGTCTCGGAGCGGGCCGGATCGCGCGACGCTCGGAATCATCGGAACCATCTGTGCGGTCGCCGGCTTCTTCACGCTGGGCATCATCCTCGGCCCGGTGGCCGTCGTCTGCGGCTGGCTGGCGATGGGCCGCACATGGTCCTCCGACCGCAACATCCCCGCTCTGGTGGCCCTGGTCCTGGGCGCCATAGACACCCTGCTGGCCATCATCTGGCTGGCGGGGCCGGCGACGATGGGCAACGGGATGTTCTGAGGGTTCCCCCGGGTGGTCTCTGGGGGCACCGCCCCCAGGCCCCCGCTCGGCTCAACGCGGCTGCTCCTCACCGACCCGCTCCCGCGTGGTCAGCGCCGCGACTTCCGCGCGCAGCAGGCGAACCTCCTCGGTCAGCGTCTCGATGGCCTCCGTCTGCCGCCGCTCCTCCACGTCGTCCTTCTCGAACCGCGCGATGAACCACGCCGCGATGTTCGCGGTGACGACACCCAGCAGCGCGATCCCCGACAGCATCAGCCCGACCGCGATCATCCGCCCCAGCCCGGTCGTCGGCGCGTGATCCCCGTATCCCACGGTCGTCATCGTCGTGAACGACCACCACACCGCGTCACCCAGCGTCCGGATGTTCCCCCGCGGCGACTCCCGCTCCACGGACAGCACCGCCAGCGACCCGAACATCAGCAACCCCACCACCGCACCGGCGACATACGTCGTCAGCCGGATCTGCGAGGCCATCCGCGCCCGCCGCCCCACCAGCAGCAGCGTCGACACCAACCGCAGCAGCCGCAGGGGCTGCAACACCGGCAGCACCACCGCACACAGGTCGAGCCAGTGTGTCCGCATGAACTCCCCGCGCTGCGGGGCGAGGACCAGCCGCACCAGGTAGTCGACGGCGAACGCGCCCCACACCACCCACTCCGTCACCGTGCACAGCGCGGTCAGGGACCGGTTCGCCGAGCCGTCCACGATCGGCACGGCATACGCGACGGCGAAGGCCACCGCCAGCGCCAGCAGGGGCCGCTGGGTGCGCCGCTCCCACCGCGCTTGCGCCGATTGTCGTTCCATATCGGCATCGTAAAGAAAACGTAAGGGCGGTGGAGACCCGAGCTCCACCGCCCTCGGCCGCCGCCGAAGCCGCGCAGCGGCTACGCGTCGCCCCCGGCCGCCCCCGGATCCGCCGCCGACACGTCCAGCAGCTGGTAGCGGTCGATGGCCTGCTTCAGCACGGACCGGTCGACCTTGCCCTCCCGGGCCAGCTCGGTCAGCACCGCCACCACGATCGACTGGGCGTCGATGTGGAAGAACCGGCGGGCCGCGCCGCGCGTGTCCGCGAAGCCGAAGCCGTCCGCGCCCAGCGACTGGTACGTCCCCGGCACCCACCGCGCGATCTGGTCCGGAACCGACCGCATCCAGTCGGACACGGCCACGAACGGACCCTCGGACCCGCTCAGCTTCCGCGTCACGTACGGCACCCGCTGCTCCTCCTCGGGGTGCAGCAGGTTGTGCTCCTCCACGGCGACGGCCTCGCGCCGCAGCTCGTTCCAGGAGGTCGCCGACCACACGTCGGCCTTGACGTTCCACTCCTCGGCGAGGATGCGCTGCGCCTCCACCGCCCACGGAACCGCCACACCCGACGCCATGATCTGCGCGGGGACCGAGCCCGAGGTGCCCTCGGCGATCTTGTGGATGCCCTTGAGGATGCCCTCGACGTCCACGTTCGCCGGCTCGACCGGGTGCTGGATGGGCTCGTTGTAGACGGTCAGGTAGTAGAAGACGTCCTCGCCCTGCGGGTGTTCGGGCGTCCCGCCGTACATCCGGCGCAGGCCGTCCTGCACGATGTGCGCGATCTCGTACGAGTACGCCGGGTCGTAGGCGACACAGGCGGGGTTCGTCGAGGCGAGCAGCTGCGAGTGGCCGTCCGCGTGCTGGAGGCCCTCACCGGTCAGGGTCGTACGGCCGGCGGTCGCGCCCAGCACGAAACCGCGCGCCAGCTGGTCGGCCATCTGCCAGAACTGGTCGCCGGTGCGCTGGAAGCCGAACATCGAGTAGAAGACGTACACCGGGATCAGCGGCTCGCCGTGCGTGGCGTACGCCGAGCCCGCCGCGATCAGCGAGGCCGTGCAGCCCGCCTCGGAGATGCCGTCGTGCAGCATCTGGCCGGTCGGCGACTCCTTGTACGCAAGGAGCAGGTCCCGGTCCACCGCCTCGTACTGCTGGCCCAGCGGGTTGTAGATCTTCGCGCTCGGGAAGAAGGAGTCCATGCCGAACGTGCGGTACTCGTCCGGCGCGATCAGCACGAACCGCCTGCCGATCTCCTTGTCCCGCATGAGGTCCTTCAGGAGCCGGACGAAGGCCATGGTCGTCGCGATGGACTGCTGGCCGGAGCCCTTCTTCACCGTCGCGTACGTCTTGTCGTCCGGCAGCGCGAGCGGCTTGGAGCGCACGACGCGCGTCGGGACGTACCCGCCGAGCCCCTTGCGCCGGTCGTGCATGTACTGGATCTCCTCGGAGTTCCGGCCCGGGTGGTAGTACGGCGGCGCGCCGGACTCCAGCTCCTTGTCGGAGATCGGCAGGTGCAGCCGGTCACGGAAGCGCTTGAGGTCGTCGGCCGTCAGCTTCTTCATCTGGTGCGTGGCGTTGCGGCCCTCGAAGTTCGGGCCCAGCGTCCAGCCCTTGATCGTCTTGGCCAGGATGACCGTCGGCTGGCCCTTGTGCTCCTTGGCCGCCTTGAACGCCGCGTAGATCTTGCGGTGGTCGTGGCCGCCGCGCCCCAGCATCAGGATCTGGTGGTCGCTCATGTTCTCGACCATCGCCCGCAGCCGGTGGTCGTCGCCGAAGAAGTGCTCGCGGATGTACGCGCCGGTCTCGGTGGCGTACGTCTGGAACTGGCCGTCCGGCGTGGTGTTCATCTTGTTGACCAGCACGCCGTCCCGGTCCTGGGCCAGCAGCGGGTCCCAGGAGCGGTCCCAGATCAGCTTGATCACGTTCCAGCCGGCGCCCCGGAAGACCGACTCCAGCTCCTGGATGATCTTGCCGTTGCCGCGCACCGGGCCGTCGAGCCGCTGGAGGTTGCAGTTGACGACGAAGGTCAGGTTGTCCAGGCCCTCACGGGCGGCGATGGACAGCTGGCCGAGCGACTCCGGCTCGTCCATCTCGCCGTCGCCGAGGAACGCCCACACGTGCGACTTGGAGGTGTCCGCGATGCCGCGCGCCTCCATGTAGCGGTTCATCCGCGCCTGGTAGATCGCGCCCAGCGGGCCGAGGCCCATGGAGACCGTGGGGAACTCCCAGAAGTCCGGCATGGAGCGCGGGTGCGGGTAGCTGGAAAGGCCGCTCGGGTACTTCGACTTCTCCTGGCGGAAGCCGTCCAGCTGCTCCTCGCTGAGCCGGTCCAGCAGGTAGGCGCGCGCGTAGATGCCCGGGGAGGCGTGGCCCTGGAAGAAGACCTGGTCGCCGCCGTCGCCCTCGTCCTTGCCGCGGAAGAAGTGGTTGAAGCCCACGTCGTAGAGGGAGGCGGAGGAGGCGAAGGTGGCGATGTGCCCGCCGACGCCGATGCCCGGCCGCTGGGCCCGGGACACCATGACGGCCGCGTTCCAGCGGGTGGCGTTGAGGATCCGGCGCTCGATCTCCTCGTTGCCGGGGAAGAACGGCTCGCTCTTGGTGGGGATCGTGTTGACGTAGTCCGTGCTGCGCATCTCGGGCACGGCCACGCGCTTCTCGCGGGCCCGCTCGATCAGGCGCAGCATGAGATAGCGGGCCCGTTCCCGGCCGCGCTCGTCGACGGCGGCGTCCAGGGAGTCGAGCCACTCCTGGGTCTCTTCGGGATCGAAGTCAGGAACCTGACTCGGAAGGCCGCCAATGATGATCGGGTTGCGATCGGATCCGGAAGCCACGCTGTTCCTTACCTGTCAGAGGGCCACTTTTTTGCTCGTATCTACAGCCGTTCCCCATCGTGTACCTCGGGAAGGCGTACGTCATCTCTACCGTGAGGTAACCGAGGCGTCCGTACGGTTCCCCTCGAGCGGCACTCGGGCGGACCCGGCCAAAAGGCAACGATACGCCCGGGGTGTGACGGGTTTGGCAAAGTTGTTCGAGGGTTGTATCCGTGGATGATTGTGGCCGTATCCATGGATGATGGTGAATGATTTCAAACCTCGCAAACCGGGCACAACGGTGTGGTGTATGTCCGGCGGGCTCGCGATACGGTGCCGTGAGTTGCGGCGACACGGCCGGGATCGTCACCGTTTCGGCGGTCCGAACGGCCGGGTACTTGCGCGATCCGCCCCGCCCGTGTGGACTACGGCCAATGCTTCGCGCACGCGCGTGGCTGAGATATTCACCAAGACATGATCAGGAGGCAACCCGTGAGCGCGACCGCGGACCACGCGGAGGAGCGGACGAGCCCTGCCGTCAGGCTGGGGTTCCAGCCCGAGCAGGTGGTCCAGGAGATCGGCTACGACGACGACGTCGACCAGGAGCTCCGCGAGGCCATTGAGGAAGTCATCGGCAGCGACCTGGTGGACGAGGACTACGACGACGTGGCCGACGCCGTGGTGCTGTGGTTCCGCGACGAGGACGGCGACCTGACGGATGCGCTGGTGGATGCCACCACGTACATCGAGGAAGGCGGCGCGATCCTGCTCCTCACGCCGAAGACCGGCCGTGCGGGGTACGTGGAGCCGAGTGACATCTCGGAAGCCGCGGCGACGGCGGGGCTGACGGCGTCCAAGAGCGTCAGCGTCGGCAAGGACTGGAGCGGCTCGCGGCTCGCGACGCCGAAGGCCGCGAAGTCCAAGAGGTGACGTCCAAGAGGTGATCGTCCGCGCCGGGCCGGGCCGTGTGCCCGGCCCGGCCGCCGCATGGTCTTCGGTGATCGCTGCGTAGGGTGTTCCCGGCACACTGTTCCAGCACAGTGTGCTCAGGTGTTCTCACCCGAACAGCCCACCGAAAGGGATGCAGGACGATGGCGATCCAGGTCGGCGACAAGGCCCCAGACTTCGAGCTCAAGGACAACCACGGCGCGTCCGTGAAGCTGTCCGACTTCCGCGGTCAGAAGAACGTGGTGCTGCTCTTCTACCCCTTCGCCTTCACCGGCGTGTGCACCGGTGAGCTGTGCGAGGTGCGCGACCACCTGCCGAAGTTCGCCGACCGCGACACCCAGGTGCTCGCCGTCTCCAACGACTCCATCCACACCCTGCGCGTCTTCGCCGAGCAGGAGGGTCTGGAGTATCCGCTGCTGAGTGACTTCTGGCCGCACGGGGAGGTCTCCCGCGCGTACGGCGTCTTCGCCGAGGACAAGGGCTGCGCGGTGCGCGGCACCTTCGTCATCGACAAGGAGGGCGTGGTCCGCTGGACGGTCGTCAACGCGCTGCCGGACGCCCGCGACCTGAACGAGTACGTCAGGGCGCTCGACACCATCTGATCTCGACACCCTGTGATTCTTCGGGTCCAGGGACTGCGGGGTGCGGGAACCCGTCACTAGGATCGAGTCGTTGATCCGGTATCCGACGCACGACGGGGCTCCCCGCCCCTGGACCCAACATGGAGGACTCGTGGGAGTCAGCCTCAGCAAGGGCGGCAACGTATCGCTGACGAAGGAGGCCCCGGGCCTGACCGCCGTCATCGTCGGTCTGGGGTGGGACGTCCGCACCACGACCGGCACCGACTTCGACCTGGACGCCAGCGCGCTGCTGCTGAACAACTCCGGCAAGGTCGTCAGCGACCAGCACTTCGTCTTCTTCAACAACCTCAAGAGCCCGGACGGCTCCGTGGAGCACACCGGTGACAACCTCACCGGTGAGGGCGAGGGCGACGACGAGCAGATCAAGGTCAACCTGGTCGGCGTCCCGGCCGACGTCGACAAGATCGTGTTCCCGGTGTCGATCTACGACGCCGAGAACCGCCAGCAGTCCTTCGGCCAGGTGCGCAACGCGTTCATCCGCGTGGTCAACCAGGCCGGCGGACAGGAGATCGCCCGGTACGACCTGAGCGAGGACGCCTCCACCGAGACCGCCATGGTCTTCGGTGAGCTGTACCGGCACGGCACGGAGTGGAAGTTCCGTGCCATCGGCCAGGGCTATGCCTCGGGCCTGCGCGGGATCGCCCAGGACTTCGGCGTGAACGTCTGAGACAAGCCGACCGCCCCGTTCCGGCGCCGCACCGTTTACGGTCGGCGCCGGACGCGCAGGACAACCGAGGAAGAACCACCTGGGCCCGTCTTTCGGATCAGCCCGACTCCGAGAGGCGGCGCCGGACAAGCTCCGGTGAGCGGGGTCTGGTACGTGCAGCTGCCAGGCGGAGGAGGGAGTCGAAGCGGGAGCTTCGGCGACCGACGACAACGCCGCAGATGTGCGTACCGGACCCCGCGGCCCCGGGATGATCCGAAAGTCGGGCTCCAAGGGGAGGACCAGCATCATGGGCGTCACGCTCGCCAAGGGAGGCAACGTCTCCCTCTCCAAGGCCGCACCGAACCTCACGAACGTCATGATCGGACTCGGCTGGGACGCCCGCTCCACCACCGGCGCCCCCTTCGACCTGGACGCCAGCGCGCTGCTGTGCAACAGCGGGCGGGTGCTCGGCGACGAGTGGTTCGTGTTCTACAACCAGCTCAAGAGCCCGGACGGCTCGGTCGAGCACACCGGTGACAACCTCACCGGTGAGGGCGAGGGCGACGACGAGTCCATCCTGGTCGACCTGCAGAAGGTGCCGGCCACCTGCGACAAGATCGTCTTCCCGGTCTCCATCCACCTCGCGGACGAGCGCGGCCAGACGTTCGGCCAGGTCTCCAACGCCTTCATCCGCGTCGTCAACCAGGCCGACGGCCAGGAACTGGCCCGCTACGACCTCAGCGAGGACGCCTCCACCGAAACGGCCATGATCTTCGGCGAGCTCTACCGCTACGGCGGCGAGTGGAAGTTCCGGGCGGTCGGTCAGGGGTACGCGTCCGGACTGCGGGGCATCGCCCTGGACTTCGGGGTCAACGTCTCCTAGGCGGGTCCGGACGCCCCTCCTGGCCGGGCTCAAGGGCCACGCTCTAGACTTCGGGGTCAACAGTGAGTAAAGCCGAGTACGGACCGGGGCGGACCCGTACAGACACGATGGGGTAAGCAGTGCTTCTCAAAACCTTCGGCTGGTCGTTCGCGGTCACCGCGCTCGGCCTGGTCGCGGCGATCTTCTACGGGGGGTGGGAAGCCTTCGGCCTAGTGGCGATCCTTGCCGTCCTGGAGATCTCGCTGTCCTTCGACAACGCGGTGGTCAACGCCGGGATCCTGAAGAAGATGAACGCCTTCTGGCAGAAGATCTTCCTCACGGTCGGCGTCCTCATCGCGGTCTTCGGCATGCGTCTGGTCTTCCCGGTCGTGATCGTCGCCATCAGCGCGAAGATGGGCCCCATCGAGGCCGTCGACCTGGCGCTGAACAACAAGGACCGCTACCAGCAGCTCGTCACCGACGCACACCCGGCGATCGCCGCCTTCGGTGGCATGTTCCTGTTGATGATCTTCCTCGACTTCATCTTCGAGGACCGGGACATCCAGTGGCTGCGCTGGATCGAGCGCCCCCTGGCCAAGCTCGGCAAGGTCGACATGCTGTCGGTCTGCATCTCCCTGATCGTCCTGCTGGTCACCTCCTTCACCTTCGCCACCCACGCCCACCAGCACGGCGGCGCGCACGTCGACAAGGCGCAGACGGTCCTGATCTCCGGTATCGCCGGCCTGATCACGTACATGGTCGTCGGTGGTCTCTCCGGCTACTTCGAGGACAAACTCGAGGAAGAGGAGGAGCGCGAGCACGAGGCGGAGGAAGAGGCCGCCCGTACCGGCAAACAGCGCTCGGCGGTCGTGCTGGCCGGTCAGGCCGCGTTCTTCATGTTCCTCTACCTCGAGGTCCTCGACGCGTCCTTCTCCTTCGACGGCGTGATCGGCGCCTTCGCCATCACCAACGACATCGTGCTGATGGCGCTGGGCCTGGGCATCGGCGCGATGTACGTCCGGTCGCTCACCGTCTATCTGGTCCGCCAGGGCACCCTGGACGACTACGTCTACCTGGAGCACGGCGCCCACTACGCGATCGGCGCGCTGGCCGTGATCCTCATGGTCACCATCCAGTACGAGATCAACGAGGTCATCACCGGCCTCGTCGGCGTCGTCCTGATCGCCTGGTCCTTCTGGTCCTCCGTCCGCCGCAACCGCGCACTGGCGGCCGCGGAGGGAAAAGCGGACGAGAAGGCTGAGGTCTCCTCCGGGGTGTGACGCCCCTTCGAGTGAGGAACGCTCTGAGCGGGGCGGCCGTCGCCGGCGGCCGCCCCGCCTGCTTTTTGACCTGAGTCCCTGGGGGCGGGAATGGGCTTCTTCGACGGGCTGCTGGGCGCGCGCGCGGACGACTTCGACTCGGGCAGTGCCGCGTCCAACTCCATCAAGCTCACCAAGCGGCACCACCAGGTGTCCCTCACCAGGCAGGGCGCGGCCACCGGGCACCTGCGCGTCAACCTGACCTGGCGGATGCGGACGTCCGACCTCGACGGCGGCCCTCGCCCGAGCCTGTTCCGGGATCCCTTCAAGGCGCTCAAGCCGCCGGAGGTCCTCGGGCACGGGCAGAGCATGGTCAACGTCGACCTCGACCTGGGCTGTCTGTACGAGCTCACGGACGGCACCAAGGGGGTCGTACAGCCGCTCGGCGGCTACCTCGGCGACGTCAACGCGCCGCCGTACGTCAAGCTCAGCGGCGACGACCGGTTCGGCTCGGCGTCCGGCGAGACGATCTACGTCAATCTGGACCACCGGGACGACATCAAGCGCCTGCTGGTCTTCGTCTACATCTACGACCAGACGCCGGCGTTCGACCGTACCCACGCGATCGTCACCCTTTACCCGAGCAACGGGCCCCGGATCGAGATAGGCCTGGACGAACGGCACCAGCAGGCCCGCTCCTGTGCCGTGGTCATGATCGAGAACGTCAAGGGCGAGCTGGTCGTCCGGCGCGAGGTGAGGTTCGTGTACGGGTTCCAGGCGGAGCTCGACCGGCTGTACGGGTGGGGGCTGCAGTGGGGGCGGGGCTACAAGGCGAAGGCGGAGCGGTAACCCCCTGGCCGGCCTAACGCCCGACGAACTGCGGGCCCTGAGGGGGCAGGCGGAAGTCCGCGTCCGGGAACACCGTCGCCGCCGACGGGTAGCCGTACGCCGGCTGGCTCGTGGCGTGCGGATAGCCGTAGGCGGGCTGCGTGGTCGCCGGCTGGGGCTGGGGATAGCCGTACGCCGGCTGGGGCGGGACCGTGGTCGTCGGCTGCTCGGGGGGCAGCGGCTGGGACGCGGACGGCTCCTCCGCCGCCTCCGACTCGTCCACCGAGATGCCGAAGTCGGTCGCCAGGCCCTTGAGACCGTTGGAGTAGCCCTCGCCCAGCGCGCGGAACTTCCAGCCCTCGCCGCGCCGGTACAGCTCACCGCAGATCAGCGCGGTCTCGGCACCGGTCTCGGGCTTGATGTCGAAGTGGGCCAGCGGTTCACCGTCGGGGACGGCCGCGTCGTACAGCAGGATGCGCAGGGCCTGTACGCGGTCGAAGGGGACGCCGTCCGCCGAAGCGACCAGCAGAATCCGGCTGACATCGGGCTCGACACCGGCGAGATCTGTCTGGATCGTGTCGGTGAGGCCCTCGGCGACGCGTTTCTTGCCGAGCCGCCACACCTTCCCGGAGGGGTGCCGGGGCTGGTTGTAGAAGACGAAGTCCTCGTCGGAGCGCACACGACCGTCGGGGCCGAGGAGCAGCGCCGAGGCATCGACGTCCGGGACCCCCTGCCCGGGCGCCCAGCGCAGCACGGCGCGTACCGTCGTGGCTTCGAGCGGGACGTTCGACCCCTTCAGCATCGCGTGCGTCATGCGGTCATCCTGCCCTCTCGGTCCTGCTCACGACAATGCGGGGGTGCCGCTGCCCATCCGGCGGTGGCAACCCCCGTTACGTGAAATTCATGGCTGGGGGGAACTCCGGACATGGAGACCTACGTACTATTACCGGCCACCTGTTTGCACATCCACAGGCATACCTTGCGCCACGGGGGAGTTCCATGCGTCATTTCGGGCACATCGCCCCTGAGGTGCGGCAGCGCCTCTTCCACCAGGAGCCGTGCGAGTTCACCACCGACTCCCCGGCCCGGCTGCTCTCCGCGGCCCTGGGCGCCACGCTGTACAGCCCGGCCACCCGGCCGCGGCTGGCCGACGACATCGTCAAGCAGGCCGGGAACGGCGTGGTCTCGATGGTGCTGTGCCTGGAGGACTCGATCGACGACGCGGACGTCGTGCACGGCGAGGAGAACCTCGTACGGCAGTTCGCCGACCTGGCCGGGCGGCAGGGCGTCGGGCTGCCCCTGCTCTTCATCCGGGTCCGCGTGCCCGAGCAGATCCCCGACCTGGCCCGCCGGCTCGGCCCCGCCGTCCGGCTGCTGTCCGGGTTCGTCATGCCCAAGTTCACCGAGGAGCGCGGCATCCCTTTCCTGGAGGCGCTGACGACCGCCGGGACGGAGAGCGGGCGGCGGCTGTTCGCCATGCCGGTGCTGGAGTCGCCCGAGTTGCTGTACCAGGAGTCGCGGGTGGAGGCCCTGGAGGGGATCTTCCGCGCGGTCGACAAGTACCGCGACCGGGTGCTCGCCCTGCGCCTGGGCGTCACCGACTTCTGCTCCTCCTACGGGCTGCGCCGGGCCCCCGACATGACCGCGTACGACGTGCAGATCGTCGCCTCCGTGATCGCCGACGTGGTGAACATGCTGGGCCGGGCGGACGGCACGGGGTTCACGGTGACCGGGCCGGTGTGGGAGTACTTCCGGGTGCCCGAGCGCATGTTCAAGCCGATGCTGCGGCACAGCCCCTTCCTGGAGGGGCAGGCGGTGGAGCTGCGCGAGCGGCTCATCGAGCACGCGATGGACGGGCTGCTGCGGGAGGTATCCCTCGACCAGGCCAACGGGCTGCTCGGCAAGACCTGCATCCATCCCTCGCACGTGCTGCCCGTGCACGCACTCTCCGTGGTCAGCCACGAGGAGTTCAGTGACGCGGCGGACATCCTGCGGCCGGAACGGGGCGGCGGGGGTGTACTCAGGTCGGCCTACACGAACAAGATGAACGAGGTGAAGCCGCACCGCGCCTGGGCCGAGCGGACCATGCTGCGGGCCGAGGTGTTCGGCGTCGCCAACGAGGACGTCGGCTTCGTGGAACTGCTCGCCGCCGGGATACCCGGCTGAACACACCGGCTGAACACACCGGCTCGACACCCGGTTCTGAACACAAGGGACGCATGAACAAGGCAGTGAACGACGGGGTCTGGTCCGGCACCTGGGTCACCGAGCGGCTCGGGGTCGAGCTCAGGGGAGACGACGCGCTGACGGGCCTGCTGGGGCTCGCGCTGCGCCGTAACCCCAAGCGGGCCCATCTGCTGGTCTCCAACGTGCTGGGCAAGCACGTACCGCAGTCGCCGTCCGTGGTGTACGGCCACGGGGTCGCCCTGGGCCGGCGGGTCCGTGAGCTGCTCGGCGACGAGGAGGCGGCCCGCGCGGTCGTGCTGGGCTACGCGGAGACCGCCACCGGCCTCGGCCACTCGGTCGCCGACGGCCTGGGCCTCGCCCCGTACCTGCACTCCACCCGCCGCCCGGTCGCCGGCCTCGCCCCGGCGGGCGGCTTCGAGGAGTCCCACTCCCACGCCACCTCGCACCTGCTGCTCCCCGAGAACCCGGCGCTGCTGACCGGTGACGGCCCGCTGGTCCTCGTCGACGACGAGTTCTCCACCGGCAACACGGTCCTGAACACCATCCGCGACCTGCAGGACCGCTACCCGCGGAAGCGGTACGTCGTGGTCGCCCTGGTCGACATGCGCTCTGCGCGGGACGCGGACCGCCTCGCGGACTTCGCCCGCGAGATCGGCGCCCGCGTGGACCTGATCGCCGCCGCCTCGGGCACGGTCCTCCTGCCGGAAGGAGTGCTGGCGAAGGGGCAGGAACTGGTGGCGCGGTACGAGTCGGCGGCGGTGCCCGTCCAGCGCTCGTCCACCGGCCGGATCACCCGCGTCCGGCTCGACTGGCCCGCGGGCCTCCCCGACGGCGGCCGGCACGGCTTCACGCCCGCCCAGCGCGCGCGCCTCGAGGAGGCGCTGCCCGCCATGGCCGCCCGGGTCGCCGAGGCGCTGCCCGCCGGCGCCCGCCGCGTGCTCGTGCTCGGCTTCGAGGAGTTGATGTACGCCCCGCTGCGGCTGGCCGAGGCACTGGAGCAGTGCGTGGACGCCGAGGTGCGGTACTCCACCACCACCCGGTCGCCCGTCCTCGCGGTCGACGATCCCGGCTACGCGATACGCAGCCGCATCGTCTTCCCCGCCCACGACGACCCCGCCGACGGCCCCGGCGAGCGCTACGCCTACAACGTCGCGGGCGCCGGGTTCGACGCGGTCGTCGCAGTCGTCGACTCGGTCGCCGACACACCCGCACTGCACGCCCCCGACGGCCTGCTGGCCCAGCTGGCCGCGCACACGCCGCACGTTCTGCTCGCCGCCGTACCGTCGTACGTCCCCGAAAGGCCCGCCATGCTGCCCGAGCCCCTCCGCGGCCCCGCCTTCTCCTCGTACGCGCCCGAGGAGGTCGGCTGGCTGCTGCAGGACCTCTCGGACGTGACACTGGAGGCGCCGACCGAGGAGCGCGAGGAGGCGATCCAGAGCGGCGGGGCCCACTACGCCGAGTCGCTGCCGGTGGAGTACCAGCCGAGCGAGCAGTACCAGGCGCTGTTCCACGCGGCCCTGGAGACCTCGGCCGCCCGGATCGCCCAGGCGGTCGGTGTGGTGACGGAAACGGTGATCGCCGAGCGGTCGCCCCGGCCGGTCCTCGTCTCCCTCGCCCGCGCGGGCACCCCCGTCGGCGTGCTCATGCGCCGCTGGGCGCATTTCCGGCACGGACTCGAGCTGCCGCACTACGCCGTGTCGATCGTGCGCGGCCGGGGCATCGACGCCAACGCCCTGCGCTGGCTGGCCGCCCACCACGACCCGAGGGACGTCGTCTTCGTCGACGGCTGGACCGGCAAGGGCGCCATCACCCGGGAACTCGCCGACGCGATCGAGGAGTTCGAGGCCTCCGACGGGATCACCGGCTTCGACCCGGAGATCGCGGTGCTGGCCGACCCGGGCTCGTGCGTGCGGACGTACGGCACCCGCGAGGACTTCCTCATCCCCTCCGCCTGCCTCAACTCGACGGTGTCCGGCCTCGTCTCGCGGACCGTGCTGCGCGCCGACCTGGTGGGACCCCGCGACTTCCACGGGGCGAAGTTCTACCGGGAGCTCGCCGGAGCGGACGTGTCCGTGGCCTTCCTGGACGCGGTCTCCGCCCGTTTCCCGGAGGTCGCGGACGGTGTGGAGGAGGCGGTGAAGGAGCTGGCGGCTGGCGACCGCACGCCCACCTGGGAGGGCTGGAAGGCGGTGGAACGCATCAGCGAGGAGTACGGCATCCACGACGTCAACCTCGTCAAGCCCGGCGTCGGCGAGGCCACCCGCGTGCTGCTGCGCCGGGTGCCGTGGAAGATCCTGGCCAGGGCCGGGGCGGGCGCCGACCTGCACCACGTACGCCTGCTGGCCGAGCAGCGGGGGGTACCCGTGGAGGAGGTCGACGGACTGCCGTACACCTGCGTGGGGCTGATCCACCCCAAGTACACGCGCGGAGCGACGGGCGCCGACGGCAGGGCGGTGAACGTCTGATGCCGGTGCTGGTGGCGAGCGACCTCGACCGTACGCTGATCTACTCCTCGGCGGCGCTGGCGCTGACCATGCCCGACGCGCGGGCGCCCCGGCTGCTGTGCGTGGAGGTGCACGAGAGCCGGCCGCTGTCGTACATGACGGAGACGGCGGCCCAGCTGCTCACCGACCTCGGCGACGCGGCGGTGTTCGTGCCGACGACCACCCGTACGCGCAAGCAGTACACGCGCATCAACCTGCCGGGCCCGGCGCCGACGTACGCGATCTGCGCCAACGGCGGCCATCTGCTGGTGGACGGCGTGTCGGACGCCGACTGGCACCGGCAGGTGACCGGCCGGCTGGCCGGCGAGTGCGCGCCGCTGGCGGAGGTGCAGGAGCATTTGCTGCGGACCGCCGACCCGGTGTGGGTGCGCAAGCACCGCGTCGCCGAGGACCTCTTCGCCTACCTCGTCGTGGAGCGCGAGCTGCTGTCCGAGGAGTGGGTGAAGGAGCTCGCCGTGTGGGCGGAGAACCGCGGCTGGACGGTCTCGCTGCAGGGCCGCAAGATCTACGCCGTTCCCAAGCCGCTCACCAAGAGCGCCGCCGTCCGCGAGGTCGCCCGCCGCACCGGCGCCGACCTCGTCCTCGGCGCGGGCGACTCGCTCCTCGACGCCGACCTGCTGCTGGCTGTCGACCGGGGCTGGCGGCCGGGCCACGGCGAGCTCGCCGACACGGACTGGACCGCGCCCGGGATCAGTGCCCTGCCCGAGCGCGGGGTGCTGGCCGGGGAGCGGATCACCCGGGAGTTCCTCAGGGCGGCCCGGGCGCCCGGATAGGCGTCAGCCGCAGCAGCCCCCGCCGCAGCATCCTCCGCCACCGCCACCGCCACCGCCGGCGCGGGGGGCGGGGGCCGGGGCGGTCGCGGAGCCGCCGACCGCTACCGTGGACAGCAGTTTGACCGTGTCCTCGTGGCCTGCGGGGCAGGTCGCGGGGGCGGAGGACTCAGCCATGGGACGGTTCAGTTCGAAGGTGTCGCCGCAGCTCCGGCAGCGGTACTCGTAGCGAGGCATGCGGATAGGCTATCCGGCGTGACCGCGACAGCGGCGTCTCAGAGTTTTATTAGTGTTCGCTTCTGTCGGGGGATCCTGCGGAGATTTTGCAAAGATCGCTGATAATTTGTGAGTGCCGCGAGGAGCCGCAAGACCGGAGAAGACCGGGGGAAGAGGGGGGCCGTAACGCCGCGTGAGCGGCGGCCAAGTCCACCCGCTGAGTCTACCCGCGCGCAGGACCGAGTGCGGAGGGAGACACAGACGTGACCGAGGCAGGGCAGGGGGAGGGCGCCCCGGAGGACGACCGCCGTCCCCGGGGGCGTCGCGCCACGCCGGAAAAACGGCCGGAGGCCGGGCCGCCGCTGCCGGCCGACGAGACGATGCAGCTGAAAGTCGACGCCCTGCGCGAGGCCGCCCTGCCCGGGCCCGACGAGACGATGCAGCTGAAAGTCGACGCCCTCCGCAAGGACACCCTCGGCAAGGACGTTCCGCCGAATCCGGACGAGACCATGGCGCTGCGCGCGCTCCGGCCGGAGGAGGTTGAGAAGCCCGACAAGACCGCCGGGACCGGCAAGCCCGACCGGCGGGGCGGCCGCCGCAAACCGCGGCCCAGGCCCGCGCTGCCCCCGGCCGTTGCTCGTGTCACCGCCACCGCCGCGCAGCACCTCGCACCACTCGCCGCCCGAACAGCCCCGTACGCCCGGAAGCTGAAACCGGTCTACCCGCGCCCGGGCCGCACCGGCTGGCGCCGCTGGATGCCCTCCTGGAAGCAGTGGCTGGGCGCGTGGCTGACGGCGATCGGCCTGACCGGCACCTTCCTGGTCGTCGCCTACGCCGTCACGGACATACCGAGCGACCTGAACGCGTACGCCACCCAGCAGGACAACGTCTACTTCTGGTCCGACGGCACGCCCATGGCCCGCACCGGCTGGGTGCAGCGGCAGGCGATGCCGCTGAAGGACATACCCGAGGACGTCCGCTGGGCGGTGCTCGCGGCGGAGAACGAGAACTTCTACAACGACCCCGGCATCTCCTTCAAGGGCATCACGCGGGCCCTGTGGCGCACCCTCGGCGAGGGTGACACCGAGGGCGGCTCCACGATCACCCAGCAGTACGTGAAGAACGTCTACCTGACGCAGAATCAGACGGTCAGCCGCAAGTTCACCGAGGCGATGATCGCCCTCAAGCTCGACAACAAGATGAGCAAGGACCAGATCCTGGAGGGCTACCTCAACACCAGCTGGTTCGGCCGCGGCACCTACGGCATCCAGCGCGCGGCCCAGGCCTACTACGGCAAGGACGTCAGCAAGCTCAACGCATCCGAGGCCGCCTGCCTCGCCTCCCTGCTGAAGGGCGCCGGCCTGTACGACCCCACGCTCGGCAAGACCAACCACGAGCGGGCCGTGGAGCGCTGGTCCTGGATCCTGGACCGGATGGTCAAGATAGGCAAGCTGTCGCCGCAGGAGCGGGCCAGGTACAAGAAGTTCCCCGAGCCGCTGAAGACGAACCCGCTGTACGACACCGGTGAGCAGAGCGACTACCTGGTGGAACTGGCGTCGCAGTACGCGAAGAAGTCCGCGCACCTCACGGACAAGCAGTTCGACCTGGGCGGCTACCAGATATACACGACCTTCGACCGCAAGCGGGAGGCCGCGCTCACCAAGGCCGTCGCCAAGGCCCGCAAGCAGGCCGAGCAGAACCATCCCGGCGCCGCGAAGACCGCGCACTACGGGGCCGCCTCGGTGGCCACCGACGGCCGGATCCTCGCCGTCTACGGCGGCCCCGACCACCGTACCCAGGGCTACAACGAGTCCAACGCGACCACCGTCCAGGCCGGTACGGCGTTCCTGCCGTTCGTCTACGCCGCCGGTCTGGAGCACGGCGTCCACAAGGCCCGCGGCGGACCCGCGACCCCGGTGACACCCGAGACGGTCTACGACGGCGACGACGGGGTCACCGTCACCACCCCCGAGGGACCGTACTGGGACCGCAGCGGCAAGAAGGTCGCCGCCCACAACGACGGCGGCAAGTCCTACGGGCAGATCACCCTGGACAAGGCGCTCGCCCAGTCGGTGAACACGCCGTTCATGCAGCTCGGCATGGACACCGGCCTGGACAAGGTGAAACAGACCGCCGTGGCGGCCGGCCTGCTGTCCTCCAGCATGGGCCCGCAGGTGCCCGCGCTGTCCCTGGGCAACTCCACGCCCAGCGCGATCCGCATGGCGAGCGGATACGCCACGTTCGCCGCCTCCGGCACGCACACCGAGCCGTACTCGGTGCGCCGGATCACCCGCAACGGCTCCAAGGTCGCCCTGGCCAGCCCGCGCCCGCAACGCGCGGTCGGCGCGGACGTCGCCGAGGACGTCATCCGGGCGCTGACGGAGTCCTTCCGCACCGCACACCCGGATGCGGCGCCCGCCACGGCCGAGGTGTCGGGGAAGGCCGGCACCACCGGGAACGACACCGCCGCCTGGTACGCGGGCACCGCCTCGTCCGTGTCCACCGCGGTCGTCGTCTACCGCATCGATCTGGCCAAGTCCCTGGAGCCGCTGCCGCTCAAGGGAGTCGCCGGCAGCGCAACCGACAGCGTCCCGTACGCCGTCTGGTCGGGTGCCATGGGATTCGCCTGACCCCGGCGGCCGCCCCGCAACCCGCCAACCCCTCGCAGAATGAGCCCCGCATGACCCGCACGAAGTCGTCGACCGGCCGCCGCCGCAAGGCCCGCGTCCGCCGCCCCGTACCCCGGGCCACCCGCCCGCAGGTCATGACCCTGGCCGCGCTCCTCGTCGTGGCCTCCGTGGTCGCGGGCTTCCTGGTCCTCACCCGGCCGGACAGCACCGCGCCCACCGCCTCCGCCGGGACGGGCAAGAGCGGCAAGGCCGCCCCCAAGGCCACCGCGGAACCCACCTGGGACGGCAAGACCCGGATCCTCGGAGACGGCTCCACCTCCTACACCGGCCCGCAGAAGGACCAGTTGAAGCCGGTTCCGCTCAAGCCGGGTGAGAAGCCGCCCCAGTTCGTCGTCTTCTCCTGGGACGGCGCGCTGGAGGGCAGCGACCACCTCTTCTCGCACTACCGGGAGCTGGCCAAGGAGTACAACGCCCACATGACCTTCTTCCTCACGGGCATCTACCTGCTGCCCAAGAGCAAGAAGGACCTCTACCAGGGCCCCCAGCACTCGGCCGGCGACGCCGCGATCGACTACGCCACCGACGACCACATACGCGACACGCTGGAGCAGCTCCGCGCCGCCTACAACCAGGGCAACGAGATCGGCACCCACTTCAACGGCCACTTCTGCGGCGCCAAGGGCGGCGGCGACTGGAGTGTCGACGAGTGGAAGAGCGAGATCGACCAGTTCTACGGCTTCGTGGAGAAGTGGAAGACCAACACCGGCTTCAAGGACGTGCCCGCGCTGCCCTTCGACTTCAAGAAGGAGGTCACCGGCGGCCGGGCCCCCTGCCTGGAGGGCCAGCCGAACCTGTTGAAGGCCATCAAGAGCTACGGCTGGCGCTACGACGCCAGTTCCCCGGGCGACTTCCAGATATGGCCGGGCAAGAAGAACGGCGTCTGGGACTTCCCGCTGCAGATGCTCCCCTATGAGGGCGGCGACTACCAGGGCCTGTCCATGGACTTCAACTTCCTCTACAACCAGTCCGACGGCGAGACCAAGGGCGATCCCGTCAAGTACCCCGAGTGGGAGCAGCAGACCGTCGACTCCTACATGGCCGGGTTCAACCGCGTCTACTACGGCAGCCGGGCACCGCTGTTCATCGGCAACCACTTCGAGGACTGGAACGGCGGCATCTACATGAAGTCCATCGACCAGGTCATCAAGAACGTCTGCACCAAAAAGGGCGTCAAGTGCGTTTCCTTCAAGGAACTCGCCGACTGGATGGACGTACAGAAGCCCTCGACCCTGGCGAACCTGCGCAGTCTGGATCCCGCTCAGTCCCCGGACTGGTCCTCGGTCGTCAAGTGACGCCCGCAGCCTGTTGATTCCACTTGTGCATCCCCCTTCACAACCGACTCACATGCCGTGCGAAGATGCCATCTCCCGGTAGGTGTACCGGTGCAGAGGGGAACAGCATTGAAATCCAGAAAACTGAGCCGTAAGCGCAGCCGCGCGGCCCTAGTCACCGCGGCCGCAGCCTCTGTGGTCGCCGGAGTGGTCCTGGTGCCCGACTGGAGCGCCGGCGCGGCGGTCGTCGACGACCCGACGGTGGACGCGGCGACCAAGGCGACCTTCCAGCGGCTGGCCGACGCGGTCTTCACCGACCGTACGGAAGCCCTGGTGGACGGGGGTGACAAGAAGCGGGCCACGTCCGGTTTCTCCGGCGACGTCAAGCTGTCCGCCACGCAGTCCCGCGAGGAGAACTCCGCGCTGACCGAACTGCGCGGCCGCAAGTCCCGCCTCGCGAAGCTGGGCGAGAAGTACAGCGTCGGCAGCACCCGGGTCACCCTGGACGCGACGCGGGTGACCGGCCGCACGGCCAAGGCGGACGTCACCGAGACCACGACGCTGACCTACAAGAAGGTCAAGGGCACCGAGCCGAAGACCACCGGCTTCCAGGCCCACCACGAGCTGACCTTCAAGGCCGACAAGCAGGGCAACTGGCAGCTGACCGACGTCCGGGACACCGACAACGGCTACATCGCGGTGAACCAGCCGGCCAAGCAGCCGACCGTCGCCGTGAAGGCCGGCCCCACCGACGACAGCCCGCCCGAGGCGGTCCGCTCGGCGACCACGTGGCCCGCACCGGCCAACGTCAAGAACCTCACCGCCAGCGGCTACAACTACAAGGCCATGGTCGCGTACGCGACGAAGTACTGGAACAACTACAACAAGGACTACCCGGACTTCAACGGGCAGGGGGCCGGCGGCGACTGCACCAACTTCGTCAGCCAGTCCCTGAAGGCCGGCGGCTGGAAGCACGTCCCGGGCTACACGAACGACTTCCACAAGTGGTTCGGCAACGCCGACATCCAGTCGGACTCGTTCGTCGGCGTCAACGAGTTCTCCTGGTTCGCCCTGTCCTCCAAGCGGGTCACCAGCCTCGCCAACGTCTACCAGATGGATATCGGTGACGTGCTGCAGATGGACTTCAGCAAGGACGGGTCCAAGGACCACTCCATGATCGTCACCTACCGCAGCCCGCAGGGCGTGCCGTACGTGACGTACCACTCCACCAACACCTACAACAGGTCGGTGGCGAGCCTCGTCGCCTCGTACCCGAACGCGGCCTTCTACGCCTACCGCACCTGACCCCGCGGGGGCTGCCGGTACCGCTGCTCCTGAACCGGCTGCCGCTCCTCGGCCGGCCGCTGCTCCTGAACCGTCCGCTGCTCCTGCGGCGACGGTTCGGGGTGGCGGGCCCGCCAGTACGGGTTGTCGTGCGGCAGGGACGAACCGACCCTGCCGTACATCCCGAACACCATCAGCAGCAGGCCGACCACGAAGCTGAACAGAACGTTCTGGATCTTGAAGGCGAGGAAGTTGTACTCGGTGTCGAGCAGGCCGAGGTTCAGGAAGCCGTTCAGGATGAACAGCACGCCGAGGATCATGTTCAGCGTCGAGGCGACGTTCCCGCCGATCACCATGCCGGCGAAGAGCAGCACCCCCACGCAGATCGACAGCACACTGAGCGCGCCGTTGGTGTTCAGGCCCGCGACGGTGTCACCGCCGGTGTCGAAGAAGCCGATCTTGTCGATGAGGCCGAGGATGCCGAAGGCGAGCAGTGCCAGGCCCATCAGGCCGGCGCCGATCCGGTAGACCGTGTTGAGCCGGTGGTCGACGGGAAGGTGCTCGTCGAAACTGATCCGCCGGCGGCTTCCCGAGTGCACTGCGTGTGAGGCCATCTCCGCCTCCCTGTCCGTGCGGGCGCAGAACGTACGTATCTCCCAATATCCGCCCGCCCCGCCCCGGCGGCAAACGGCTCAGTGGGCGCCCCCGCGCTCCTCACGGATCTGCGCGACCACTCGCGCCACCGTCTGCCGTACGGCCTCGGTCTCGGTCAGGAAGTGCCAGTAGTCGGGGTGGCGGCCCTCCAACGTGGCGATCGCGCGCTCCAGACGGGCCACGGAGTCGTCCAGCGGCCGGGCGTGCCGCGGGTCGGGCGTGGCCCGGCCGGTCATGGCCAGCCGCTGCGCGTCCCGGATCGCGAACCGGGTCCGGTCGATCTCCTGCTGGGGGTCCTTCTGTACGGCGTTCAGCCGCCGCAGCCGGTCACCGGCGGCCGACACGGCCTCGTCGGTGGCGGTCAGCAGCGCCCGTACCGTCGACAGCAGCGCGGTGGCGTCCGGCCAGCGCTGGGCGTCCCGGGCGGCCTGCGCCTGGGCCAGCTTCCGCTCGGCCTGCCGGACGTTCTCGGCGGCCTGTTCCGGCACGTGCTGCAGGTCCTGCCAGCAGGCGGCGGCGAAGCGGCGGCGCAACTCGCTCAGCACGGGGTCGACCTGCCCGGCCCGGGTGGTCAGCGCCTGCGCGCGGGTCCGCAGGCTGACCAGGCGGTGATCGATCTCGGCGGCCTTCTCCGGCAGCCGGGCGGCCTCGGCGCGGATCGCCTCCGCCTCCCGCTGCACCCGCGCGGCGCGTTCCAGTGTCTGCGGGACGCCGTGCTGCCCGGCGCCCTGGTTCAGCCTGGTCAGCTCGGGGGAGAGGGCCGCGAGCCGGGCGGCGAGGTCGTCGGCCTTCAGCCCGGACTCGCGTACGGCGTCGAGGGCGTTCGAGGCGGCGAGCAGCGACTGCCGGGCCCGCTCCACGGCGGGGGCGAGCCGGGCCAGCTGCGTCTCGGCCTTGCCGAGCAGCGGCCCGAGGGAGCTGCCGAAACGGTCCAGTTCCTGCTTGACGCGGACCAGTTCGTCCTTGGCGGCGGTCAGCTCGCTGCGGGCCCGGGCGGCGGCGGAGGACTCCAGATCGTCCCGCTCCAGGTCATGCGCGTCGACGGCCTCGATGTAGCGATGGCTGACCTCGTCGATACGCCGGCCCAGCGCCTCGAAGTCGGAGATCGCGCGGCGGGCCGCCGGCGAGTCGTCGACGGCGCTGATCGTCTCTATGGAGATCCGCAGGTCGCGCTGGGCGGTGTCGAGTTCGTAGAACGCGGCCGCGGCGGCGTCCTTGGCCGCCTGCGCCTCCGCCCGCTGGCTCTCCGCCCGCCCGCCGAACCAGCCACGGACCGGACCAGGGGTCCTTCGGGGTGTCGCCGCCACATCCCTCTCCTGTGCCGTGGTTCGCTCTGCGCGCCGTCATTCTCCCACCCGTTGTAGACGAACACACGGGCTGGTCAGTTCGCGGTTTCCCAAGCTTGCCGATACGGGTTTGCGGGGCACGGCCCCGGGCAATGTAGGCTGTCGACTCGTCGCGGGTGCGTAGCTCAGGGGTAGAGCGCCTGCCTTACAAGCAGGATGTCGGCGGTTCGAAACCGTCCGCGCCCACCGCGGGGAAGGCCCCGGCCGATCACGGCCGGGGCCTTCTTTGTGTCAGTCGGTCTCTTCCGGTGTCTCGTGGGCGTGTTTGAGCTTCATGCGGGCGTCGACGCGGTCGCCCGCGGCCACCTCCGCCCAGAAGCGGTGGCAGCTGACGAACACCGCCAGTTCGTGCTCCCGCTGCCGCAGCTTCTCCACCTCGGCCTGTTCGTCCGTCGTCCAGCCCGGGGAGGCCGGGCGCTCCACCTTCCGCCAGCCGTTGTCGTCACTGAAGCCGTCCAGCGGCTCGACCGACCAGGGCAGCCGCTTCAGCAGGGCCGACAGCTCGGCCCTGACCTGGTGCAGCTCCTCCTGACCGGCGAGGAGGTCACTCGGAAAGTCATAGGTCGCAGCCACAGGCCAATGATACGCCTGTTCGATTTTGGGTGGTGAGTTCGTTCGAGAGGTTCATGCGAACGAGTGCCTGGTCCTGAGGGGTGCTCAGTTCGTGGGCAGGCCTGCCCGTGCCGCGAGCCCGCCCAGCGCTTCCAGGAGGGCGTCTCGCTGGTCCGCGGAGAGGTGTGCCGTGATCTCCGTGTCCAGGGCGCGGGCCTCGGCGGCGCAGTCGCCCAGGAGTTGGTGACCCCGCTCGGTCAGGGTGAGGACCTGGCGGCGGCGGTCGTCCGGGCCGCGCACCCGCTGGACAGCGCCGAGGCTCTCGAGGTGGTCGGCGAGCGAGACGACCAGGCTGGGCGCCACGCCGAGCCGGGCCGCCAGGTCCTGCTGTGAGGCGAACGAGTCCTGACCGAGGGCGGTGAGCAGGCCCACGTGCTTGGGCTTGAGGTCGTACGGCTCGATCCGCTCGGCGAAGCGGTCGCCGATCACCGCCCCCAGGGTGCCGAGACGGAACACCAGGGTCTGGGGCAGGCCGGCGGAGCCCTTGACTTCATTCATGCCGAGTACGGTACCGTCCCCAAACCATTCAAGGTGAGAATGATTCATGGGGTGATTGGATTGTCCGCGCACACCGCACACCTGCTCATCGGCCTGCTCAACGCGCTCGGCGCGCTCGGCTCGGGACTCTTCGGCGTGGTCGGTTCCGTACGCCCCGCCCTGGCCCTCGGCCCGGACGAGCCCGTGCACACGGGCGTCGTGTTCTACGCGTGGGCCTACGCCGTACGGGCCGTCCCGCTGAGCGTGGTCGTCCTTGTGCTCCTGGCCGGCGGGGCGTGGGACGCGCTCGCTCCCGCCCTCGTCGTGGCCGGCCTGGCCCAGCTCGGCGACGCGGCTCTCGGGGCCGCCCGGCGCAACCCCGGCATGCTCGGCTCGTCGGCCACGCTGGCCGCGGTGCACCTGGGGTCGGCGGGGTGGTTGCTGACGCGCTGAGGAGGCTGGGGGAGACTGGGGTCATGTGCCGGAGCATCAAGACACTGCGTCCGCCCGCGCTGGCCGGTGAGGCCACGGAGGAGGAGATTCGGGCCGCCGCGTTGCAGTACGTGCGGAAGGTCTCCGGGTTCCGGGCGCCTGCCGCCCACAACCGGGAGGCGTTCGACCGGGCCGTCGAGGCGGTGGCGTCGGCGACGGCAGAACTGCTCGGGGCGTTGGAGGTGCGGGGGCAGGCTGCCCGCCGGGCGGTTTAACGGGCGCCCAGGGCCCGGTGGGCGTGAGTCGGACAGGCCCTGAGAGCCCCGAACAAAACGGGAGCCCGGCTCCCGTTTTGCCCGGGGCTCTAAGCCGGTTGCCGGCGCATCACGTACCCCGCGCCGGCCCCGGCAAGGACCAGCGCTGCCAGGGACACCCCCGTCGCCAGCCAGGTGGTGCCCAGCCACTGCGCGCCGAAGTAGCCGAGGGCGACGCTGTAGGCGGCCCAGGAGAGGCCGGCGAGGGCGGACCAGGGGAGGAAGTCGCGGGCGCGGCGGTGGGCGGCGCCGGCGCAGAGGGAGACGACCGAGCGGCCGGCGGGGGCGAAGCGGGCGAGTATCACCAGGGCGCCGCCGCCCCGGGAGAGGGCCACGCCGAGACGTTCCTGCGCGGTGGTCAGGCGGCGGGAGCGGGCGATCGCGCGGTCCAGTCGCTCCCCGCCGCGCCAGGCCAGCCGGTAGGCCACCAGGTCGCCCAGGAGCGAGGCGGTGGCCGCGGAGAGGATGAGGACCAGGATGTCCGGCACCTCCTGCGGGACGCCTCCCGTCGCCGCGTTGGAGCCGGCCGCCGCGGCGGTGGCCGCCGTGATCACCAGTACGCCGCTCGGCAGCACCGGCAGGAAGACGTCGAGCAGCACCGACAGGGCCACCATGGCGTAGATCCATGGACCGGCGGCGATCACGGCTGCCAGTGACCCCACGTTCTCGAACACGACGACTCCCCCGTTATTCCCCCGTTGACAGCCATACAGCGTACGCCGGGGGTGTGACAGCAGGGTCACAGGGGGTTGTTGGGGCCAGGTGGGATACGACGGTGCCCTCCCCCGCGCAGCCGGGAGAGGGCACCGCCGTGGTCCGGGGTCAGGCCGCTGCCGTGACCCGCTCGGCCGCAGGCTTCTCCGCGACCGCCGTGCGCCGCGCCGGCAGCCGGTCCAGTCCGAAGGCGCCCGAGCCGGTGAAGACGAGCAGGAGGAACGACCAGCAGAACAGCACCGACAGTTCGCCGCCGTTCTGGATCGGCCACAGGGCCGCCTTCTGGTGGACGTCGAAGTACGCGTACGCCATCGAGCCCGAGGCGATGAGCGCGGCGCCCCGGGTGCCGAGACCGAGCAGGACCAGGCCGCCGGCGACCAGCTGGATCACGGCCGCGTACCAGCCCGGCCAGGTGCCGGCGTCGATGGTGCCGCCGTCGGTGCCCGTCGCCCCGCCGAGGACGCCGAAGAGCGAGGCGGCGCCGTGCACGGCGAAGAGCAGGCCGACGACTACCCGGAACAGGCCGAGGGCGTAGGGCTGAGCGGCGTTGAGACGTGCGGACATGGTGGGGGGACTCCTTCGGCCGGTGGGGCGGCTACCGAATGAGGCACCCAGGTTAGGCGGTCCTAACTGATGCTTGCAAGTTCAACATTCGGCGACGGTTCCGCTTCCGCCTGCGGTTCCGTTTCGGCCGCCGCCGCGCACAGGGCGGCTCTCGCGACCGCGTCGGCATCCGAAAGCGTGACCGAATCCACGCCTGGCCGGGCTCCCGCGGCGGTCACCCAGTGCACGCCCTCCGTCGGCACTCCGAAGGCGAACCGCCTTGGGTGGACCCGGCCCTGACGGTTGATCAGGCGATACGGGCGCTGTGTCACATCCAGCCCTCCGGTCACGTAACCGTCGACGGTGTGGGGGCGGCACTGCCCGGTCCGCAGCAGTCCGGCGAGGAGGTCGTCGGCGGTGCGGCGCAGATCGGGTTCCGGCAGCCGGGCCTCTATGAGAGTCCTCACACGGACCTCGGAGCCGGGTACGTCGGAGGAGTGCGCCACCCAGGCGCCGTCCGCCGCCCGCACCTCCAGGCGCGGCCCGAGCACCTCCACCACGCCCGCCGCGACCAGCGCGGCCAGTTCCTCGACGCGCCGCCGGGGCGGACCGATGGACAGGAAGGCGTTGAGCGGGGTGTACCAGCGGTCCAGGTGGTCGCGGCGGGAGGCGCCGGCCAGGCCGCCGTGGTCGACGACCTGCCGTATCTCGTTGCGCAGGTCGCGCAGCACGTCCAGGGCCGCTTTCAGCGGACCGGCGACGTTGCCGAGCGCGGCCTGCCCGGCGTCCTCGCGCAGATGCCCGAGCAGCCACTCCCGCCAGTCGTCCGGTCCCGCGAAGACCCGTCCCGCGTACGGCCGGGACACCCGCTCCCACGACCAGCGGTCGCCCTCCGGTATCCCGAACCCGTCCAGTATCAGCGCCTCTTGCGGACTGCCGTGGGCCACCGCGAGGAAGCGCTCCCGGAACTGCGGTTCCCCGACCAGGGTCTCGTAGTAGACCGTCTCCACCTCCTTCGCGACCAGCGGCCACACCTGCGCCAGGAAGTCCGGCGCCTCCCCGGAGTCGGCGCGTTTGCGCAGGTCCGTGATCACCTCCGGGGTGAGGACGAGCGGGAGGTGCCGCCCGTACGGCCCCTTCGCGTTGTCTCCGCGCGCCTGGTGGGGGACGCCGCGCCGCGAACCGGCGTACAGGCGCGGCTCGTCGCCGGACGGCGTGTAGCGCAGGGCGCCGTCGGTGGCGCGGATGAAGCGGCCGCCGCGGCCGGTGGTGAGCAGGGCGAGATGGTCGAAGAAGTTCAGGCCCAGGCCGCGCAGCAGCACCGGTTCGCCGGGCGCGAGCGGGGAGAGGTCGACGTCGGCCGGGTTGGCGGGCGGAATGTGGCGCAGGCCGTGGCGCGCGGCGTGCGCGGCGAGGTGCTGCTGGGCCGCGTCCGCGACCACGGGGAGGTGGCCCTGGGCGAGGACCACGGCGGACAGGTCCGGCAGGACGCGGCCGTCGTCCAGCGTCAGGGCCTGGCGGCCGTCGGCGGCGTCGTCCAGCCGTACCGCGCGGGCCGCGTACGTCTCCACGCGCACCCCGGGCGGTGCCTCGCGCACGGTGCGGGCGAACACCCACTCCAGGTAGCGGCCGTAGTGGGCGCGGGTCGGGTAGTCGTCCGGGCCCAGCGTGCCGTCGGCCCACTCGTGCAGGCTCGGGCCCAACCGGATCGGTCCCGAGCAGTCGACGCTGTCGTCGGTGAACAGGGTCACCTGGCTCGCCACGGTGTTCATCAGCAACTCGGCCGACTGCGCGGTGCGCCACACGCGCCCGGGGCCGGGCGGGGCCGGGTCGACGACGTGCACGGTCAGCCGTACGCCGGGCGGAAGGAGCTCGGGCGCGGAGGCGCAGAGGCGTTCCAGGACGCTGGTGCCGCGAGGCCCGGCGCCGACCAGGGCGACGGAGACCGGCAGGGATCCCGCGGGGTCCGCGGTGGTGTCCTCGGTCGGTGCAGACAAGAGTGTGACTCCCGGGCGTGTGGGGCGCGATGGAGTAAACGGAGCGGACCGCCCGCGGGAAGCGGACGGTCCGCCTCATCATGCCGTCGGCCCTCCCAGAAGCCAACGCGGGCCCCACACGTCCCCGTTGTCCCGCCATGTGCCCTCATACGGGGGTGAGGACGGACTCCTCCACGGTCCGCAGGGTCCCGTCCGCCGGCGCCTCCTCCAGCCGCAGCCGGGCCGAACGCCCGTGCAGCGTCAGCGTCATGAGCTGGTTGCCGAACCACGGCCCGCCCGTCCTGCGCCAGGTGACCGGCGGCCGGGGGCAGCCCCCGTGCCGGGCGAAGAGCCGGCCGAGGAGACGGGCCGGGGTGCTCCAGCCGAAGCGGAAGCCCAGCCGGACAGACAGCGGGACGGAGTTGTGTACGGGGGAGCACGTCAGTTGCAGGACCCGGGCCTCGGGCACGCGGGCCGGCCAGGACGGCTCGGCGGTGTAGGCATGGTGGACGTCGCCGGACAGTACGCAGATCGTCGCCGGTGCCCCCGGCCCCGAGCCGGCCTCGGCGAGCAGTCCCGCCAGGTCGGCGAAGGACTCCGGGAAGGCGGCCCAGTGCTCCAGGTCGGCCCGGCGGCGCAGCCACTCCCCGAACCCGGCCCAGCGCGCGCCGCGCCGGCCCCGGCACAGCACCGCGTCCCACGCCTCGACGTCGTGCACCAGGTGCGGCAGCAGCCAGGGCAGCGAGGTGCCGACGAGCAGGTGGTCGTACGCCCCCCGGTCCTCGAGCGCCTGCCCGCGCAGCCACTCGGCCTCGCCGGGGACGAGCATCGCGCGGCGGTCCTCCTCCAGCACCCGGGCCGCCCGCGAGTCGACCATCAGCAGCCGTACGCGGCCGAAGTCGCGCCGGTAGCTCCAGCGGACCGAGGCGGGGTCGGTGTCGGCGCGGGCGGCGAAGGCGCGCAGGACATCCGTGCCGTCGGGTGTGGCTCGTACGTCCGCGTAGACGGGGTCGGCCGCCAGCTCGGCGGGGGAGAGGTTGCCGAGGTGCTGGTGCACCCAGTACGACATCAGGCCGCTCAGCAGCCGCTCCTGCCACCAGGCGGTGGCGCGGATGTCGTCGAGCCAGGCGGCGGAGGTGTTCCAGTCGTCGACCACGTCGTGGTCGTCGAAGATCATGCAGCTGGGCACGGTGGACAGCAGCCAGCGCACCTCGGGGTCCAGCCAGGACTCGTGGTAGAGCCGGGTGTACTCCTCGTAGTCCGCCACTTCCGCGCCCGGCGGCTCGCGCAGGTCGCGGCGGGCGGCCAGCCAGCGGCGGGTCCCGGCCGAGGTCTCGTCGGCGTACACCTGGTCGCCCAACAGCAGCAGTACGTCCGGCCGTTCGCCCTCGGGGTCGGCCGCCAGGCGCACGGCGAGGGAGTCGAGGGCGTCGGGGCCGACCGGGTCATGGCCGTCGGCCGGGGGCGCGGCCCAGCGGCAGGAGCCGAAGGTGACGCGGACCTCCTGATCATCGGCGGGCGTGCGGATGACGGAGGGCGGGAAGCGGGAGTCGGCGGGCGGCCACACGCGGCTGCCGTCGAGGAACACCTCGTACGGCACCGATGTGCCCGGTGTGAGGCCGGTCACCGGCACCAGGGCGTAGTGGTGGCCGGCCACCTGGAAGGTGCGGGCCGTGCCGCCGGCGCCGTCCGCGCAGCGCACCTCGGCGGCGCACGGACGGCTCGCCTCGACCCAGACGGTCGCGCACGCGCCGTCGGCGTATCTCAGCAGTGGTCCCAGGCGCAGTCCGGCCACGGCGATCACCCTCCTCCGTCGCCCCGTACGGTACGGAACGGCGGAGGGCGGCGGGGAGGGTCCGTCAGCAGTTGGCGAGGTAGTTCGTGAGCGCGGTCTTCTCGCCGGAGTCGACGGAGAGGTCGTAGTAGTACTTCACCTGGACCCAGGCGCGGACGTAGGTGCAGCGGTAGGAGGTCACCGAGGGCATCCAGGTGGCCGGGTCCTGGTCGCCCTTGGACTGGTTGACGTTGTCGGTGACGGCGAGCAGCTGGGGCCGGGTGACGTCGTTGGCGAACGCCTGGCGCTGGGCGGTGGTCCACTTGCTCGCGCCGGAGTCCCAGGCCTCGGCGAGCGGGACGAGGTGGTCGATGTCGACGTCGGAGGCGGCGGTCCAGGTCGCGGCGTCGTACGGGGAGTACCAACTGCCGCTGGTGGCCGCACAGGCGGAGTCGGTGGTGACGTTCGTACCGTCGCGCTTGAGGATGTACTCGCGGGTGTTGCAGGTGCCGCTGATGGTGATCCAGGTGGGGAACAGGTCGCGGCTGTAGCCGGTGCGGTTCTCGGTGGCCACGGTGAGCTGGGAGAGGTAGCTGCGGGCGGTGGAGCCGCTGACCGGGGTGGGCAGGGCGGCGGAGGCGCTCGGGGAGTTGAAGAGGGCGGCGGAGGCTGTCAGACCCGTGAGGGCCGCGAGTATGCTCAGTCGTCGACGCGCGTAGAACCTTGAGCGGCGAGCCATGTGAACTCCCTTGTGGGGCGGGGGTGTCGGAGCGCGGGCGAAGGAATGCTCGCGGTGTCGCGTTGCGGGGAGGTGTGCGCTCGGTAAGAAGTTAGTGACGTGTACATGACACGACAAGGTTCAGGCGCGAACTTTTGGCCCTCGAGTCGGTTGAAGCCTCACGTATCATGGAGGGCGTTGAAGGGGAGTAGCTCTTCGCCGGACCGTCGACATACTGCTCAGCCACCTGAGCCGGCGCCCGGAGGCGGACCTCGGATCTTCCGGATCGAGGGGCCGGCCAGCGAGACCTTCGGCAAGCAGTGCACGCCTGTGCCGTCCGGTACGGGTGCCGTGTGCTGCCGTGCCGAGGTGTGTCTCGTTCCGGTCCACGTGATCCGCAGCACTCTCGGTGGGGCAGCCCGACCGATTGAGGGATTTTGATCAGCATCACCGTGACGGCGCTCGTCTTCGGCGTCATCTTCCTCGCCGAACTGCCGGACAAGACCGCGCTCGCCGGACTCGTCCTCGGCACCCGCTACCGCGCCTCGTACGTCTTCGCGGGCGTCGCCGCCGCCTTCCTGCTGCACGTGGTGCTCGCCGTCGCGGCGGGCAGCGTCCTGACCCTGCTCCCGCGGCAGATCGTGCACGCGCTCACCGGTGTCCTCTTCCTCGGCGGGGCCGCGACGCTGCTGCTGAAGAAGGGCGACGACGAGGAGGAGATCCGCGGGCCCGCCGACCAGTCCTTCTGGAAGGTCGCGGGGACCGGCTTCACGCTCATCCTGGTCGCCGAGTTCGGTGACCTCACCCAGATCATGACCGCGAACCTCGCCGCCCGCTACGACGACCCGCTGTCGGTCGGCCTCGGTGCGGTGCTCGGGCTGTGGGCGGTGGCCGGGCTGGGCATCGTCGGCGGGCAGGCGCTGATGCGGCGGGTGCCGCTGCGGCTGATCACGCAGGTGGCGGCCGTGCTGATGCTGGTGCTCGGGGTGTGGAGCCTGTGGGAGGCGGTCGCGGGGTGAGCCGGGTGGGCTGAACACCGGGTGAACGTTGCCCGGGGGTGGTGGCGGATACCGGAAGGGTTTTGTACCGTGGGGGAACAAAGTGGCTCCCGCCCGTTTTCCCTGACCGGCGGGCGGGGCCGCCTTGTCCCTCCGGGGGTTCAGCCATGCCTTCCCCCGTCCGAGCTTTGGAGTTGCCGATGACGGCCACCGCTACGCCCCCTGTCTTCACCGCCCGCGCCCTCCTGCTCGACATGGACGGCACCCTCGTCAACTCGGACGCCGTCGTGGATCGCGTCTGGCGGCGCTGGGCCGAGCGGCACGGGCTGGACGGGGACGAGGTGATGAAGGTCGTGCACGGGCGGCAGGGGCACGCGTCGATGGCGGTGCTGTTGCCCGACCGGCCGGCCGAAGAGAACCTGGCCGACAACGCGCGCATGCTCGCGGAGGAGACCGCGGACATGAAGGGCGTGGTGGCGGTGCCGGGTGCGGCTGAGTTCCTGGCCTCGCTGCGGAGCGCGGGGGTGGCACACGCGCTGGTGACGTCCGCGGATGTGCCCCTGTCGACGGCGCGGATGGCCGCGGCCGGGCTTCCGCTGCCGGATGTGCGGATCACGGCGGAGTCGGTGGGGGCGAGCAAGCCGGATCCCGAAGGGTTTCTGAAGGGGGCGGCCGAGTTGGGGGCCGGTCCTGGTGAGTGCGTGGTGTTCGAGGACTCCGGGGCGGGGATCGCGGCGGGGCGCTCCGCGGGGATGCGGGTGGTGGGGGTCGGGCCTAGGGCCGCGGTCCATGGGCCGGACACGGTCGTGAGGGACCTGCGGGAGGTGCGGGTGGAGGCGCTGGGGGGCGGAGCGGTTCGGGTGTACGTCGGCTAGCTCGTCACAGAATGCTAAAATTGCGGCGATTGTTCATTTTTGAGCGACTATGGTCGTGATATCGGCATGAGGAACTCCCGGCCGGGGGCCGGCTCAAGGGCAGGGCGCGTCGCTCGCCGCATCGCCCTGGTGGCACCATGTGCCGCCGCCCTGCTGGTCACCGGCGCCCTGCCCGCGCAGGCGGGTGCCACGTCCCGTACGGCCGCGTCGGCAGCACCTGCGGCGACGGCGAGTGCCGACGACCCCACCGGGCCGGCGCTGAAGTCCATCGATCCGGCCGCGTTGCGGTCCGCCGTGGAGCATGCCGCGAAGCAGTTGAAGGTTCCCGGCGCGGTGGTCCTGCTCCGCACCCCGCAGGGAACGTTCCGAGCGACCACCGGCACAACCGAGTCGGGCACGACCAAACCGCCCGCCACGGGCGACCACTTCCGGATCGCCTCCAACACCAAGACCATGACCGCAGCGCTGATCGTCCTCCTCGCCCACGACGGCAGACTCCGGCTGAGCGACCCGGTGTCCGCCTACGTGCCCGGAGTGCCGAACGGCGAACACCTCACCCTCGCCGAGCTGCTGAAGATGCGCAGCGGGCTCTACAACTACACCAGCGCGCCCGAACTCGCGGCGGCCCTGGACGCCGACCCGGGGAAGGCCCGCACACCCCAGGAGATGCTCGACATCGCGTTCCGGCGCCCGCCGAACTTCGCACCCGACGCGTCCTACGAATACTGCAACACCAACTACGCGCTGCTGGGCCTCGTCGCGGAGAAGGCGGGCGGCCGCCCGCTGGCCCAGCAGTTCCGGGACCGGTTGTTCGCCCCCCTCGGACTGGCGGGGACCTCGCTGCCCGGCGCCGCCGACGTGTCCATCCCCACCCCCTACTCGCACGGCTACATGTACGGCGGAACGGCCCACGCACTGTCCGACCAGCCCTACCCCGCCGACATGCAGGCCGCCGCCCGGTCCGGGAAGCTCAAGCCCGAGGACTACACCCACCAGAACCCCTCCTACGCCACCGCCGCCGGCGGCGCCATCTCCACCGCGGACGACATGGCCGCCTGGATCCGGTCCCTGGTGACGGGCAAGGTCCTCGACCCCGCCTCCCAGCGGCAGTGGCTCCGCAGCCCGCAGGCGGAGGACCCGGCCGCGCCCGACGGGCAGAAGTACGGATACGGCATCGCCTACCAGCGCTTCGGCCCGCACGCCGCGATGTACTACCACGGCGGTGAACTCCCCGGCTTCAACTCCTTCATCGGCCATGACCCGGACAACGACGTCACGCTCGTCATCTGGACGAACCTGACCCTGTCACCCGACAGCAGGACCACGGCCCAGGCCCTGCTCCCCACAGTCCTCAACCAGGTCTACGCCGGCCTCTCACTTCCCACCGCCCAGGTGCGTTGATCACGTCTCTACGGTTCCGACGTCTCCGACTCCAGCCTCGTTCGGGTCGCCGTCCCGTACACCCCGAGGTCGTCGGTCCGGATGCCCCGGGCCCACTGGTAGGTGCGGACGGCGTCCTCGACCTCGCTGGTGTAGTCGGCGTCGACGGGACCGGCGTAGAGGTTCAGCTGGCGCAGGCGGAGCTCGAGTTCGGTCACCTCCGGGCCTCGGTCGCCGGGGCGCAGGACCGGCTCGGGGGTCGGGGCCGCCGGGGCGGGGGTGTTGGCCGGCGTGGCTGTCCGGGTCGGCTCGGTGGAGCGGGTGGGGCTGGGGGAGGGCGGTGACGTGGTCGAGGCCGAGGAGGACGGGGTGGCGGACGGGCTGCTGCTGGGGGACTGGGAGGGGGACGCGGACCTCGGGGGCGGCGAGGCCGTGTGCGTGGATGCCGAAGGTGCCGGGGCGCTCGTCCTCGCGTCCGGGACACTCTCCCGCACCTCCTGGGGCGCCGCCCCGTCCCGCGACGGCGTGGCGTGGGAGAACAGGCCGCTCGCGAAACCGGCCGCCGCGACCAGCGCGGCCAGTGCTCCGGCGACGGAAAGGAGCAGGGCGGGGCGCGGGCGGCGGCGAGGCTCGCCGTCGACGGCCCCGGGGCCCTCGGGCCCGCTGAGCCAGTCACCCGGCCGGTCAGGACCCCGCTCCGGATCCGCCGCGGGCAGCGGCATCGTGGTGTCTGCGGCCGGGGCGGGGCCGAGGGGGCCGGTGTCCGGCCGGTCCCCGTCCGGCTCGGGCCGGTGCGGGGTGCTCGCCCCCGGCGTCGGCTCGGAGGGGTGCCGGGCCGGGGTGCCCGGGTCCGGTTCCGTCCGGTGCGGCGGGGCGTTCAGGTCGACGTAGGGACGTATCCGCAGCGGGTCGAAGTCCTCCGCAGCCGCCGCATCGGCCGTGCGCGTCTCGCGCAGGGCGTCGGACGCCCGCTGGGCGCAGCCGCAGGTCGGGGTGTTGCCCGGCCCCTTCGGCGCGCCGCATTCCGGGCATGAGTGGCCCTTCGGTCCTGTCACGCGTTCGTTCCCTCCCCATACGAATCACGACCCCAGGGCTCCACAGATTATGCAGACCTCCCCCACATCTACCGGACGGCGGCCCCCGGAATACCGTCACCGAGAGGACTCAACAGGCCATAACGGGTGACACCGATCACGATGGAAGGTGTCACAAGAGCCCCTGGAGGTCTCCATGGCCCTGGACGCGCACAGCAGGAGGAGCAAGGCCGACAGTCCCGAGGACGCCGAGCACGTGCGCGGCAATGTCCTCGTCTCGATCGGAGCCCTGCTCCTCGGCCTGCTGCTCGCCGCCCTCGACCAGACGATCGTGTCGACGGCGCTGCCCACCATCGTCAGTGACCTGGGCGGGCTGGAGCACCTGTCGTGGGTCGTCACCGCCTACCTGCTGGCCTCCACGGCCGCGACCCCGCTGTGGGGCAAGCTCGGGGACCAGTACGGGCGCAAGAAGCTGTTCCAGACGGCGATCGGGATCTTCCTCGTCGGCTCCGCGCTGTGCGGGGCCGCGCAGAACATGCCGCAGCTGATCGGCTTCCGGGCGCTGCAGGGTCTGGGCGGCGGTGGGCTGATCGTGCTGTCGATGGCGATCGTGGGGGACATCGTGCCCCCGCGTGAGCGCGGCCGCTACCAGGGGCTGTTCGGCGCCGTCTTCGGCGCGACCAGCGTGCTGGGGCCGCTGCTCGGCGGGCTGTTCACCGAGCATCTGAGCTGGCGTTGGGTGTTCTACGTCAACCTGCCCGTCGGTGTCGTCGCGCTCGCCGTGATCGCGACCGCCCTGCACATCCCGCGCCGGGTCGCCCGCCACGTCATCGACTACCTGGGCACCTTCCTGATCGCGGCGGTCGCCACCTGCCTGGTGCTGGTCGCCTCGCTGGGCGGCAGCACCTGGGGCTGGGACTCGGCGCAGATCATCGGGCTCGCGGTGCTGGGCGTCGTCCTCGCCGTCGTGTTCGTCGCCGTGGAGCGCCGGGCCGCCGAACCCGTCCTCCCGCTGAAGCTCTTCGGCATCCGCACCTTCACGCTCGCCGCCGTGATCAGCTTCATCGTCGGCTTCGCCATGTTCGGCGCGATGACCTACCTGCCGACGTTCCTCCAGGTCGTGCACGGCATCTCGCCGACGCTGTCCGGTGTGCACATGCTGCCGATGGTGTTCGGCCTGCTGCTGTCCTCGACCGTTTCCGGGCAGATCGTCAGCCGCACCGGCCGCTGGAAGGTGTTCCCGATCGCGGGCACGGCGGTCACCACCCTCGGTCTGCTCCTCCTCCACCGGCTCGACGAGCACAGCTCGACCGCCGGGATGAGCGTGTACTTCTTCGTCTTCGGCCTGGGCCTCGGCCTGGTCCTGCAGGTGCTCGTGCTCATCGTGCAGAACGCCGTCTCGTACGAGGACCTCGGCGTCGCCACCTCCGGCGCGACCTTCTTCCGTTCGATCGGGGCCTCGTTCGGCGTCGCCATCTTCGGCACGCTGTTCGCGAGCCGCCTCGGCGACAAGCTCACCGACGCCTTCCGGGGCGCCCGGCTGCCGGACGGCCTGTCGGCGGACGCCCTCAAGTCCGACCCGCGCGGCATCGCCGCCCTGCCGCCCGCGCTGCGCCCGGCGGCCCTGCACGCGTACGCGTCCTCGATCACCGACGTGTTCCTGTACGCGGCTCCCGTCGCCCTCCTCGGCTTCGTACTGGCGTGGTTCCTGAAGGAGGACCGGCTGCGCGGCTCGGTCACGGCGCCGGACGTGTCGGAGACCATCGCCCCCAACCCGGTCGAGCGGTCCTCGTACGACGAGGTGTGCCGCGCCCTGTCCCTGCTCGGCACCCGGGAGGGGCGGCGGGAGATCTACCGGGAGATCACCGAACGGGCCGGGTACGACCTGCTGCCCGCGACGAGCTGGCTGCTGCTGAGGATCAGGCGGTACGGGTCGGTGGAGCCGGGCATGCTCGCCGAGCGCAGCTCCGTCCCGCTGAACGTGATCCTCGCCGCCGCCCGCCAGGTCGAGGTGCGCCGCCTCGCCGTGCGCCAGGGCCTCGACCTCATGCTGACCGATGAGGGCCGCGTGGTCGCCGACCGGCTGGCTCACGCCCGCGAGGAGTCGCTGGCCGAGCTGCTGGGCGACTGGTGGGGCCCCGACCGCCCCACCGACCTTGTCCAGTTGGTGAGGGAGCTGACCGACGAGCTGTGCGGTTCGGAGCGGGAGCGGCCGCAGAACGGGACGGTGGCGAAGGTCAGTTGAGGCCCTCGACGAGGTCCTTGCGGAACCAGTGCTCGGCGTACCGGTCGTCGTTGTGCGGGCCGGTCTCCGTGTAGCCCAGCCGGGCGTACAGGGCACGGGCCTCCACCAGGTCGGTGCGGGTGTCCAGGATCATCCGCTCGGCGCCGAGCGAGCGCGCCGCGTCCTCGGCCGCCGCGACGAGCAGCGCGGCGCCGCCCTTGCCGCGCATCCCCTCGTACACGAAAACCCGGGTGAGTTCCGCGGTGGCGGGCTCCAGGAGCCGTACGCCCGCGCTGCCGGCGGGCTCACCGTCGTACCACGCCACCAGCAACTGCCCGCCCGGCGGGCCCAGTTCCATGCCGGTACGGGCCGCGATCTCCCGCTCCAGCTCCTCCGGTCCGGTCCGTCGCCCCTCGAAGCGCAGATACCAGCGGTCGCTGACCTCCGTGTAGTACGCGCGCCAGAGCGCTGCCGCTACCGGGGAGTCGAAGGGTTCCGGGGCGATGGTCCAGGTCATGCCCGCATTGTCAGGACCCGGCGGCTACCCGGCGCAACCGAATATGCGTGGCCTCGGGAAGACTTGGCACCGTGAACCGCACCGACCGCCTCTACGCCCTCGTCGAGGAACTCCGCGCCGCCGCCCCCCGCCCGCGCAGTGCCCGCGCGCTCGCCCGGCGGTTCGAGGTGAGTGTGCGGACCATCGAGCGGGATCTGGCCGCGCTGCAGCAGTCCGGGGTGCCGATTCACGCGCAGGCCGGGCGCACGGGCGGGTATGTCCTCGACAAGGAGCGGACGTTGCCGCCGCTGACCGTCACCCCGGCCGAGGCGACGGCGCTGGCGGTGGGGATGCACGCGCTGGCCGGGACGCCGTTCGCGGCGGACGCGCGCAGTGCGCTGCGCAAGGTGCTGGCGGTGATGCCGGGGCGCGAGCGGGCGGCGGCGGCCGAGATGGCGGGGCGGGTGCAGTTGCTCGTGCCGGTCGCGCGGGCGGCGCGGACCGCCGGGCCGGTGGTGCCGGGGGCGCTGCGGGAGGCGCTGTCGGCGGGGCGGGTGCTGCGGCTGGAGTACGCCGACGCCCAGGGCGCCGTCACCGCGCGGGACGTCGAACCGCTCGGCTTCCTCGGCGGTGACGAGCACTGGTACCTGGCGGCCTGGTGCCGGCTGCGCGACGCGCCCCGCGGCTTCCGCCTGGACCGCATCCGGGCCGTCGGGGCCCTCGACGAGCCGGTGCCGCCCCGCCCCTTCGACCTGGCCGAACTCGACACCCTCGGCTCGGATCTGCGGCCCCTGGACGAGCTCGGGATGTGACGGCAATCACCGACAGGGTGGTGTCGCGTGGGGGCCGGAGGCTGGTGGCCGTCACCACCGGACGGGACGGCCGTCCGGACGATCACCAGAAAAGGCGGCACCCATGTCCACCTCTGCCGACGCCACCCTCACCCCCGTGACCGGCATCGCTCTCTTCGACCGCTGGACCGCCCTGTGGAACGGCGACTTCAGCGACCCGGAGCGCTTCCTCGACCCCGGCTTCCGCATCCGCTTCGGCAACGACCCCGAAAGGGCGCAGACGGACGCGATCCACGGTCCCGCCGGCATCGTCGAGTACATCACCGGTTTCCGCGCCGGACACCCCGGCCTGCGCTACGCCGTCGACGGCACCCCGCTGGTCGACCCCGCGCTCGGCCGGGCCGCCTGCTGCTGGTACGTGACGCGTCCCGACGGCGTCCAGCGCAGCGGCATCGACCTGTTCGAGATCGTGGCGGGGCGCATCGCGACCGTGTGGTCGGTGACCGGACTGCGCCGCTTCGCGGACTGACCGCCGTTTGTGGGCCGCCTTCCGGGCAACCCGGGCAGAGAACCGGCCCGTGGGGCCGACACAACGGAAGGCAACCATGTCCACAGGCTTGATCATTGCTCTGATCGTGATCGTGGCGGCCGTGGTCGTTGTCGCGGCCGTCCTGACCATGCGCGCCCGCGGCCGGCACGGTGGGCGGGACCTGAGGCGGCGCTTCGGGCCCGAGTACGAGCACACCGTGGCCCGGCACGACGGCGACACCGAGGCCGCCGAACGCGAGCTGACGGAGCGGCTGGAGCGGCACGGCGGGCTGCGTGAGCGGCCGTTGGAGCCCGCGGAACGCGAACAGTTCGAGGCCCGCTGGGCGGCGGCGCAGGAGCACTTCGTCGACTCGCCGCGCGAGGCGGTCGCCGAGGTCGACCGGCTGATCGCCGAAGTGGCCGGCGCCCGCGGCTTCCCGGACGGCGGGCAGTACGAGGAGCAGTTGGCCGCGCTGTCCGTGCACCACGCCGGCCACGTCCACGGCTACCGGCGCGTCCACCGCGTCGCCCAGACCGGCACCGGCACCACCGCCGAGGGCGGCACCGGCGCCGACACCGAGGAACTGCGCGAGGCGATGGTGGAGGCGCGGGCGCTGTTCGAGGAGCTGACGCGTCCTGAGCAGCGTGCACCTCTGTCCCACAAGGCACAGCACGCCCACCGGCCGCACCGGTTCCACCGGCACCAGATCGCGGGGAGGTGACGCGGATGACCGACATGACCCACCGGCAGACGACGACGCCGGCCACCGAGGCGCCGGCGACCGAGGCGTCCGGGACGGGCACGTCCGCCACCGCGCCGGCCGGCACCCCCGGGTCCGCGACCGCGAGCCGCACCAGCTCGCTGGTCCCGCACGAGGAGAGCGACAAGCTCGGACTGCGGCTGCAGCAGGCCGTCTCCGGGTTCGTCGACGGTCCCCGGGACGCCGTGGAGGAGGCCGACCGGGTGGTGGAGGAGATCGCCGCCCGCTTCACGGAGGCCGTCACCCAGCGGCGGCGCACGCTGCGCATGTCCTGGCAGGCCGGCGACGAGGGCAAGCGCGAGTCCGCCACCGACACCGAGCAACTCCGGCTGGCCCTGCGGGACTACCGGGAACTGGCGGAGCGACTGCTACGCCTGTGAACCCTGTGGTCCCCCAGCCCTGCCCGCCGCCGCCCGGCGCTCCCGCCACTCCCGGACGACCTCCTCGACGTCGTACGGCTTCTTGCCCAGCGGGGGGCCGGGCGGCGGCTTGAACATCATGTCGCGGATCCGGACGTTGACGTCCTCGATGATCTTCCGCGCGATCCGCTCCGAGGACGCCGCGTAAGCTGCCGCGAGCGCGTCCTCGGCCTCCTTGCGCAGGGCCAGGGCCGGCGGCAGGACCGCCAGGCCCTCACGGGCCAACTTGCGCTTCACCCACCACAGTTCGTCGTACGAGGTCTCGATGTCCCTCGGCAGCGGCCTGCCCGCGCCGGGCAGGTGGTCGAACTCGCCGCGCCCCTCGGCGTCACGGATCTGCTTGTCCACCCAGGACTCGAACGGCACACCCGGTGGCTTTCGCTCGGTCATGAGGTCATTGTGCCGGACGTGGCCCCGCCGGGCGTTTTATCATGCGGCGGCGGAGCGCCAATCCGGCCGCCGTACCAGCACATTCCAGGGGGAACGCACGTGCTCGAACTCACCATGGCCACCGTCTCCGCGGCGGAGGCGGGCGCCACGGCCGGCATGACGATGGCCGACGCCTCCAGTGAACCGGGTGCCGTGTTGCGGGTGGGGCGGGACGGGGCGCTGTGCCGTCTGGTGACGCCCGAGGACTGGCTGTTCGTTTCGCGGGTCCACTTGGAGTTCCTGTGCGGGCCCGACGGCGGCTGGCAGGTGTCCTGGCTGCGCGGCTCGCAGGCCGACCCGTCGTCCGAGGTGCGGCTGACCGTCGGGGAGTACGCGCAGACCATCGCCTACGGCGGCAGCGTACGGCTGCCCCGGGGCGGCTCCGGTGAGATCGTCATCCAGGACCGCACCGGGCCGCGCAGCGTCAACGTGGGCTTCTACCACGACGAGGCCTGACGGAGCTCAGGGTTCCTGCTCCGTCGTGGCCAGGCCCTTGAGCGCCCGCTCGCGGTAGGACTCCGGATAGTGCTCGGTGAACCTCACGGCCCAGACCAGCAGCACGATCGGGATGACCCAGTTCAGCCAGTCGTCCTGGGACGGCACGCGGATGGCCAGCCAGGTGGAGAGGGTCATGAGGCCGAACGCCGTCCCCCACACCGCCGTCAGCACCCGGTTGACGTGCCGGAAGACGGGGGAGTCCCACACGCTCGCCGGGACCTGCTGCCGGGCGTACTGGGCGGTGAAGGGGTCGAAGAAGAGCGACCCCAGCGCGACGGCGGCCAGCACCCCGTTGGCGATGACCTGGGCGTACGTCTCCAGCCAGCTGAGCTGCCCGCGGTCCAGGGCCAGCGCGAGGACCGTGAGCACGGCGAAGAACACGATGCCGGCCATGTCGAGGACGTAGAGCCGGCCGCGCAGGATGTCCCGCCCGGAGAGGACGACCGAGACGATCAGTGCCGCCAGCGCCGCGTACTCCCAGGTACTGGGGCTGGCGACGACGCCGAAGACGATCCACGGGGCGAAGCCGAAGAGGACGCTGAGGGTACTGACGGACTTCCTGGCCGGGGCTTCCGTCGTCGTCTGCCGTTCCACGGAAGGGCCTCCCATCGCTGGTCGAGGACGCCCCCCTCTCCTGTCCAGCGTGCCGCGCGCCCGGGCAGCCCGCATGCCGTTCGGGACGCGTCACGCTACAGGCCCTACGCCAGCACCCTGGCCAGCGCGAAGCCGTCGTAGCCCTTGCTGCCCACCGTCTGGATCGCCGTGCCGCTCAGCCTCGGGTGGGCGGCGATCAGTTCGACGGCGGCGCGGGTGCCGCGGACGTCCGGCTCGATGCTCTCGGCGTCCACGACCCGGCCGCCGCGTACGACGTTGTCGACGATGATCAGGCTGCCCGCGCGGGTGAGACGCAGCGCCCACTCGACGTAGCGCGCGTTGTTGGCCTTGTCGGCGTCGATGAAGACCAGGTCGAAGGGGGCCGGGTTCTCGTCGGCCAGCTTGGGCAGCGACTCCAGGGCCGGGCCCACCCGCACCTCGACGATCTTGTCCAGTCCCGCGCGGGCGATGTTGCGGGTGGCGACCTCGGCGTGCTTGGCGCTGTACTCCAGCGAGATCAGCCGGCCGTCGGCGGGCAGGGCGCGGCCCAGCCAGATGGTGCTGTAGCCGCCGAGCGTGCCGATCTCCAGGATGGTGTTCGCGCCCTGGATCTGGGCGAGGAGCTGGAGCAGCTTGCCCTGGCTCGCCGTGACGTTGACGTGCGGCAGCTGGGCCGCTTCGCTGTCGCGCAGGGCCGCCTGAAGCGCCTCGTCGTCCGGCGATAGGTGGCTCGTGAAGTAGAAGTCGACGTCGTCCCAGAGCTGCGACCCGCTCATGCGCCCTCTGCCTTTCCGTGTCCGGTACTTGTCGGATACCCCGCGAGCGCCGCGGGCAGCCGTGACCGTCGGGACCGTCGTACGGCGAACACGGCCGCGGCCGTTGCGGCCACCGCCAGTGTGCCGCCGATCGTCAGCAGCCACGCCGGGATCCCGGCCACCTTACGCAGCCGGTCCACGTAGATCACCTGCTGGTACGGCGTGTCTGCGGCGGTCCGCCGCAGCACGTGGTCGCCGGAGATCGCCGACGGCCGCGGGAACTCCTGGGTGAGGGCGGTCAGGTACGGGGTGCCCGCCGTCAGGCCGGCCAGCGGGCTCTTGGGCGCGGTGAGGCGTCCGGCGAAGACGACCTTCGGGCGGTCGCCGCCGATCGCGGTGCGCGGTTCCATGCGGTGCGCGGCGAGGACGTACAGGCCGAGCGCCTGCGGGGTGCGGGCGAGGCGGGACAGGCGCATCGGGTAGACCGGTCCGTCGCTGGCGAAGGTGAGGTGCAGCGGGTCGAGGGCGCCGTGCAGGGCGGTGCCCGCGGACTGGGGGGCGAGGCGGACGGCCACGTACTCCCAGTGCCGGTCGACGTACGGCTGGAGCGCGCTCTTCAGCCGGGCCGGGAAGGTGAAGCCATGGCCGCGCAGCCAGGCGTCCAGCGCGCCGGGGTCGGTGGCGGTCAGCCGGGCCACGTCGAAGGGACCGAGCCGCTGCCGGCCGACCACGCCGACGCCCGGCGCGGCTCCGGCGGCGGGCGCGTCGTCGGCGGTGTCGCCGCCGGTGGTCAGCGGCCAGTCGTCGTTCTGCGGCCAGAAGTGGTACCGGTCGCGGTACACGGGGGCGATGGCGCCCGCCAGCTCGTCGAAGACCGCCGCGTCACCGAGCCGCACACTCGCCCGGTGCGGTACGGGCATGATCCAGGCGGCACGCTCGGCGTCACCGTTCACGGTGAGCCGCATCACGATCTGCTCCTGCCGCCCGTCCCAGCGGAGAACGGACTGCTCCTCGGCGACGCTGATCTGCCGTGCCCCGGTCGGCACCATCGCGCCGCACCCGCAGGCGTACGCGGGAGCCACGAGCCAGCTCAGCTGCACACCCAGCACTCCCAGAACCACCGCCAGGACACGCAAGCGCCCCCGCCGCCACCGCTCCATGAACCGCTGACCTCCGTCTTGTTGCCGACGGGGTCACAGACGGTGTGCGAGAGGCAGCGGTTCCGGTGCGGGTCGGCCGGGCGGGGCGGAAGGGGCGCGGGGAACTGCGCGACCAGCCCCACGCACCCGCGCGCGGGGGGACGGCCGACGGCCCTTACCGCCGCTCCACCGACGGCGCCGAACCCGGCAGCGGACGGCCCGCGGACTCCGCCATCCGCCAGACCGCGAAGCCGCCGACGACGGCCGCGGCCATCATGTGGTACGCGGGTGTGGCGGGCCGACGCGGACGCAGGGACGGGGACGGGGGCGACTGTGGCAGTCGGCAAGACGTCGCTCGCCCACCTCTCGACGGGGACAGGGACGCGGTCCGCACGACGGCGGGCGGGCCGAAAAACGACCATAGGGAGACTTGTGTCGCTTACCGGGCGTATGCACTTCGATGCAGAGTACGGCTGAATGTCGTGTGCGCAGGCACGTCCGACCGCCGCCGCGTCCGTTTCCGGACACCCCCCTGTGATCCATCTCGCGCCACCGGCAGGCAACCTCGTCGCCCCGCACCATCGTCATCCGGACAAAAGGCGAGCGGACGTCAGGTGAAGCAGGGGTTGCCCGCGTCTCTCGTCGGGGGCGCGCGTCTCATAGGGTGCGCGGAGAACTTCCGCGCGTGGGACAACGGGGGACGCGCGGGACGGACGGGGCGGGAGGCCGACGAGGCGTGGCGAACGTGGAGCACGGCGGGGGACCGGCGGATGTGTTCGGGGCGACGGCCGTCGAAGGGGCCGGAGCGCGCCTGCGGGCGGTCCGGCTCGGCCTGTGGCTGGTGGCCGCGATCCTGGCGGTACGGCAGGTGGCGGTCGTCCTCAGCACCCCCAGCGGCGAGCGGCTGACGGACCTGGAGACCTGGGTCGGCCCCAACGGCGTCCTGCACGTCAAGGGCTCCCTGTACGACTCGACCCGGTTCACCGGCACCCCCTTCGGCGGGCTGGTCCTCAAGCCCCTCACCCGCTCGGCCGAACAGGCGCTCGGCTGGGGCTGGACCTTCGGCACGCTGCTGCTGGTCGCCGCCCTCGGCCTGGTCGCCGCCCGCGCCCTGCCCCAGCCGGTCGGCCGCCGCACCTCGCTGCTGGCCGCGCCGGTCGCGGTCAGCCTGCTGATGCTGTCGCTGCCGGTGCGCAACACGCTCTGGCTGGGCCAGACCAGCATCATTCCGGTGCTGCTCGTCCTGCTCGGCTGCTTCACCGTGCGCGGGGAACGGGCCGGCGGCGTCTGCGTCGGTCTCGCCGCCGCGCTCCAGCCGACCGTGCTGCTCTTCGCGCCGCTGCTGTGGTTCACCGGCCGCCGCAACGCCGCCCTGGCCACCGGGGCCGCCTTCGCCGCGTGCACCGTGCTGGCCTGGGCCGCGATGCCGCACGACTCGTACACCTACTGGGTGCACCACATGGCCGGCGTCGGGCTCGGCGGCAAAGCCGACGCCCTCGCCAACCAGTCCCTGCACGGCGCCCTGCTGCGGCTCGGCCTCACCGGCCCGCTGGAGATAGGCCTCTTCCTGCTGCTGGGCGCGGCCGTGGCGACCCTCGGCCTGCGCCGCGCCGTCCGCTACGCCCGCGACGGGCAGCTGCTGCTCGCCGTGGCGATCACCGGCTGCGCGGCGATCGCGGTGTCGCCGACGACCTGGCAGCACCAGCTGCTGTGGGTGCTGCTGGCGGTGGTGGGCCGGGTCGGCAAGCGGGCCTCGGACCGCTATGTGTGGCCGGTGGCGGTGGTCCTCGTCACCAGCCTCCCGGCGAAGATGATGCTGCCGAACATGGCGGTGATGTACGTCCTGCGGGACAACATCGTGCTGCTGGCGGCCCTGGCCGCCGCGACCGCCGTACCGTTCCTGTCCCGCACCTCCCCGCACTACCGGTCCCCGATTCCGGCGGAGTTCGCGCCGCCGGTCCCCGCCCGCTTCCGGCGCGTCCCGCTCCTGCCCTTCCTCCGCCGGGTGCTCACCCGCCCGAACCTCCTCCTGGAGCTGCTCCTCCTTCGGGTCACGTACGCCGCGTACCAGAAGGTCCGCCTCGCGGCGACGGGCGGCAGCAACTCGGCCGGCCGGGCGCGGGCGGAGCACCACGGCCATCTGATCCTGGACCTCGAACGCTTCCTGCACATCGACATCGAGCTCGCGGTCAACCACGCGGTGGTCAAGGTCGGCTGGCTGCGCGACTTCTTCGGCTTCTACTACGAGTCCTTCCACTTCGCCGTCCCGCTGACCATCCTCGGCGTCCTCTACTGGCGCCGCCCGGTCGACTACCGCTGGGCCCGCTCGGCCCTCGGCTTCGCCACCCTCCTCGCCCTGGTCGGCTTCTGGCTCTTCCCCCTCGCCCCGCCGCGCCTCCTGCCCGGCCTCGGCATCATCGACACGGTCCACGGCGTCCAGGACTTCTCCAAGCCGGACTACGGCACGCTGACGGCCCTGACCAACCAGTACGCGGCGATGCCCTCGCTGCACTTCGGCTGGTCCCTGTGGTGCGGGGTGGTCATAGCGGTCATCGCCCCGAGGTGGTGGATGAAGCCCCTCGGCCTCCTGCACCCCCTCTTCACCGTCTCCGCGATCGTGGGCACCGGCAACCACTGGGTGCTGGACGCGGTGGGCGGCGCGGTGGTGGTGGGCGCGGGGTTCGGGCTGGCGTATGTGTTCCAGGGACCGCGGGCACGGGTCGTTGCCACGAGGGCTTCGGCGCAGGCCGGTGACGAGCGGCCGGCACCGGTGAAGGAGGCGGCGTCCGGCTGATGCGGGAGCCGGAGCTGATCGTCAACAGGTTCGCGCAGGGACTCACGCCGCTGGAGGAGGGCGTGACCTGGTTCTCCGCACCGAAGCCCACGGTCACTCCCGCCGTCCTGATCACCATGGAGCCGTTCCCGGAGAGGCCCTGAGCCCTGACCGACCCGAACCGCCGCAGGCAGCCGGGGGAGGCAGGAACGGGGCGTAGGGGCTGCTCCTGCCTCCCCCGGGTCGGGCCGGCGGCGCCGGGAGCCGTCGGCCCGGGTCCTCAGGCCGTGGTGACCTGGAGTTCCTTTACGCCGTTGATCCACGCGGAGCGCAGGCGGCGGGGGGCGTCCACGAGCTTCAGGCCCGGCATCGTGTCCGCTATCGCGGTGAAGATCAGGTCGATCTCCAGGACCGCGAGCGACTTGCCCAGGCAGTAGTGGGGGCCGCCGCCGCCGAAGCCGAGGTGGGGGTTGGGGTCGCGGGTGATGTCGAAGGTGCCGGGGTCGGTGAACACCTCGGGGTCGTGGTTGGCGGAGGCGTAGAAGAGGCCGACCCGGTCGCCCTTCTTGATCTGCCTGCCGCCGAGTTCCGTGTCCTGGGTGGCCGTGCGCTGGAAGGAGTTGACCGGCGTGGCCCAGCGGACGATCTCCTCGGCGGTGGTCGACGGGCGCTGGCGCTTGTAGAGGTCCCACTGGTCGGGGTGGGTGAGGAAGGCGTGCATGCCGTGGGTGATGGCGTTGCGGGTGGTCTCGTTGCCCGCGACCGCCAGCATCAGCACGAAGAAGCCGAACTCGTCCGAGTTGAGGTTGCCCTCGTCCTCCGCCGCCACCAGCGTCGTCACGATGTCGCGGGCCGGGCACTGCTTGCGGTCGGCGGCCATGTTCATCGCGTAGGCGATCAGCTCGGTGGCCGACTCCTGGCCGACCTCCTCCGTGATCGCGTACTCCGGGTCGTCGTACGAGATCATCTTGTTGGACCAGTCGAAGATCTTCGCCCGGTCGTCCTGCGGGACGCCGATCAGCTCGGCGATGGCCTGCAAAGGCAGTTCGCAGGCGACCTGCGTGACGAAGTCGAAGGGGCCGGAGTGGGCTCGGGCCGACGCGACGATCGACCGGGCGCGGGCGCGCAGGCGGTCCTCCAGCGCGCGGACGGACCGCGGGGTGAAGCCGCGCTGGATGATCTGGCGGACCCGGGTGTGTTCGGGCGGGTCCATGTTCAGCAGGATCAGGCGCTGCGCGTCGATCGCGTCCCGTTCCATGTGCTCGGTGAAGCGGATGATCGCCGTGTTGAGGTAGGAGGAGAAGGTTTCGGGGTGCGTGGAGACGTACTTGACGTCCGCGTGCCGCGTCACGGCCCAGTACCCGTCGTCCGCGAACCCGGCGATGCCGTGCGGCTGCGGAATCCAGCGGACCGGTTCGGCCCGGCGCAGTTCGGCGAACTCCGGGAGCGGGACGCGGGCGTGCAGCAGGTCGGGGTCGGTGAAGTCGAACCCGTCGGGCAGCGCGGGACAGGGCATGAGCGACACACTCCCACCACTCTGACGGCCTATCAGGAACTCGGGGTTGCCGTGAAGGTAGTAACGGGTTCTACAAGTCGCAAGGGGCGTGGCATCTTCAATTGCGTGCATCCCTCTTGCGGTTGCGGACGGGCTGTCAGCAGACTGCTTCGGAACTAGAACGCGTACTAGTTCTGCGTGGCGGGTGGCCGGGACGCCCGCGCCGCGCGGGTTGACCGGGCCTGCTCCGCCGGACGGGCCCTAGGGAGAGGACGCACCCCCATGGCCGCGGAACCCGTGATCGTCGAAGCCGTACGCACCCCCATCGGCAAGCGCGGCGGCGCGCTCGCCAACCTCCACCCCGCCTATCTCCTGGGCGAGACCTACCGTGAGCTCCTCGGCCGCACCGGCATCCCCGCCGACGCCGTCGAGCAGATCGCCGGCGGCACGGTCACCCACGCCGGCGAGCAGTCCATGAACCCCGCGCGCACGGCCTGGCTGGCCATGGGACTGCCGTACGAGACCGCCGCGACCACCGTCGACTGCCAGTGCGGCTCCTCGCAGCAGGCCTCGCACATGGTCGCCAACATGGTCGCCGCGGGCGTCATCGACGTGGGGATCAGCTGCGGCGTCGAGGCGATGTCACGGGTGCCGCTCGGCTCCGGCTCCAAGCACGGGCCCGGCAAGCCCTTCCCCGACGAGTGGAACGTCGACCTGCCCAACCAGTTCGAGGCCGCCGAGCGCATCGCCCGGCATCGCGGCCTCACCCGCGCGGACGTCGACTCCCTCGGTCTGCGCTCCCAGGAGCGGGCCGCCGTCGCCTGGTCCGAGGAACGCTTCAAGCGGGAGACGTTCGCCGTCCAGGTCCCGACCACGGAAGAGGAGCAGCGCGCCGGGCAGGGCATGTGGCGGCTCGTCGACAAGGACGAGGGGCTGCGGGACACGTCGATGGAGGCGCTGGCCCGGCTGAAGCCGGTCATGCCGACGGCCGTGCACACGGCGGGCAACTCGTCGCAGATCTCGGACGGGGCGGCGGCCATCATGTGGGCGTCGAAGCGGATGGCGCGGGCGCTGAAGCTGAAGCCCCGGGCGCGGATCGTCGCCCAGGCGCTCGTCGGCGCCGATCCGCACTTCCATCTCGACGGGCCCATCGACGCCACGCGTGCGGTGCTGGGCAAGGCGGGGATGTCCCTGAACGACATCGACCTCGTCGAGATCAACGAGGCGTTCGCGTCGGTGGTGTTGAGCTGGGCCCAGGTCTTCGAGCAGGACCTGGAGAAGGTCAACGTCAACGGCGGCGCGATCGCGCTCGGACACCCGGTCGGGGCGACCGGGGCCCGGCTCATCACGACGGCCCTTCACGAATTGGAGCGGATCGGCAAGGAGTTCGCGCTGGTGACCATGTGCGCCGGGGGAGGGCTGGCCACCGGGACGATCATTCAGCGGCTTTGACGTGCCCAATCGGCTGACGCCGCACAGGCAGCAGCGAGGGGAGGTGCCGGGGCGGGCACCAGTCACTCGCCCCGGCATGCAAAACGGTTCATACGGCACTGTGTCCACCGTCTGACCCACTCCACCGGTTTCCCGGACATCCCCGCCATCCCGTCGCTATCGTCACCGGAAAGGCAAGGCAGCCGGGGGGAACAGGCATGGCACGGCGATCGGACACACCTGGCTGCGGATGCGGTGGCTGCCTCGGGCTCCTCCTCGGCTGGCTGGTCGTCGGCCATGTGCTGCTGCTGCCGGTCACCCTGCCCGCGCTGCTCGCCGTCCAGGAGCACGGGCCGCGCACCACGACGCCCGTCCAGGACGCCGGCCTGTGGACGGCGTCCGCGCTGGTGGTGCTCGCCCTCGCCTGGGCCGCCCAGGGGCGCCGCCGTCCGAGGCCGCTGCCGCTGCTGCTGCACACCGCCCTGCTGTCCGGCGCTGCCGGCCTTGCGGTCCGGGGCGCCATACGGGTCAACCGGTCGGTCGCCGCGGACCTGCGGGCCCACCCCACCGGGGACGCCGCCTCACCCACCGAGCTGCCGTGGTCGTTCACCGCCACGCTGGAGACGGTGGCCGCGGCGGTCGCCGTGGCGATCACCTTCCACGCCGTCCGCCGGTGGTGCCGGCGCAACGAGCCGCCGTGGCAGGCGGTGATCCACGGCCCCCGCCCCGGCACGGGCCGTCCGGGCAGCGCGGACCAGGAGGTGCGCCGCCCGCGGACCGGGGAGATATGGCTGGCCGACGTCCCGCTGCGCGAGGACGACAGTCGGACACTGCAGCACTACTGCGTCGTCGTGCGGAACCACGCCTCGTACGCCGACGTCATGCAGATCACCAGCAAGGACAAGAGCGATCGGCGGGACCACATCCCGATCCCCAACGACGGCTGGGACAACACGGAGTACGAGCACTGGCTGGAGGTCGCCCTGCCGCCCCGCCGTGTTCCCTACGGCGGCTTCCTGAAGTCCACTCCGCAGGGCGACTGCCCGGAGGAGACCTGGCGGGCCATCACCCAGCTCATGAGCCGCTCCGCAGGACGCCACCAGAACGCCAAGGACCGCACAAGCCGGCCCGCCGGCGGGCCGCGGACACAACAGGGCACGGCCGGCGGCCGTAAGGAGCGGCATCCGCCGCGGCCGTCGAAGGGCTCGGGGAGAAGCGGACAGGCGAGGTGAGGCCCTCCCCACCGGGCTGGTGACGGTCTGGAACTCGAAGGCGATGCATCGATCACCTCCCGAACGACCGGCCCGACGAAACTGCCTGGCCGTCACTTCCCGCCGATGCCCTTCTCCCCTATGTGGAAGACCTTGTGGCTGCCGCGGGTCATGTCGACGACCAGCTTGGTCGTGCTGGACCTGCTCCAGGTGAGGGTGATCACGGCCTCCGTGTAGTCGGCGGTGCCGTTGTCGGTGACCTTCCAGGCGAGCGGCACGTTCTGGGCGCGCAGGACGCCGTCGGCGTGGTTCTTCTCCTCCCAGGCGTTCAGTTCCCTCTGGAAGTCGGCGGTGAGGTAGTGGCCGCGCAGTGCCTCCCCGAGGTCGCCGCTGTCCTCGTCGGTCACCGCGTCGATGTAGGCGCCGTAGAAGTCGGCGATGCGGGTGATGTTGTCGGACGGCTTGCCGCTGACGCTGCGCGGGGTCCCGGCGGAGGCCTGGACGGTGGCGCCGAGGCCGAGGGCGACGGCGAGGACGCCGGCGGTGAGGGCGGTGCGGGTCTTGCTGTTCACGTCTGTTCCCCTTTTTCGAGTGATCGAGTGATCGAGTGGTCGGGCCGTGGTGTGGTCGTCGGTGCCGGGCCGCCCTCCCGACCCCCGTGGCGGGAGGGCGGCCCCGGGCGGCGCCCTCAGTGGAGCTTGTTCACGGCCTTGGTGGTCGTCTTCTTGAAGGCCTTCCCCGGAGCGCCCTCGAAGCCGCCGAGCTGCGCCCAGTTCACGACCGTGACGGTGCGGCCGTCCCGGCCGACCGACAGCAGGCGGACGTCGCTCGCGCCCCAGGAGGTCTCGGCGTGGACGCCGTAGACGTGGGCGCCCTCCTCGACGGACAGCTTCCCGTAGTCCTTGCCGGTGGCCTCGGTGTCCGGGTCCTGCTGCTCGATGCGTGCCGTGCAGGACTTGATGTCCTTGTTCAGCCACGAGGTCAGCTGCTTCGCCGAACGGGCGTCGGGCAGGACCACGGTGATCTGCCGGGTGTTCGTGTCGAGGTCGGTGCGGAAGTCGCGGTGCCAGGCGGACTCGTGGCCCGGCAACGCCCGCAGACAGGTGTCCCAGTCCGTCTCCTCCGGTACGCCGGCGGTGACCTTGCCGGCCGTCCAGGACGAGGTGGGGTGCGGCGGCAGGTCCGCGGCCGCGAGGAAGCCGGGCGCCTTCGGAGCGGCGGTGGCCGGTCCGGCGAGCGCCACGGCCGGACCCGTGACGGCGACTGCCAGGAGCGCGCCTGCTCGGGTGCGCTTGGGCATGGGTGTCCCCCCGTGGATGAGTGCGGTGAATGCATGAGTGCGGTGCATGCGTGTCGGACGTCGCCCGACGCCGGTTGGTCGGTCCGGTCCTGGTCGGTGCGACACCAAGAGCATCGGCGGTCACCGGAGTCCGGCGCAACGACTGCCGCCCTCTTGCCGGCGGTGGAACCATCCCAGCCCATCTGACGTGCAGGTACATGAGTGCCTGGGATACGGGGTCGCGGGCGGACGGCGGGGGAACGGTGTCGGTTCGGGACGATGTCGAGGAGTTCGCGGCGCTGCTGCGCCGGCTGAAGGACCGCACGAACCGGAGCTACGGCTCCCTGGCCCGCCGCCTCAACATGAACACCTCCACGCTGCACCGGTACTGCGCGGGCGAGGCGGTGCCGCAGGACTTCGCGCCCGTGGAGCGGCTCGCGGCCTTCTGCGAGGCGACACCGGAGGAGCGGCTCGAGTTGCACCGGCTGTGGTTGTCGGCGGTGGCGGCTCGGCAGCGGGTGCGTACGACCGGTTCGGCGGAGGCGCCGGTTCCGGCACCGGCGCCGGACGCGGACGGGGCACTCGTCGAGGAGAGCGGCTCCGCGGACCAGCCAGGGGACGATCCCGACCCGGACGAGCCCGCCACCTCCCCCGCTCCCCGCCCCTGGTACCGCCGCCGACGGGTCCTGGCGTCCACCGCCGTCGCCTGCGCGCTGCTCGCCACTCTGGGCAGCATGTCGGCCCTGTCGGACGACCGCTCCTCCGAGGCGGACGCCTCCCGCTCCGCGGGCCCGCGGACGGCCACCCCCGGCGCACGCCACCGCTCCTCGAAACCGTCGCCTACCGCCTCCCCCTCCCCTTCCCGGAGCTCCGCGTCGTCCGGCGCCCCTCAGAAGGCCCCCGCCCCGTCCGCCGGGCGGATTCTAGGGATCGTCGCAACACATGATCGGTTGTGTCAGACGGCGAGCAGTTTATGCAGTCGCTCGGCTGGGGTTTCCCAGCCGAGCGTT
>NZ_JBITDA010000023.1:0-145333 GCF_044453765.1 Streptomyces sp. NPDC051636 | reverse complement strand
CGCTACGACAAGACCGCGACCATCTACCTCGCCGGACTCCACATCGCCGGCATCTTCCTCTGGTCCGCCCGATGATCCAAACGAAACCGCCTAGCGCGCTCCGAGAACTCAGCGACATGTTTCTTGCCGCTGACGGAGCGTTTCCAGCGGTGACCAACAAACGTTGCTGGCTCACGGCGGTAAAACCAGGCCCCGGTGAGCAGAAGGAGCCGCTTATGTGCGCGATGACTGCTCCAGCACAGCCAGAGAACAGTCGCGCACCCGGGTCCGGCTTGTGGGGCAGCGTCAGCTGGACTCGGCCAGCATGTCAGTGCCGGCGACCCGCCCCGGTGATCTTTGCCGCTTCGCACCGTCGCAGTACAGCATTGCTGTCCCCTCCCCGTGGCCGATGCCGACTGACCGGACCCTCAGCGGCTCGTTGAACCGGGCGCTGCCACGTGCGCTGCCCGGGCCGGGCCGCACCCTCTCCCGGCCCGGCCCGCGCCTCGGCCCGGGGCCGACCGGCCCCCGGAACGGTGGAGCAGCCCCCAGACCACGCGCTGGCCCGGGTCGGCCACGGACTGGCCCCGCCCTCCAGCAACTCAACCCAAGGCAGCTCTGCAAGGAGTGCTGGACTCCAAGAGCGCTACTCAGCCCCACGTCTCGCCGTTGACCAGGTCCGGGCCGAAATGCCGGGTGGCGATGGACGCCAAGGGCGGAAGCGGACCGTCCTCACTCGCGTGCTTGAAGGTGTGCACCAGACACGTGCGCACCGGGTGCACCGGTCCATGGGGCTCCAGCAGTCGTTCGTGGACAGAGGCCGGTACTGCGGGCGGGCCAGGGCGAAGGCGACGAGCATCGTGCGCTTGTCCTCGAACCGGAAATAGTCGACGATCGCCCGATTGGTGAAGTCGAGATGGGAGAAGACGACCGCGACGTCCTCCTTCCCTTACGGCGCCTGCTCCAGGACCGGCAGCACGTCGAGAATCGCCTCACCAGGAGCCAACAGGCGGGCGCTCATGCGAGTCGCCCCACGGCGGCGGATCGTCGTCCTGCAGGCCTTCGGGGTACTCCTCGGAATGCAGGACGGTGCCGATCTCAGGAGCGTCCCAGCGGACCTGCCCACTGACGCTCCCCCAGTTCAAACTCGCGTTGACAGAGGCGTCAACCGCGGTATCACCGTCGTGATCAACGTCAGCACCGGGCACCGCACGGCGCAGCGGCCGCAGATCCCCGTATAGGGCGGCATGGAAGGCGGCGGCGAGCTCGCGGGCCCGCTCCTCGCTCGGCACCCCGTGCAGCATGAAGTACACCGGCCCCGCAAAGGCGTCCGTGCCCACCTCCCGATCGTGGACCAGGCGGACGATGGCGGCCCGCAGGGCAACGTTCACGGCGTCGTCGACGACGTGGCCCGGGCCAAATCCGTTCTCCTGGACTCAAGATCCAAGTGTCTCGGGTGTCCAAGATCCGGGGTCAAGGCCCGTTCATCAGTTTGGGCGGCGGTTGTTCAGCACTTCGGGAGGCGACTCGACGACGTCGTGTTCGATGTTACGAGAAGCAACAGCACTGAGCTTCAGGCCGGAGAGAGGGGCGGTGCGGGCTCCCAGTAGCGTCGCCAGGATCACCCGTACCAAAGGAGAGGCACCTACTCGTGGACCTGGGCATCATCGGGCAGGCCGCCGGACTGTTCGCCGTCACCAACATCGACGACATCCTGATCCTGGCGCTGTTCTTCGCCCAGGGGGCCGGCCACCCGGGCTCCACCCGGCGCATCGTGCTCGGCCAGTACCTGGGCTTACGCCGCGATCAACGTCTCGATTAAGGCCCATCGGGCGTCGGACAGGTCGCTGGGGTACGGCTTCCGCTGGCTCACGCCGTGGCGTGATCATGGATGCGGCGGACGGTGCTGTTCCGCTACCGCTGGGCGTTTCTGTCTGATCTTCAAACCAGACGGACTTCGTGCACGAGAACCGGAGCAAACGGGCGGCCAAGTTCGCAGCCTGATGGACGCAAGGGTGCAGGTATAGGGCAAACACCTTAAGCCTGACGTCCATGAAAGTTACTTACCGACATAGACCATCTCTAAATGCCCAGTAAAAGATCGTTGTATGTGGTTCAGCGAGTGATCGAACTGACCGGGTGAGAGCCGCTCGGGATCTCCGTCGACTGGGCGGCGATCGAGGGAGAGTTGGGGGTTCCGCTGCCGGCGGACTACAAGGAGCTCTACGAGGTGTTCGGCGGCGGCGTCTTCAGTGATTCCGTCTACTTTCTGGGGCGCGACGAGGGCATCTCGTTCGACTTCCTGACACGGTGGCGGATCGCCCTGTCGGTCGACCAGGACAGCAAGCTCGGAGACGTCTCCGCCGTCGATCCCTATGCGATCTACGCGCCGGGCGGCAAGGGGCTGGTTGAGTGGGGCTCCACCGAATGGGCCGACGAGTACTTCTGGCTGATCGATGCCGAGCGGCCGGGCGAGTACCCCGTCCTTGCGCGGTCCAATGACGTCGGCGGATGGCACCGGTACGACATGTCCACCTCGGAGTTCCTCTACCGCGTCCTTGCCGATGCCGATTTTCAACCTTTCGGGATCGCGCAGTACGACCTCGGCACGACGTTCAAGCCCGGCTCCGGCGACCCCTTCGATGGCCAGCCACTCTGACGAGAGGTTGGCCGTCCCACGTTCGTGGACACGACAGTGCCGTCGTTTCTCATCGAGATCCGTGAGCCAGGTGATCACCAACTGCCTCCGGAACCGGTCGCCGAACGCTGTTCCTAGAGATCAACGAAGCCGGATGGATCCCGCGCTTCAGGGGTGCGTTCGTTGGGACCGGCTCAGCACTGCCACAGGAACTTGGCGCGGCCACACGGTTCGCAGGCGAATGCATAGGCCCCGCCGCAGCCGCCGAAGTTCATGGCGGTGCTGTGGTCCGGACCTTCCTCAAGCTGGACGATCAGTGGCATGGGAGTGGCGCACGACGCGCAGGATGGGGTCTCGGCGCCCTGAATCCAGGCGGGGCTACCCCCGAGCTGGCCGAGCACGGATGACGCGGGGCGGTCGTTTCCCGCTGCCCACTCTTCGCGGGCCTGGTCGTAGTCGGGCTCATCCACATGCACCAAGCTGACCGCTCGAACTGAACCGAGCAGAAGCAGTGCCTCATCGACGCCGCCTTCGGGCTGGGGCAGTGGCTCAAGGCCATCCGTTGGGAAGAGCAGGGCCTGGTTCCCTCCGGAGTCCGGCTCCCAGTCGCCGCACATACCTGGGTCGTTCTGGCATGCGAACAAGATGAGGACTCCCCGGTCCTCAATCCCATCCCAGAGGTCATCCAGGACCACTTGGGCGAGGAACTGCATCGGGCCGTTGCACGAAGTGCAACAAGGCCACAGAGTGCCAGCCGGTGCCAGAGGCACTCCACCGGTCCGGGTCACCTGAGCAGTCGACCAATTGGACCTGCATCAATCATGAGAGTCGTCACGGCCAGGACTCTAGGACAAACCAGTGACATCGCCCGGAAAGGTCGAGCCCGGCCCTCCCTGCCATCATCGTGACCAACGTGCCTCACGACCGAGCAAGTGCTTGACCTGCCAGAACAGTGTTCTCACCCGAGATAACGGTCGTGCGCAGCGCGGTGACGAAGTACAGGACGCGCACCTGCTCGACGTCGTCGACTGCATCAGGCAGCAGACTCACACTCACGGCCTTCGTCGTGATCACGTGCACCTTGGTCGGAGCACATGATCAAGCGGAGGCCGTGTTCATGCCCGAGGAATCCCAGCACGAGTGATCACGTTCGAAGCGTCGTTCGGAGTCGTTGGTTCCGCGATCCGGTGCCGGTTCCGGCTTGCGGTTTCCGCTGCGTCAACTTCTACCGTCTTCGGTGTGGCCGGAGAGACCGGCCCGGTGATGGGAGGCGGGGCAATGGCCTGGTCGATCGCGGATGTGGCCCGGATGTCCGGGGTGACGTCCCGGACACTGCGGCATTACGACGAGATCGGTCTGCTGCCGCCGGCGTGGATCGGGAGCAACGGGCACCGCTACTACGAGGAGGCCGATCTGCTGCGACTGCAGCAGATCCTGCTGATGCGGGAGCTGGACCTGGGGCTGCGCGAGATCCAGGGTGTCCTGGACAGCCAGGTCGATCAGCTGGCCGCGCTCCGCGAGCACCACCGACGACTGCTTGCGGAACGCGACCGGTTGGAGACGCTCGCCCGCACGGTCGGCCGCACCATCGCCGAACTGGAGGAAGGCAAGGACAACAGCGACATGGCAAAGATCAACAGGCCGGAGAACCTGTTCGAGGGCTTCGAGCCCGGCCGCCACGAAGCGGAGGCGCGAGAGCGGTGGCCGGAGCAGTGGGAGCAGTCCCAGCGAGCCATCGCGGGGATGACCGCCGAGGATATGGAACAGTGGCAGCGTGAGGTGACGGCGCAGATGATCCGCATGGCGGCGTTCATGGTGGCCGGCACACCCGTCGCCGATCCCGCGGTACAGGCCGAGGTGGACGCCCACTACCAGGGCGTGTGCCGGTTCTGGACCCCGTGCGCGGCCGCGTACAAGGGACTGGGCCAAACCTACGTCGACGACCCTCAGTTCCGTACGAACTTCGACAGGATCACCGACGGACTGGCCGTCTACCAGCGCGACGCGATGGCCGTCTACGCCGACGCACGGCTGAGCTGACCGACAGCTCACACTGCCGGGGGGCTGCAGACCCCCGGCGGCAAGCCCCAAGCGGATACCACCAGAACGACCAGACCACCACAGGCCACCCGGCACAGTGCCGAGAAGAGTTCAAGGTGACCCGGTGCGAAGACACCACGGTGGTGTGAGTCCGGACCGGACGGCACCGACGCCGTCTCGTGGGCTCCCTGCCGGTGCCGGTGCCGGTGTCACCACCGGTGGTTTCCCCCGAGCCGACCTTGCGCAGGTTAAAGAACAAGCTTAGGGGGCTACGTTATGCGGTCACGGGGGGGTAATCAGGCGTCCGCCTCGCTGTCCGGCGCGCTGTCCTCGAAGTCCTGTCCACGGCCATCGGCCCAACGACAGGTAGAGCCCCTCCGGCAGCTGAACCTGCCGGAGGGGCTCTCGCGTTGTGGGCTCGAGGTGCCTGTCAGCGGATATGCCGCTACCGTCGAAAGAGGTGAGGTCGCGATTCAGGACACGTCCCGCGACGCGCTCCCGCAACGGTGGGCCTGCAGCCGGGCGACGTGCGTCCCTCGCTTTCACGCGGCGACCTCGACGACAGCGCCGCATCGGTCTTCGAGCGGCACCATCCAGCCATCGCCGGACCCCACGCTTCGGCGATAGGCCGCGGCAATCCCTTTCGTGCTGGGACAGCGCGAGAACGTGAAAGAAGGATCAGAGCCATGCGAGCACATCGCGCCAAGCGCGCCTTCGCCTGCGTTGCGGCCGGTTTTCTGCTGGCCGGCGGCACCGCAATCGGAGTGGCGGGCACGGCCGCAGCAGCCGCCCCCGCCACGACGACCAACTCGGTTCCCACGGGCTGCTCGTGGCACAGCGGCTGGTACGACAGTCACCACCACTGGCACAAGGGCTATTGGGACTGCAACTCGAATAGGAACAACCGCTGACCTGCCCGCCGTCCGGGCGAGTGGCCGCTGGTACGACTCACCCCTCAGGTTCTGGCGGGCGTTCAGCGGTCACCAGGGCGTGCGCTGGTCGGTGCATCCAGTAGAGGGTCAGCGGGAATACAGCGTGCAGACCTGCACACACCCACGTATCGACGCCGGCCAGCCAGCGACTCAGGGGTGAGGACCCCGTCGAGGGTGGTGTCGGCCGGGCAGTAGGCGATGTAGTAAGAGATCTCTGCGGGTCGGCTGACACTGCGGCGGGCGAGGACCCAGTGACGGCGCTCGGACCGGTGCCAGGGCCGGACCTCGACGCGTGCCCAGTCGTAGATCCGCAGGCCATGAGCCCCGGCGCCGCATGATCGGCGCTTCCATTTCTGGCGTGCCAGCGCGGTGAACAGGTCGTGGACGGGGTGGTCGATCGCCCAGCGGGTGACGACGGTGTCGTGCCGGGTGGTGGCCATGACGTGGAAGACATCGGCCTGCTCCAGCCCGAAGCGCCAGCCCTTGCTGTAGCCACGGGCGGCATCCGCGGTCACCCACCGCATCCGATCTTACAGTAAGCAGGTCAGGAGTCGGTTTGGATGGCTCCGATCGGGATGCAGTTATGCCCGGAGAGTTGCACCTGGCACAGGGAAGCGCTGGTCGGGTCAGCCTTCTCCGAGACGAGCTGCCACACCCAGTGGTAGTAGACGGTGTTCGCCTGCAAAGTGCCGAATACCGAGTCGATACCTGCGACGCCGTCACCCTCGGAGAGCATCTGGTCTTCGGTCAGGTAGGGCGTTGCGTCGTCGATCACGCCGCCGATGTGCTGGTTCTTGTCGGCCTCAAGACTGGGATACACAATCCCCAGGTCCGCGTAAGGCGCGTGGAAGCTGCGGTTCTGCGGCTCGGCTTCCACCCGAAGCAGCAAGGCCAGCGCTTTCGTTCCGGCCGGTGGCGGGTTGTTAGGCGGGTTCACCGTGGTCTTGGCGTTGAGGATCTGCACCTTGTACGTGTAGTCGCCGCGCACGTGCAGCACTGGCTTGCGCGCCGGGGGCATCGTGGGACGCGACGGCTGGTCGGTCGGATTCTTGGCTGGTGAAGGAGCATGGGTCGTTCCCGCCGATCCCTCTGTCCGGGCGCCGGCGGCGTCAGGGCTGCTGCAACCCGCCAGTGTGCTCATGACAGCGACTACGACACACCCCAACCACCTTGGGGCGCGGGTCCACCGATCTGTGCTCATACTTCCCCCGCTTCCAGCGCATCAGCAGCTCAGTAGGTGATCAGCTTATAGCTGATTCGGACTGGCTCTGTCTGGCAGTTGACGAAGACACCACCACCGGCGCTCCAATAGGTTTGGGGACGGAGCCGACCGGTCGCGCACAGCCAGCACGCCCGACCGGCGTTCCGCACTCCGACCTAAGAACGTGTCCTTCGTAGTGAGGCGGACCAGGCGTTGTAGCAAAGGGCGGCGGCGAGGCCGAGAAATGCCAAGTAGTTGCAGGAGTGGCGTTCGTAGCGGTGGCTGAGCCGTCGGTAGCCGGACAGCCACAAGATCGTCCGCTCGATGACCCACCTGCGGCAGGCCAGCCGCTCGCTGGATTCGATGCCTTTGCGGGTGATGCGCACACCAAGCTAGACGAACCGACAAGCTCACGATCGCCTACCAGGCCGCACTCCACCTCGTGGGGCATCCGACCCGAGGCTGACCAATGAGACTTCCCAATCGTGATGTCAAGCCGCAGCTGTGACAGCAGGTGGACCTTGATAGCACTCTCCGTCGCGGATCATCGCCCACAGGACGTTGATCCTGCGGCGGGCGAGGGCCAGGAGAGCCTGCTTATGTCCCTTCCCCTCGCTTCTCTTGCGCTGGTAATACGCCTTCGAGGCGGGGCATGTAGAAATGCTGACCATCGCCGACATATACATGCTCCGCAGTAGTCCTCGGTGGTACCGCTTGGGCCTGCGCAAGTTGCCGCTGACGCGACCGGAGTCGCGGGGCCTGGGCGCCAGGCCGGCGAAGCCGGCCAGACGGTCGGCGCTGCCGAAGGCGTCCATGTCACCGCCGGTCGCGGCGTTTGATCCCGCCGCCGAGGCCGACCCCGACGAGACCGCACGCATTCTCGCGGCCGCCGACCGCCGTCTCGCCACCGTCGCGGCGGTCCCGGGACCACAGTGCCTGCTGGCGCCGTAACGGAGAGTTGCCCGCCTAATGCGCCCAGAAGGCGGCGAACTGCTCCGCCCACGACCGTGCCTTCTGCACTTGGTCGTCGCTGATCTGGGTGCCCGGACCCGGGCTGTTCATCACGTTGTTCGGCAGGTTGCTGTGCGCTTGCGAGCCTGTGATCAGATGGCCGATCTCGTGGGCGATGTTCGCGTCCTTGTCCGCCGTGGTGCCGGCGGCTATGCCGATGGAGCCGTTGCCGATCAGGGCCTGGCCGATGTGGTCCGAGTCCGGCGGGGCTATCCGCTCCATGAAGATCACTTTGAGGACGGGTTTGTCGGCGATGTGCTGCGGGTGGCCGGCCAGGGTGTCGTTGTTCTCCCGCAGGCGCCTGTCGGTCTGTCCGTCTCCGGACGCCGGAGCGGCGTGCACGTTGTCGGTCTTGATGTCGATGTAGTTGACCAGCCGGAACCGGACCTTCGCCTTGGCCCAGATGCTGTCGGGCGATATCCAGCCGAGGTGCGTGTAGAGGCCCTCGTTGTTGAGCGTGGGCCACACGTCCCATTGACGCTCGGCGAAGTTCAGTTCGCCGGTGCCGCCGTCGAGGCTCCGGAAGTTCGTGGTCGCGTTGAGGACGGGCACCTGGTCCCAGAGCGCCATCTGGCCGGTCACCGAAATGTTCGAGACGGGGAACTGGTCGGAGAAGAAGCGCGCGACCTCGACGGGGACGAGGAGCACCTGCGGGTCGAGTGCGATGCGGCCCTGCGTGGCCGCGTTGGCGGCGAAGCCCTTGCGGCCCTCGACGAGCAGTTTGACGTCGACTGGGCGGTATCCGACGCGGATGCGGGACTGCAGCCTGACCTCCGCCCCGGTGTCGCCGCTGAACGTTCCGTCCATGGTGGGCCAGGCGAGGGCGTCGTCGCTCAGGGACCCGGCGCGGACGGGCCGCAGGCCGGCGTCTGCCTCGCCGTTACTGACGGAGAGGTGGACATCGCCGTTGGTGAACCGCCAGCCGTTGTTCTCCCGGTGCAGCTCCTGCGCCACCATCGCGTGCGCCGCCTCGGAGTTCACCTTGATCAGACGGGTCGTGACCTCGACCCGGGGGTTGTCCGTGTCGACGAGTGTGACGTCGCCCTGGACGCTCAGGGTGCCCTCGACGACCAGGGAGAGCGTCTGGGCCGGGGGCTGCGGCACGTCCAGCGGTTTCAGCAGCCCGGAGAAGGCCGTCTCCTGCTGCGCGTAACGGTTGTTGAAGCCTTGGAGGACCGAGGCCTCGAGGAGACCGGTGTTGACGTCCTCGATCCGGCGGGGCGAGGGTTCGCCCGGCGAGTGCTCGTAGTTGAACACAATGACGTCGAGGAAGACGGGGCGCTTCAGCATGCTGCTGTTGAGCAGCGCGAGCAGGGCCGCGGACATCGCCGGGTACGGCGTGAACTCGGCGTTCTGCAGGAAGTCGACGAGGTCGAGCTTCGGGATGCTGAAGTCGACCCCCACCTTGTCGAGAGCGCGTATCACGCTTTCGGGATCGGTGGCGTTCGGCATGACGATCGTCCTTCGCGTCGGGGTCGTTCCGCGCGGGGCCGGTGACGAGCCCGTGGGAGAGTGATCGCGATGTGCCCGCCGCAGACACCTTCCGATCGTCTCACGGTGCGCGGCGTGGCGCGAGCGCTGCTCAGAAGGGGAGCGGTTCAGCGGACGGTCCCCGCGAGCCCGTGCCGGACGGCGAACTGGGTGCGGTTCATGGCGCCCGTCTCGCTTCGGAAGGCGGCGCAGGTACGTGTCGACCGTATGCGGGCTGAGGCGGGCCGGCGGGCGATGGCGGGGCGTCGGCGCTCGTCTGGCTGCCAAGTGCCCGACGCCCCGATGGAGGTGGTGGAGTTGGATAACTGGATACCCAACTCCTCGACTGCCCCGGAGGCGACTCACGGCACGGAGTTGTCGGCGACCGCTCCGATGAGGGAGGGGCCTTGTGAGCTGGCGCCGATGCCCATCCCGAATGCCGCGAATGACGCCCAGATCCCCTTTTTGGCCGACGCATGTTCTGCGACAGAGAGGGTGCCGTCGGCCCGTAGGTCGTTGAGTGTGAGGAGGAGCTCGTCCCGGCCATCCAGGAGGCTGGGGTTGGCAGACAGGCCCTTCATCGACTCGACGACCAGCTGGAGGCCGAGGTTCGCCCCGATCCTGCGGTTCATCTCCAACAGGGCGGCACACCAGAGGCTTCCGATGTCGTAGGTGGACAGACTGCTCAGGGCAGCGAAGTTGATCTGGTCCGCAGGGAAGTGTTCGTCATACGGGAACCGCCGCAATCCCCGGTCGTCGTTGGCGAGCCACTGTTGGGGACCTTGGCGGTGGGACAGAGCCAGGCACTTGCCTTCTCCAGTGTCGTCTTCTCGTGATTGGCGTCCGGCAGCGCCGCCCGATGGCAGAGTAGTGGGGATGTGGTCCAGGCAAGGCCAAGGTGATGGCCCTGACCGTCAGGCTGACCGTTTCTGCGGGAGCTTCGGCGGGTGATGCGCCTGGTCATGAGTGTGGCCGCCCGTTCGCCGGCCAGCTTGCTGCGGCCGTACGCGTTGACCGAACCTGTTGCGGCCGACTCGGTGCCGTCTCCCGGCAGGATGTACTCGGTGGAGGCATGCAGCAGTCGAGCGTCGCTGTCCCGGCAGGCGTGAGCCAGGTGGCCGCCCGTTCCGTTGACGGCGGTGGCGGTGGCCTCGGCGGCTTCGGCGCCGTCGACGTCCGTCCAGGCGGCGCAGTTGATCACCACATCGTGGCCGGAGACCGCGGTGCGGACGGCCTCTGGGTCGGTGATGTCGAGGGCGGCGCGCCCGAGCGCGGTGACCTGGCCGTCTGTCAGCAGGGTCCGCACGTCGCGACCGAGCATCCCGCCGGAGCCGGTGACCAGCCAGCGGGTCACGACAGTGCCGCCCGGCTCTTCAGCGGCTCCCACCAGGCACGCTTGTCGCGATACCAATCGACGGTCGCGGCCAGGCCGTCCGCGAAGGAGATCTGCGGCCGGTAGCCCAATTCTCGTTGGATCTTGCCGATGTCGAGGGAGTAGCGCCGGTCATGTCCCTTGCGGTCGGGCACCTGCCGGACCATGTCCCAGCCGTGTCCGGTCGCCTCGAGCAGCATGCCGGTGAGCTCCTTGTTCGTGATCTCGCTTCCGCCGCCGATGTGGTAGACCTCGCCGGCCCGGCCGCCGCGGAGCACCTGTTCGATGGCGTGGCAGTGGTCGGAGACGTGCAGCCAGTCGCGGACGTTGCCGCCGTCCCCGTACAGCGGCACCTTCTTCCCCTCGAGCAGGTGCGTGGTGAAGAGGGGGACGACCTTCTCCGGGAACTGGTGGGACCCGTAGTTGTTGGAGCAGCGGGTCACCACGACATCCAGGCCGTGCGTGCGATGGCAGGCGAGCGCCAGCAGGTCGGAGCCGGCCTTTGACGCAGCGTACGGCGAGTTAGGGTCGAGCGGCGACTCCTCCGTCCATGAGCCCTTGCCGATAGAGCCGTACACCTCGTCGGTGGAGACGTGGACGAACCGGCCGACGCCGTGCCTGCGGGCGGCATCCAGCAGCACCTGGGTGTTCCATCACGTTGGTCCGTACGAACGGTGCCGCGCCGTCGATCGAGCGGTCGACGTGGGACTCGGCGGCGAAGTGGACCACCGCGTCGTGGCCCGGCATCACGGCGTCCACCGTCTCCACGTCGCAGATGTCACCGCGCACGCAGGCGTACCCGAGATGATGAGCCACTGGCGCGAGGTTTTCCTCGACGCCCGAATAGGTGAAGTTGTCCAGGACGGTAATTCTGCTCTCGGAGTGCGCACTCAGCACGGAGCGAACGAACTGGGAACCGATAAACCCGGCGCCGCCGGTAATCAGAATGCGCATAGTGGGCAGATTCTAGCGCCACTCGATATGTGACCGAATCGGCCATCAAAGTCATATGCTGTCGCCATGCGAGGCATTCTGTTGGCTGGTGGTACTGGTTCCCGATTGTGGCCGCTTACTCGATCGGTATCCAAGCAACTGCTGCCGGTCTTCGACAAACCGATGATTTACTATCCTATTTCTACCTTGGTCATGGCTGGCATCAGGGAAATCCTGATCGTCACCACGCCCGACGACCAGCCCCAGTTCCACCGCCTGCTCGGCGACGGCAGCCAATGGGGCCTCCGCCTTCAATACGCGGTGCAGGCACGCCCGGAGGGCATCGCGCAGGCCCTCGTGCTCGGTGCGGATTTCATCGGGGACGAGGCTGTTGCCCTGATTCTGGGCGACAACATCTTCCACGGCAGCGGCCTTGGCACCAGGCTCGCCCAGCACTCCGACATGAAGGGTGGCAGGGTGTTCGCCTACCCCGTCGCCGACCCGTCGGCGTACGGGGTGGTGGAGTTCGACGAGCTGGGTCAGGTGCTGAGCATCGAGGAGAAGCCGGCCCGTCCGAAATCCAGGTACGCGGTGCCCGGACTGTACTTCTACGACAACCGGGCGGTGGAGATCGCCCAGGGCCTTCGCCCCAGCGCTCGTGGGGAGTTGGAGATCACGGAAGTCAACCGGGCCTATCTGGACACCGGTGAGCTCTACGTCACCCCGCTCGACCGGGGCACGGCCTGGCTGGACACCGGGACCTTCGCCTCGATGGTCCAGGCCTCGGAGTTCGTCCGGGTGATCGAGGAGCGGCAGGGCCTCAAGGTCGGCTGCGTCGAAGAGACGGTCTGGCGGTCCGGGCTCGTCGGCGACTCCCAACTGCGCCTGCTGGCAAAGCCGCTGCTCCGCAGCGGGTACGGCCAGTACCTTCTCGGGCTGCTCGAGGAGGGTGAGCGGTGAAAGTCCGCGAGTTGACGATCGCCGGCGCGTTCGAGATCGTCCCGCAGGTGCACGGCGACCAGCGCGGGCTGTTCACCGAGTGGTACCGCTTCGACCGGCTGGCGGAGGCGGTGGGCAGGCCGCTACCACTTGCCCAGGCCAATCTCTCGGTGTCCGCCAAGGGCGTGGTGCGCGGCATCCACTTCGCCGACGTGCCGCCCGGGCAGGCCAGGTACATCACCTGCGTGCGCGGTGCGGTGTGGGACGTGGTGGTCGACCTGAGGGTGGGCTCGCCCACCTTCGGCCGTTGGGAGGGCATCCGTCTGGACGACGTCGTGCGTCGGGCGGTCTATCTCGCGGAGGGGCTGGGTCATGGCTTCTGCGCGCTCACCGACGATGCGACCCTGACGTACCTGTGCTCAACGACGTACCGGCCGACCGGGGAGCACGCGGTCCATCCGCTCGATCCGGACCTGGGCGTCGAGTGGCCGGCCGACGCACCGCTGCTCTCCGCCAGGGACGCGGGGCACCGTCGTGGGCCGAGGTGGTGGCGAGGGGGATGCTGCCGTCGTACGACGCATGCCTGGCGGAGAGCATCTATTCCTGTCGTTCAGCCCTGGATTCAGGCCCCAGAGGCGAAGGATGAGCAGCCCGAATGCAGACCCGTACGCCAATTGAATGAAGTGCAGCGACATTCGCTGTCAAGCGTCGGCGTGGAATCGGGCCCCTGCACACTGATGTCGGCACGACTGCGCAACAGTTCGGGCGCTCATTCATGCCGTCGGACGTGCTGGTGTGGCACGCCCATGTGACCCGTCACCCACCTCTGCGTATTAGTTTTCAGCGCTGTAGGAAGGTTTCATGAAGCGTCAGTCTCTTCGCAGATCGTGGGTCCGGGCCGTCACTGCGCTCTCGGTGGCGGGGACTCTTGGCCTGCTCGTCAATCTTGGTTCGTCGACGTCCGCTCCAGCCAACGCGGCAGGTATGTCCGTCGATTACTCCCTCGGCGTGCCAGGCCCGAACGGTGCTGTGAGTGCCGATTTCAAGCCTCACCCACCGCAGGCGGCCGATGGCGACGGTGACGAACCAGGCGGGCACGAAGAGGTCGGAGGCAAGCCTGATCAGCACCCACGCCCGCAGGGCCCGCAGGGCCCCCAGGGCCCCCAGGGCCCCCAGGGCCCCCAGGGCCCCCAGGGCAGTCAGGGCAGTCAGGGGCTCCAGGGCACGGGCACCCAGGGCGCCCAAGGCATCCAAGGCAGTCAGGGGTTCCAGGGCGCCCAGGGGTCTCAGGGCACCGGGCCGCAGGGCAGTCAGGGCGAGGCGGGGACGCAGGGCAGCCAGGGCAGTGACGGGGCCCAGGGCAGCCAGGGCAGCACCGGGCCGCAGGGCAGTCAGGGCGGGCTGGGCCCGCAGGGCAGTCAGGGCAACGCGGGTGTCCAGGGCAACCAGGGCAGCCAGGGCGGCACCGGAGCCCAGGGCAGCCAAGGAGGCCTTGGTGCGCAGGGGTCCCCCGGGCGGTCCGGGAAGCCAAGGAAGTCAGGGCAGCCAGGGCGACGCCGGTGTGCAGGGCAGTCAGGGCGGTGCCGGCGCCCAGGGCGTGCAGGGCAGCCAGGGCGGCACCGGAGCCCAGGGCGGCCAAGGGGGTCTTGGTGCGCAGGGTTTTCAGGGCGGTGCTGGGGCGCAGGGCAGCCAGGGCAGTCAGGGGGATGCCGGTACGCAGGGCAGTCAGGGGTCTCAGGGTGAAGGTGGTGTGCCTGGGAGCCAGGGGGTTCAGGGTTTTCAGGGTGGTCAGGGTGTCCAGGGGGGTCCTGGTGTTCAGGGTGCTCAGGGTGGTATCGGTCCGCAGGGTTTCCAGGGGGCGCAGGGCAGTCCGGGTGGTTCGGGGGCTGGGCCGCAGGGGAGTCAGGGCAGTCCGGGGGTTCAGGGTTTCCAGGGCAGTCAGGGTGCTCAGGGCGAGACCGGTGTGCAGGGGGTTCAGGGCAGTCAGGGGTTCCAGGGCACCCAGGGTTTCCAGGGCGGTCCGGGAGTCCAGGGGGCGCAGGGCGGCACCGGGGCACAAGGGGCTCAGGGCGAGACCGGGGCGCAAGGAAGTCAGGGCAGCCAGGGTGAGACCGGGGCGCAGGGCAACCAGGGCGGTAGCGGCGCGCAGGGCGTGCAGGGCGGCACCGGCGCGCAGGGAGTCCAGGGAAGCCAGGGCGAGACCGGGGCGCAGGGCAACCAGGGCGGTAGCGGCGCGCAGGGCGTGCAGGGCGGCACCGGCGCGCAGGGAGTCCAGGGCAGCCAGGGCGACGTGGGCGCTCAGGGCAGCCAGGGCAGTACCGGGGCGCAGGGCAGTCAGGGCGATGCCGGCGCGCAGGGCGTGCAGGGCAGCCAGGGCGGTACGGGAGCTCAGGGGTTCCAGGGTGGCCCTGGTGTGCAGGGCAGTCAGGGTGACGCCGGTACGCAGGGCAGTCAGGGAAGTGAAGGTGGCACGGGGAGCCAGGGCAGCCAGGGCGACGTTGGTCTGCAGGGTGCTCAAGGCGGCCTTGGTGCGCAGGGTTTTCAGGGCGGTGCTGGGGCGCAGGGCAGCCAGGGCAGTCAGGGGGATGCCGGTACGCAGGGCAGTCAGGGGTCTCAGGGTGAAGGTGGTGTGCCTGGGAGCCAGGGGGTTCAGGGTTTTCAGGGTGGTCGGGGTGTCCAGGGGGGGCCTGGTGTTCAGGGTGCTCAGGGTGGTATCGGTCCGCAGGGTTTCCAGGGGCCGCAGGGCAGTCCGGGTGGTTCGGGGGCTGGGCCGCAGGGGAGTCAGGGCAGTCCGGGGGTTCAGGGTTTCCAGGGCAGTCAGGGTGCTCAGGGCGAGACCGGTGTGCAGGGGGTTCAGGGCAGTCAGGGGTTCCAGGGCACCCAGGGTTTCCAGGGCGGTCCGGGAGTCCAGGGGGCGCAGGGCGGCACCGGGGCACAAGGGGCTCAGGGCGAGACCGGGGCGCAAGGAAGTCAGGGCAGCCAGGGCGAGACCGGGGCGCAGGGCAACCAGGGCAAGACCGGGACGCAAGGGATCCAGGGCAGCCAGGGCGGTACCGGAGCCCAGGGCAGCCAGGGCGGTTTCGGCGTGCAGGGCGCTCAGGGCAGCCAGGGTGACGTGGGGGCGCAGGGCCTCCAGGGTGGTACCGGTGCGCAGGGCGCCCAAGGTGGCACCGGAGCCCAGGGCAGCCAGGGCGGTATGGGACCGCAGGGCGTGCCGGGCAGTCAGGGTGGTGTGGGCGCGCAGGGCAGTCAGGGCGGTTTCGGCGTGCAGGGCGCTCAGGGCAGCCAGGGTGACGTGGGGGCGCAGGGCCTCCAGGGTGGTACCGGTGCGCAGGGCAGCCAGGGCGGTTTCGGAGCTCAGGGCAGTCAGGGCGACGTCGGCGCGCAGGGCGTGCAGGGCAGTCAGGGCGGTAGCGGAGCGCAGGGAACCCAGGGTGGCCTTGGCGCGCAGGGCAGTCAGGGCAGCCAGGGGGAAGCGGGCGCGCAGGGCAGCCAGGGGTTCCAGGGCGACACGGGTGCACAAGGAGCCCAGGGCAGCCAGGGTTTCCAGGGGGATACCGGATCGCAGGGCTTCCAGGGCGGTGCCGGTGCGCAGGGCAGTCAGGGTGGCCTCGGTGCGCAGGGCTTCCAGGGTGCATTGGGGACTCAGGGAGTCCAGGGCAGCCAGGGGGACGCGGGCACGCAGGGCAGCCAGGGGTCTCAGGGTGAAGAAGGTGTCCCCGGTAGCCAGGGAACTCAGGGTTCCCAGGGTGGTCCCGGTGTTCAGGGCGGTTCCGGCGTTCAGGGTGCCCAGGGTGGTATTGGCCCGCAGGGCTTCCAGGGAGCGCAGGGCAGTCCGGGTGGCGGTTCCGGGTCTGGGCCGCAGGGCCCGCAGGGCAGCCAGGGCAGTACCGGAGTCCAGGGTTTCCAGGGCAACCAGGGTGCTCAGGGCGAGGTGGGTGTGCAGGGGTTCCAGGGCGCTTCCGGCCCACAGGGCACTCAGGGCTTCCAGGGCGGTCCGGGAGCCCAGGGCGCCCAAGGCGGCACCGGGCCCCAGGGGTTCCAGGGCGCTTCCGGCCCACAGGGCACTCAGGGCTTCCAGGGCGGTATCGGAACCCAGGGCAGTCAGGGGTTCCAGGGCAGTACCGGTGCGCAGGGCAGTCAGGGCAGCCAAGGCTTCCAGGGCAGTACCGGTGCGCAGGGGGCCCAGGGCAACCAGGGCTTCCAGGGCACCCAGGGCAGCCAGGGCGGGACCGGCGCCCAGGGCAGCCAGGGCGGCACCGGGGCCCAGGGCAGTCAAGGCACCCAGGGCACCCAGGGCAGCGTCGGCGACCAGGGCGTGCAAGGTGTGCAGGGTGCGCAGGGCAGTCAGGGGACGCAGGGCAGTCAGGGGTTCCAGGGCGGCACCGGGGCGCAGGGCGCCCAGGGCGGCACCGGGGCCCAGGGCGCCCAGGGCGCTGTCGGAGCCCAGGGCGCCCAGGGTGGTACTGGAGCTCAGGGCGCGCAGGGTGGCACCGGTGCGCAGGGCACCCAGGGCAGTCAGGGGTTCCAGGGCGCTATTGGGGCCCAGGGCAGTCAGGGGAGGCAGGGCAGTCAGGGGTTCCAGGGCGGTACCGGAGCGCAGGGTGCCCAGGGTGTTACCGGAGCTCAGGGCGCCCAAGGCGCCATCGGAACCCAGGGATTCCAGGGCGGCACCGGCCCGCAGGGATTCCAGGGCGTCAGCGGTGCGAATGCCGGTGCGCAGAGCACGGTCGTCACGGCTACCAGCGCCACGGGCAGTGCCACCGCCCTGTGTCCTGCCGGCACCTTCGCCGTAGGCGGCGGTTACGCGGACCCGTCGTCGGTACCCAGCGACGTTATTCGCTTCAACCGCCCGGTCGGTTCACCGGCTACCGGCTGGCAGGCCACCGCGAACAACGCGCGCTCCATCACCGTATACGCGGTATGCACGCCGTGAGCCCGGGCCGTGAGGCTCATGCTCGGTCGGCCGACGCTCACGGCACCACTGAGCCGACGGCGCCCCCGGGGACGCCGTCGGCCCCCACCCCCTGGTTGCCCCTGTCGGCCGACTCGGCCGCGCTACCGGATCGGTGAGGTCGGCCCAGTTGAGAACACGGATGGTCCTGTGGACCGGAGTCGCCGCGACCGTCGTCGTCGCCAACGCGGTGAGCGGCTGGGTTCACCTGCCCGGAGGAGACTCGCCGGCCACACCTGTGACCGCGTCAGGGTCCGCGTCACCTGCGGCCACGCCCGTCCGGAAGACGGAGAACCTGCTCCAAACGGGTATCAGACAGGGCGAGAACAAGGATTTCCCCGGCGCGGCGAGAAGCTTCAAAAAGGTCCTGGACCTGGAGCCCGCCAACAAGTTCGCCTGGTACAACCTCGGCGTCATCGCCCAGCACGACAACAGGACGGCCGACGCCCGCGCGGCTTACGACCATGCCCTGAAGAGCGATCCAGGTTTCGAACCAGCCCTCTACAACAAGGCGATCCTGCTCGGGCCGACCGACACCGATCAGGCGATCGTGATCCTCCGGCGCATCGTGGACGCCGACCCCAAGGCCGCCACGGCCTATCTGCACCTTGGACAGGCCCTGGCGCGGAAGGGCCGCCACGACGAGGCCGAGGACGCCTTCGGCCTCGCCGTCCATGCCGACCCGTCGCTCCGGCAGTTCGTCCCGGAGCGGTTCCGGGCCTCCGCGAGCGCAGCATCGACAGCCACTCAGGCAGGTATCAAGAGATGACCTCTACCCCGACCCCGAAGTTCTCCGTCTTCACCCCCAGTCACCGACCGCGGTTCCTGGACGAATGCCTCACGACCCTGCAGGCGCAGACCCGCTCCGACTGGGAGTGGATCGTCCTGCTCAACAACGGCGCGCGATGGCGGCCGGAACACCCGGACGACCGTGTCCGGGTGGAGATCGCGGACGAGGTCCAGGGGGTGGGAGCGGCCAAGCGCCGCGCCTGCGAACTGGCACGCGGTGAGATCCTCGTCGAACTCGACCACGACGACCTGATGGCCAAGGACTGCCTGGCGGAACTGGCGAAGGCCTTCGACGGGAATCCCGGCGCTGTCTTCGCCTACAGCCATACCGCTCAGATCACCGAGGACGGAGGCCGGGACGACACCCGGTTCAACGAGGCGCACGGCTGGCAGTATGAGGAAGTGGACGTCGACGGTCGCCGGTTCCTGCAGGCCGTCTCCATGGCGCCGACGCCCCACAACGTCTCGTACATCTGGTACGCCCCCAACCATGTGCGGGCGTTCCGCAAGGACACCTACGAACAGGTCGGGGGGTACGACGCCACCCGCACGGTGCTGGACGACCAGGACCTGATGTGCCGTCTCTTCCAGGCGGGTGACTTCCACCAGATCCCGCGCTGCCTGTACCTGCAGCGGCTGCACCCCCACAACACCCAGCGCGACACCGAGATCAACGCGCACATCCAGCGTGAGACCGTCGCCCTGTACGACAAATACATCGAGGGCAACGCGCTGGCCTGGACGAAGCGGCGCGGCCTGCTCGCGCTGGACCTCGGCGCCGCGCACCGCAAGCCGCCCGGCTACCTGGGAGTGGACCAGCACCCCAGGGACGGCGTCGACATCGTCGCCAGGCTGCCGGAGCCGCTGGACCTTCCTGACGACTCGGTCGGTCTGCTCCGTGCGGTGGACTTCCTGGAACACGTCCCCGAGAAAGTTCCGCTGATCAACGAGCTGTACCGCCTGCTGGCACCGGGCGGCATGCTCCTCACCCTCACACCCAGCTCCGACGGCCGGGGCGCCTACCAGGACCCGACGCATGTCGCGTACTACAACGAGAACTCGTTCTGGTACTACACCGACAACCAGTACCGCGCCTTCGTACCGGAGATCCAGGCCCGATTCCAGAACTCACGGCTGGTCACCTACTTCCCTACCGACTGGCACTCCAGGAACCATATCTCCTATGTGCAGGCCAATCTGATCGCGATGAAGGACGGCGCCGAACGCTGCGGCGGTCCCTTGCTGGTGTGACGCCCAGGGCGACGAAATGCGTGCAGGGAACGCGGTCACCCTTCGGACTCGTCCCGCCTGACCGCGGACACTGATGTTTATGTCGAGTTGGAACTCGATGACTTCGGCGGCGTTCAAGCGGTTGTCGTCAAGGACAACGGCCACGGCAATCCGTCAGCGGCGGTGGAATCGGCCTTCAAGGGAATGGGCGGATCGTGGAAGCGGACCGCGCCGGGCACCGAGAGTGGTCGGCAGTTGCACGGCCGCCACGGCTACGGACGCTTCCGGGTTCTCGCACTCGGCTCAAACGCCACCTGGACGTCTGTGTCGAAGGGGCCCGGGGGCATGACCGAGGTCGTCATCCGCTTCCAGGACGGGGACAGTAACTTCGACGTCGGCGAACGCACGCCGACGTCGTCGCAAGAACCCGGCACCATCGTGCGCGTCACCGGCGAAGCTCAGCGTAAGCGGGACTGTCCAATCGACGGTGTAACTGGAGTTGTTGAGGCTACTGGCGGGCTGCTGAGAGTCGGCCGTCGAAGGTGATATCGAAGGCGTTGAGGGCGGTCTTCCAGCGGCCGGTCCAGCGGGCTTGTCCCTTGCCTGTGGGGTCAAGGGACATGATCGCCATGTAGACGCATTTCAGTGCGGACTGCTCGTTGGGAAAGTGGCCGCGGGCTTTGACCGCCCGGCGGATCCGGGCATTGACGGACTCGATCGCGTTGGTGGTGCAGACGATCCTGCGGATCTCGGTGTCGAACCGAAGGAATGGGGTGAACTCTTCCCAGGCGTTCTCCCAGAGCCTGACGATCGCCGGGTATTTCTTGCCCCAGGCGTCGGCGAACGCGGCGAACCGCTCCAGGGCGGCGTGTTCGGTCGGCGCCGTGTAGATGGGCTTGAGCGCTTTGGCGATCTTGTCCCAGTCCTGGCGGGCGGCATAGCGGAACGAGTTCCGCAGGAGATGCACCACGCAGGTCTGGACGAGGGCGGCCGGCCAGACCGTCTCGACGGCATCGGGCAGGCCCTTCAGGCCGTCGCAGACGAGCATGAGGACGTCACCAACACCGCGGTTCTTGATCTCGGTGAGGATGTGGAGCCAGTGCTTGGCGCCCTCACCGCCGTCGCCGGCCCACAGGCCGAGGATGTCGCGGCGGCCCTCCGTGGTGACGGCCAGTGCCACATAGTCCGGCCGGTTGGCGACGGCGCCGTCGCGGATCTTCACATGGATGGCATCGATAAAGATGACCGGATAGACCCGGTCGAGGGGCCGGTTCTGCCATTCGGCCATGCCCTCGAGGACCTTGTCGGTGATGGTCGAGATCGTCTGGCGGGATACGTCGGTGCCGTAGACCTCGGCCAGGTGGGCCTGGACCTCGCCCGTGGTGAGGCCCTTCGCGGCGAGCGAGATGACCATTTCGTCGACGCCGGTCAGGCGCCGCTGCCTCTTCTTCACGATCTTGGGTTCGAACGACCCGTCCCGGTCGCGGGGCACGTCGATCTCCACCGGACCGACCTCGGTCAGCACCGTCTTGGAGCGAGTCCCGTTGCGGGAGTTGCCGCCGTTCTTGCCTGCCGGATCATGCCGGTCATAGCCGAGGTGATCAGTGACCTCGCCCTCCAGAGCCGACTCGAGGAGGCGTTTCGTCAGTTGCTGCAGCAGACCTCCCTCACCGGTCAGCTGAAGCCCCTCGGCCTGAGCGCGACCCACCAACTCCTCGATCAGCTGGTCATCCACCGCCCGCGCCGGCGCCGGGACAGCCGCCTCTGAACTCGCCTCCTCAGACGTGTTGTTACTGGTCATCAGTGCATCCTCCGTGATCAGGAGTTACACCGTTTTTCTTACAGTCCCAGTACGGGCAGCCAAGGCGGGTGCCGCAGCCGACTCGGGGATGACTACGGGGGTGCGGTCGCGTCACCTGCGGAAGCGGAAGAGCCAGGTTCCGCCGGCCTTCTGCTCGGGCACGGCCTGGCCCTGCTCTTCATGCCGGTGTTCGTCCGGCCAGGCTTGCTGGAGGTCGGTGACGAACCGCCGGTCACAGTCCTCGCACAGAGTCGGGTTGGGCTCTGGGGAAGCGCCCCAGCCGACGCGCTCGGTCGCCTTCCACCGTTCGTCGGTGAACGCGGCACCGCACTCGGTGCAGATGGGACGGTGAGGCGAGCGCTGGAAGCTCTGTTGCTCTGCCCCACGACGCACCGGCTCCTGGTGCTCCTGCCTGCCAGCAGCTTGGCGTTCGGCGGCGAGGGCCCTTTGCTTGCAGTGGTCGCACAGGTGCGGGGTGAATGCGGGGTCAGTTGCTGGAGGGCTGTGCGGCGAGCGGACGCAGGCGGTGGGCGTCGTCGAACAGAGCGCGTTCGGTGAGTCGTACGGCGATGAGCGCGGCCAGCGCGGCGGCGGCGATCAGCATGTACATCACGACGATCTGGTAGCGGATCGCGGTGAAGGGGTCGACTCCGGCGAGGATGAGGCCGGTCATGGCGCCGGGGAGGCTGATGATGCCGACGGTCTTGGTGGAGTCGAGGGCGGGGATCAGGGCGGTGCGGATGACGGTGCGCTGGTGCGGGGCAAAGGCGTCGGTGGCGGAGAGGCCGAGGCTGAGGCGGGCCTCGATGGCGGGGCGGGCGGTGCGGACCTCGTCGTGGAGGCGGGTGAGGGCGAGGGCGGTGGCCTGCATGGCGCCGGAGACGACCATGCCGCCGACGGGGATGACGACGCGGGCCTGGGTGGCGATCACGCCGAGGGCGAGCAGGGTGCCCATGGTCGCTGCCGTGCCGGCGGTGATAGCGATGGTCGCCGTGGGGTGGGTTTTGGGCAGGGCTGGGGTGCGGCGGGCGGCGACTTGGCCGGCGATGAGCACCATGATGCCGAGCCAGCCGATGGCGCCCGCCAGCCCGGTGTGACGGAAGACCAGCAAGAGGAGGGCTCCTACCGCGGCGAGTTGGAGTGCGGCGCGGACGGCGGCGACGGCGATGTCGCGGGCCAGGTGCAGGCGTCCGTGCCAGGCCACGGCGATGGTGAGGGGCGATGAGGGCTGCGGAGGCGGTGACGCCCGCCCAGGTGGGGACGGCGGGGTTCACGCGGGTTCCTTGAGGTAGTCAATGCGGTGGGCCTTGCCCTGGTCGGCGAGGCGGCCGTGGTCGAGGACGAGGACGTGGTCGGAGACGCGGCGGGCCTGTGCGGTGTTGTGGCTGACCAGGCCCACGGTCAGGCCGTCGGTGACCAGTTCGCGTACGACGCCCTCGATGGCGGCGGTGCCGACCGCGTCGAGGGCGGAGGTGGGTTCGTCCAGCAGCAGTGCCTGGGGCGTGACGGCGAGGGCCCGGGCCAGGCAGACGCGTTGGGCTTCGCCGCCGGAGAGGTTCGTGGTAGTACCGTCGCCTCATCGACGGCGATCCGGTTCGCGGCGACGCTGCCCGCGATGGCCGCTGGCCCTCCCCGGTCATGGACTGGGGCACGCCGCCTCCCACCCGCCGGACATGCACCCCGGCGCGCCCGTTCCCCCGAAGTCGGGCGCCCGGCCCCAAAACCTTGGCAGACTACTCCGCAGGCACAGTGCGCGTTGGGGGTGTGGATGGCGGGGATCGGTCTTGCCGCGGCGATTGAGGAACTGCGGCAGGAGCTCTATCGGGCGCAGGACCTGGGGGCAGACCAGCAATTCGCGTTCGGCATCGAGGAGGCCGAACTGGAGCTGCAGATGGAGCTGCGCAACAGCGACAAGGGGGACGGCAAGGTCAGCTTCGGTGTGGCGACCGTCGGCGCGGGCGGTGAGCACTCCACCGTCCGCACCCACAGACTGACGCTGAAGCTTTCGGTCCGGGACCGGGCCCGCGGCGGCTCCAGTCCCGAGATCAGCGACACCCAAACCGGGTTCTGGGACGAGGGGTGATGGACCCGCACAGACTGGTGCTGATCCGCAGCGGAACCACGCGGCTGCGCCATCGCGTCGGCTCCGGCTATCTCGTCGCACCCCGCCTGGTGCTCACCGCCGGACACATCCTCCGGGACGGCGAAAGCGGCGCCTACTGGGAGGAGATCCAGGTCAGAGTGGGACACCCGGGCCGCGGTGAGACGCTACGCACCGGAGCGGAGCTGATCTGGATCCATCCGCAGGACCTGGACGTCGCCCTGCTGCTCACACACGACGAGATTGACGTACCGGGGTCGGTTCGATGGGGCCACCCCGTGGGGAGGGCCCCGCTGCGCTACGAGGGACTGGGCTTCCCGCTGGCATCCGCGGAAGACGGTCGTGACGCCGAACACCTCCGAGGCGTCCTGCCTCCGCTGTCCTCCGGGGCTCGCGGCCTCTACGTGCTCGACCAGGAGCCCGCACCCGACCTCCGCGACGACGGCCGCAAGGCCTGGGGAGGCGCCTCGGGAACCGCAGTGTTCTGCGAGGACCACCTGGTGGGCGTGGTGATTCGCGACGACCGGTCCTACGGCAACCGCCGCCTGCGGGCCCTCCCGGCGCATTGCTTCGTCCAGGACGACGGCTTCGAGGCACTCCTGCGGCGGTTCGCCGGCGGTCCACCTCGCCTGACCGAGATTGGCGCCGCCCTCCCGACGGCCCAGCCCGCGGCGGAACGCAGCCCGGCCGAGCAGGAGACCGAGCGGCTCCTGTGGTCGGTGCTCGGCGGCCGGATCACCTACGCGGCACATGCCCGCGCCCTCGCACAGCGGCTCGGATACACCGTCCCCGACAGCCATGAACCGACCATGCCCGACCTCGCGGCACTCGTGGCGGCCCATCCCCGGGCCCTGCCCTCCCTGAGCAGCACCCTGGCCCCGGCCCTCACCGGCGAGGGCGAGCGCACCCGCCTGACGGACGTCCTCACCCGCGCCCGTGCCGGCGGACTGTGTCTGCTCCTGTCCCTGGACGAGTGCGAGCACTTACTGGAACTGCTCCGCGGCATCTGCAAGGAGCAGCCCACGCTGATACCTCGCGCCGCCCGCGAGGCCCTGCGCTACGCTTGGCTGCCCGACCCGCTGAACCGCACGCACCTCTGCGCCGACGACCTCGAACACGTCGTCGAGCACCTGGAGTCCCTCTCCGACAGCGAGCGTGTACCGGACGGCACACCGTCCGTACCGGCCCTGCTCCGCTTGGTCGAATGCGTGGCCGCCGCTTTGGGAAGGGAAGCGGGCGCGGAGCTGCGCAGCTGGTCCGATCAGGTGGCCGCCCGGACCGGCATCCATCCGGCGGCGCTTGCCGAGCGCCGCACCGACGCCGGCCGCTGGGCCACCCGGCAGTCGTCCCCCTTCTCCCGCGTCATCGTCGAAGTTTCCCGCGCGCGGACCGAACCGCGCGAGAGCTACTACTGCCGCATCCTGCTCGCCCGCGCCGACGGCACGCACACCCCCCTCCACGAGGCAGAGAGCGCGCCGAGGACACCCGAGGAAGTGGCCCGGCGGGTGCGCGACGCCGTCGAGGTCGTCGCGGACGAGCTCGGCCCGACGGCCGCGCCCCACGCGACGGTTCTGGTGGCCCGGGACAGCCTCCATCTGCCCATCGACGAATGGAACCCCGGGGCACCCAACGAGTTCGTGCCCGACCAGCCGATCGGCGCCGAGTTCTGCATCACCCTGAGCTGCCCGGAGATGAGCGACCTGGTGCGCGGCAGAGAACGTGAGCACCGGCGGCGCTGGGAGAGCGGAGACGCGGCCCCCTTGGTGGTCGACGACGAACGTGTCACTCGGCCGCGGCTTAGGCGGCTGCTCCAGACCACTCACCGTGACGCCACCCAGGTCGTGCTCCACGGTTCCCCGGAACAGCGGGACGCACTGCTCGAACTCTGCCTGGCGCTCGGCGTCCCGGTCGTCCTCTGGGACCGGCGGGCCGACTGCCCCGCGGACGCGGCCGGGCTACAACAGCTGGACCCCACCGGCCCGCTCGCCGATCTGCCCGAGCGGATCCGCGTCTTCCGCGGGGCGGCGTTCGACGAGCCGGAGACGCTCCCGGAGCGCCCCGCACTCGTATGGGAGGAACACGGCCGGCGACCGCGGCCCGAATCGCTGACCCTGCACGACCCCCCAGAAGGAGCCCATGCGCCATGACCGCCGCAGAATTTGCTGCCACCGGCCACCCCACCCCGTCCGGCGACGGAAACTGGCGGCTCTTCCGGGGCGATGGAGCGCCCCGCGCAGTCACCTTCCCGCCCGCCCCGCCATGGCGCCGGCTCCACCCGGAGGAGCCCGACGGCTCGCAGACCGCACGCCCCCGCCCGTACCTGATCGACCCCGACGACGCGGACATCGTCAGCGCCGCCCTCCACCTGCGCCGGCCTCTGCTGGTCACGGGACACCCCGGTACCGGAAAGTCCTCCCTAGCCCACGCGATCGCCCACGAACTCGCCCTCGGCCGCGTCCTGCACTGGCCGGTCAACAGTCGCTCGAGCCTGCAGGACGCCCTCTACCACTACGACGCGATCGGCAGGCTGCGGGAAGCGAACCTCCGCAGGGACACGGACGGCTCCGAACCCGGCATCGGCCAGTACGTTCGGCTCGGACCCCTGGGCAACGCGCTGCTGGCCCGGGACCGGCCCAGGGTCCTGCTCATCGACGAGCTGGACAAGGGGGACGTCGATCTGCCCAACGACCTGCTCACGGTGTTCGAGGAGGGCGAGTTCGAGATTCCGGAGCTCAGCCGCCTCCCCGAGGAACGCTCCACGGTCCACGTCCGGACCGACGACCCGGACGCGCCAGCCCCGGTGGTCCGCGGCCGCGTCCGCTGCCGTGAGTTCCCCGTCGTGGTCATCACCAGCAACGGTGAACGCGAGTTCCCGCCCGCCTTCCTCCGACGGTGCGTCCGTCTCGACCTGCCCGAGCCCGACGAGGAGCGGCTGCGGGACATCGTCGCCGCGCACCTCGGCGACGAGGCGCTCCACGACATCGACGACCTGCTGGAGGAGTTCCTCGGCCGCCGCGCGCCCGGAGAACTCGCGACCGACCAGCTCCTCAACGCGGTCTTCCTGCGCAAGGGCGGCATCGATCTGGACACCGGCCGACTGCTCGACGCCGTTCTGCACCAACTCGGCGGGGCGGTATGAGGGCATGATCGGACGTCTGAGAGAGATCCTGGCCAGGAGCGGCGTCGACCTCGCCGACGAGGAACTCCTCGACGTCCTGTGGCTGGCCAGGAACCTGCCGGGCGACGTCGGTCCGTTGGCGCGACGTCCGGCCCCGGCCGCCCCCTCACGGCAGGCTGCCGAGCAGGGTGAGCCCCGAACCCCCGGCGCGGACGATCCCGCGCAATCGGGCGCGCACCCGCCGCCGGACGTCGCCCCGCACCGCCTGTTCCCCATGCACGCTGCCCCGCGGGGCAAGGGGAGCGGCAGGCCGGAGCCGGCCCCGCACCGGGCGCACGCCGTACGCACCCCTGGCCCCCATGTCCTGCCCAGCCGTCATCCCACGCTCGGCAAGGCGTTACGGCCGCTGCGGCAGCGGCTCCCTGATCGGCACCGTCAGGAACTGGACGTGGCACGGACGGTGGACGCCATGGCCGAGACGGGTCTGCCCGAGACCGTGACGAGCCCCGCCCGTAGCCGCTGGCTCTCCCTCGCCCTGCTGATCGACGACGGCGTGTCCATGGTCCTGTGGAAACGTCTGGCCTCCGAGATCCGCACACTGATGGAACGGGCCGGGGCCTTCCGCGACGTCCGCGTGCTCGGACTTAACACCCGTGGTCCCCACGCCCCGTTGCTGAGCAACCGTCCCTACCGGCAGCAAGGTCCCTACCTTCCGCCGGCCGCGCTCAGCGACCCCACCGGCGGCACCCTTGTCCTCATAGTCAGCGACGGCGTCGGCGACGCCTGGTGGGACGGCCGGATGAGCGAGGCGGCGGCCCTGTGGGCCCGACGGCAACCCACCGCGATCCTGCAGGCACTGCCCGCTCGGCTCTGGGCGAACTCGGGCATCACAACTCGGCCGTGGCACGTCACCAGTGTCCGCAGGGGCGGTCCCACCACCGCCTGGCACGTCACCGACCCGAGACTGCCGGCGGATCTGGTCGGCTTCGACTCCGTCCCCGTCCCGGTGCTCGAACCCACACTGGCCGCCGTCGGCGACTGGGCCCGGCTGGTCGCCTCACCAAGCGCGACCGCGGTGCTGCCGCTGTGGGACATCGGGCGGTCCGTCACCCAGCCCTGGCGCGCCGAGACCGGGCAGGGTCCGGACGCCGAAGCCGTCCTGCGCTTCCGCGGCACGGCCAGCCCGGAGGCGTATCGGCTCGCCGCCCACCTCGCGGCCGTGGCGCCCGTCACTCCGCCCGTCATGCGCATGGTGCAGGAGGCCCTGGGCCCTCCGACGGACACCGGGCACCTCGTGGAGGTCTTTCTCGGCGGCCTCATGCACAACGCCGCCGCGGACACCACCGGCCGGTTGCCGCAGCCGGAGTTCTTCGACTTCTCCGACGACGCACGGCGCATCCTCCTCGGCACGCTCCCCGCCCGCGAGTTGCTGCGCACCACACGACTGATTGCCGACCGCCTGGCAACAGGTGTCCGGCACTCACGGAGCTTCACCGCCTGGGTGGCGCACCCGGGAGGCGCCGCCGCCGTCGGCGCACCCGAACGGTCCTTCGCCCAACTGGAGGAGCGGCTGCTGAAACGCCTCGGTGTCGCCGCGCACATCGACGCCCCGCCCGCCGACCGGCCTCCCCCGGCCCCGGGACCCCCGGAACCCCGGGAACGGGCCCGGCCACAGCCACCCGTGGCTCAGCGGACGGACACCAGGCCCCCCGCACCGTCCTCCGCGGCGGACACGAAGGCCAAGATCCTTCTGGTCGACAACCAGCCGGAGAACCTGCTGGCCTTGGAAGCGGGCCTGTCCGCGCTCGACCAGACACTCGTCTGCGCCTCGTCGGGAGAGGAAGCACTCAAGGCGCTGAACGACGACGAATTCGCCCTCGTTCTACTCGCCACCCAGATGTCGGGAATGGACGGCTACGAGACCGCCGCACACATCAAGCGCCGTTTGCGGACTCGCGACACCCCGATCATCTTCGTCAGCGCGTACGAAATGGGTCCCCAAGCCACCTTCCGAGGGTATGCGGCCGGTGCCGTGGACTATGTGTCGCGGCCGTACGATCCCTGGGTGCTGCGCGCCAAGGTGGCCGTCTTCGTCGACCTGCACCAGAAGAACGTGCAACTGCGCAAACAGGCGGCCTTGTTGCGCACCGGGGCCGCGACCGATCTGCTGGCGCAGCTGTCCACCCTGTTGTCCGACGTCGAGACGCAGGCACGCGACCTGACCGGACAGCTCCAGGCACACGCATCGAGCGCGACGGTGAGGACCACGGCCGCCCGCCTGGAACGCGCGGTCAGGAGCCTGCGCCAGCTGCTGCAGGGAGAACCTGGTGCCCCGCCCGCCCCGGCTTCCCAACACTCACCACGACAGTGAAGGGCGTGATCGCAGAGGCGGGCGGCCGCAAGCCCGTAGGTGAGCAGAGCCTGGTCGGCGGGTTGATGGAGCACGGTGATTTCCGTTGCCGTGTGGCTGTACCAGGTCGCGGCTTGCTCTTTGGGGTCGCTGCTGCCCCACCGGGTGTAGGACTCGCCGGCGCGCGCGTGGCGCGCTCCTCCTGTGAACTGGTGAGGGAGGTTGCAGAGGATGAACGTCTGCTCGGCCTGTTTCATCTGGAAGAGGCCGGTGGCGAGTTTGCCTTCCTCGGTGACGGGTTCGTCGTACTCCGGGATGTGGCGGAGCCGTTCGATAAGGGCCGGCCGGGCCACATCCTCGCTGCCGGAGGTGACCCGGACGACTGCCCGCGGTCGCTGGTCGGGTGCGAGCGTGAAGCCGGGCAGTGCCGGCCGCTTGTTGATCTGACCGGCCGCGTCGGGTGTCTTGCCCAGGTTCTTGTTGGCGAGCAGGGGCCAGATGCTGCGGGCTTCCCCTCCGGAGACGTACATGACGTATCCCCGGGCCGAGCCTGCGTGTCCGCCCAGTTCGTAGAGGGCGCGGTCGATGTGGCGGGGCAGGAGTTCCGCGGCGTCGGCCTTCGGGCAGGGGCCTGGCACGGAAGTGGTAGTTGGCGGAGACATAGTCGAGCCAGGTGCCTTGGCTGGCGTGTTCGGCGGGGAGGTAGGCGAGGGTTCGCCAGTACGGGCCGTGGGGGACGAGGGCGACCAGGGTCCACATCAGTTTCGGCTCGTCGGTGGCGATGCGCCGTTCGCCGCGCTGCTGGCGCAGGTGGAGCCCGACGTGGACGAGGGGTTGCTTGAGGCCGTTGGGGCCGGCGCTGAGGGCTTTGGTCAGTCGCGGGTGCACGAGACCGGCCACGCGGGACAGGTCGGCGATGGCCATGTGGCCGCGGTGGTGTCCCTGGAGTTCGAGGCTCAGGAGCTCGAGGTCGGTGGTGGGTTCGCGGTCCTTCTTGCGGGGGTTGCGGCGTCCGGGCTTGTACAGGGTGAGGAACTGGGCAAGGACACGGTGCTTGGCGAGCTCACCGTTGACTCGGTGCTTGGCGTCCAGGGTGTCGGGGTTGACGACGGTGGAGTCGGTCTTCTTCGAGGCGCGTCGATCGCGTGCCCAGGCCTTGGGGTCGTACTCGGTTTCGCATCGCGGTCGATGGGCCGGGTGGTGGCGAGGGACTTCGGCGGGTTGGTCTTGGAGGTGGGGTAGAGGGTGGTGGTGTAGCCGACGGCGCGCAGGACGGTCAGCAGCCCGCTGTAGGGGAGGTTCGCTGTGGAGCCGGTGATGCCACGGTATTCCCCGCGCAGCTTCTTCCAGGCGGTGTCGATCTTCACCTCGGGCAAGCGGTACAGCCATACCGAGCCCAGGAGTTCTTCGTTGGTGTGGCAGGCCAGCAGGGACAGCTGGGTCTGGTCCGTGGTCATCAGACGCAGATGCCGGGCACGTGCCAGCCGTAACACAGCAACCAACCGACCCACAGCAACACCAAAAACGTCAGCCCCACATCGGCGTCCATCACAGCAGTCGAGCCACCCACAACAACCCACTGAACACCAGAAAACCCGCTACTAACCCACCGACATCACAACGCCGAACCAACACCGACAAAAAAACGCAGATCATCAGCCGCCGAGTGGCGGAAAAGCCTGGGATGGCGGGAGGGACAGGGATTCGATGGGCGCGTCGTCGGCCGCGCGACGAGCGGCGGGACATGCGGATCGCCGCGGCCTGGGCGGTTCTGTCAGGCCTGAGGGCTGCCGTGTCGATGCTGTGTGGTGTTCGGGAGCGCCGCCGTACTGACTGGGTGAAGGCGGCACGACAGCCGCGGGCGGGCGGGTTCGGCGCGGGTGGTGACGGCGGCAGCGCCGGAGACTGACCAAGCGGCACCAGCCGGCTCACCTTCAAGTGCACTCTGATCGAGAGCGACTCCCACCGCCTCACCCGCAGGTCGGTCCGCAAGACGCTCACCCTGCCCGTTGCCGCCCCGGTGTTCGGCTGCTGCCTGAGCAGATCCTCACCCAGCTCGCCCGCCACGCCGAACTGCACATCGACGGCGACCGGGTGCCGGGGGCCGGCCGCCTCGGCGGGCGTGCGTGTGGGTCGGGTGCTTCCCCCGTGCGCACCCGGCCCGGTCGGAGTGGCGGCGGGGGTCAGGGCTTGGGGGCGGGAGCGGTCGCCTGCCAGCGGGTGCCGATGGTGCGCAGCAGGTTGTCGTAGACGCCGAGGTAGCGGAAGGGCTTGATGGCGGCCATGTAGAGGTGGCCGAAGGGGCCGTTGGGCTTGACGAGGACGGCCATCTGCCCGCGGTAGCCGCCGGAGCCGTCCGGGACCCAGCCGAGGTGGAGCACGCCATGCATGGTGCGGTTGGCGATCTCGGCCGCCCACTCGTCCTCGGTCTCGTAGACGGTGGTGAAGCGGGGGTTGCGGGAGGACGGCAGTTCCTGGCGGAGGTCGTCGGGCAGCCGGTCGCGCAGGGTCGGCACCCGCGCGCCCAGGCCGGCGTCCGGCTTGTCCCACCCGAACAGCGCACCGAGCTTCCAGCGGATCGCGAAGAGGGCGCGGGCGACGGGCGAGGTGACGAACGGCTCCTGGGCGGGGCCTGCGCCGCTGAAGAGGGCGACCAGGCGGGGCCAGTCGCCGGGGCTGCCCGGAGTGGGCAGCGCCCAGACGTCCTCGAGGCGGAAGTCGTGGGCGATGGCGTGGATGCGCCAGGGACGGGAAGTGTGGGCGGTCTTGGGAAGCCTCATGCCGAGCCCCTGTCTATACGGTGGCGTATAGACCTAGGCTAGCCCTGTGTGTACGGAGGCGTCTATACGGGTCCGTACATCCGGTGAGTCGAGGAGGCACGGCATGGGAGTCACCCGTACGCCGCGCGGCGCCTGGATCGAGCAGGGGATGCGGGCGCTTGCCGCCGGCGGTCCGGAGGCCGTTCGGATCGAGGTGCTGGCGCAGGCGCTGGGCGTCAGCAAGGGCGGGTTCTACGGGTACTTCCGCAACCGGGACGCGCTGCTCGGCGAGATGCTCGACACCTGGGAGCGGGAGGCCGCCGAGGCCGTGATCGAGCAGGTGGATGCCGGGGGCGGGGACGCCAGGGCCCGGCTGGAGCGGCTGTTCACCATCACCGCGGCGGCCACCGGGCCGGTGACGGGCGTGGCCTCGGAGCTGGCCATCCGCGACTGGGCGCGGCGCGACGAGGACGTGGCGGCGCGGCTGCGGCGGGTGGACAACCGGCGCATGGAGTACCTGCGCGCGCTGTTCGGGGCCTTCTGCCCCGACGAGAAGGAGGTCGAGCTGCGGTGCATGCTCGTCTTCTCCCTGCGGATCGGCAGCTACTTCATCGCCGCCGAGCACGGGGGGCTCAGTCGGGCGCAGGTGATGGAGCTGGCGCGGGAGCGGCTGCTGACGTAGGGGCGAGGGGCGGTCACTCACCGAGTGCTTCCCGTGGTGTGCGACTGCTTCCGGCGGTGCCCGACTGCTTACTGACGGCCGGCCGGTATGAGTCGCGCGCCGCGAGCCGCGGACAGTCTGTCGAGCCGGACCGCCCTTCGGCATCTCGAAGTCCGCGGCCGACCGGATGCGGCAGCTCACCGGCGAGGGCCTGGACGGGGCGCGGCTGGTCGACGCGGTGCTCATGCCCGGCCAGGGCAACCGCAACCCGGCCGCGCACGAGCCGCGGCTTCACCGCACGATCATCGACGAGGAGTTGCTGGAGCTGCTGACCGCGCTGTCGATGGTGCACCGGCGGCTCGATGGCGCGCGTGTGACGCGCTGAGGTCGGTCGTGGTGCCATCGGGGCCGCCGCGCGCCCGAGGCCGCGCGCCAGGCGGCGCCCCACTTGACCGCGGTTGGGCGGCGGGAGCGGTGTTCTCAGGCAGCGCGGTCGGAGGAGGTGAGGCGCTTCCATGGGCTGGTGCAGTGGGCGAGGTAGAGGGCTGAGGCGGGCGTGTGCGCGGGTACGGGCACTACCGTGTGGGTGGTGCCCCCGATGACGGTGGTCAGGCCGGGCCACGGTTGCGGGCAGGTGCAAACCTGGCCCGGCACAGAGCCGGAAGGCTCACCGGTCACGAGCGGCCTTGTCGGCCGTGGGCCGGGGGCGGCGGCTGTCAGGCTTCCTGCCGACCTGCAGGGTGACGGCATCGAGTTCGCTGTCCTTGTAGGCGGTGCGGATGCCGGAGACGGACATACCGCTGGCCTCGGCAAGCGGTTCAAGCTTGTAGGGGCGGTCGCCGTGGAACTCGCGTGCATAGGCCAGGAGCTGACGGATTTCCAGCTCGGCGGACTCCTTGCGAGCGCGGGCGTTGCCGAGGGCCACCAGCAGGGGATCCTCTTTCAGGTCGTCGCACAGGGCGTCGAGGCTGTCGGCGTACTCCTGACGGTCCTTGAGCGCCTGGTCGAGGACGTCGGGAAAGCACTCCTCGGGGGTCACGCTCCCGGGGTGGGCAGAGGGATGTGGATGGCTGCGATGTCACCGATCAAATCCATATTGCGACCATCGCAAAAAATTGCGCCGTACGCAATGACGTCTTCCCTCGGTAGGCGACGGTGCCGTAGCGGCCATACGGCTTGGCACGTCGCTCGGCTGGTGGACCGCCTGGCTGACGCTTGCCTTTCCGTCGCACCACCGGGCAAGCCGTCTCTGACGACGGATCAGGGCGTGGCGGGGCCCTGGTGCGGTGATGGTCAGGCGATCTGCTGCAGCCGCGGGACGATCACGTGGCGGACGTGGTCCTGGACGGTCTGCATCGGGATGCGCCGCGCCTCGAGGACCACGGTGCCGTGTGGGGCGGCGTGCTGATGCACCGGCGGACGGGACTCCCACTCGACGCCGCTGCCGACCAGGACGGCGATGAACCGGCCGGTGTCCAGCAGGGCGAGGGCCTCCTCGTCGCGGGTCACGCCGACCGCGTTGAAACCGTTGGCCTCGATGATGTCGGTGGAGGCGTCGACCAGGTGCCGCTCGCGGCCGAGGACCAGGACGTTCTTCTCGTTGCTCATACCGTCACCTCGGTGGGCTCGGTGCTGTCGGCGGGCCGCGAGTGCTTGGGCAGGGTCAGGAAGCCGACGGCGGCGATCACCAGGATGCCGGCGTCCAGCAGCAGGACGGTACAGAACGCCGAGGAGTAGCTGACCGAGTCGGCGCGGGCGATGGCCCCGCCGAACGCGCCGGCGGCCTTCGGGTCGTTCTTCAGGCAGATGGCCGGGACCTTGCTCGGGTCGACCGAGTCGGCGCGCTGCTGCACGCAGGTGCGGAAGTCGGCGAGCAGTTGGTCCTGGGAGGTGACGCCGGCACTGCTGAGGGCGGACTTCAGCACCGGGGCGGCCTCGTCGGCGGCGTCGCCGGCCGCGTTGCCGACCTGGGCGAAGAAGAGCACGCCGGTCAGCGCCACACCGAGCGCCATGCCGAGCTGCTGGACGGTGTTCAGCAGGCCGGAGGCGTTGCCCGCCTGCTCGCCGGGGACCTGGCCGAGCAGCAGATCCAGGGTCGGCGCGACGATCAGGCCGAAGCCGATGCCGGAGACGATGTGCACCGGGATGATCTGCCATGACGCCAGGTCGTGGCCGTAGTTGGCGACCAGGACGGAGAAGGCGACGAAGCTGATCGCGTTGACGATGCCGCCGGCCACCAGCACGTTGCGGCCGAACTTGGGGACCAGCTTGTCGGGGGCGTTGCCCGCGCCGATGCCGACGCCGATGGCGAAGGTGGCGGCGGTCAGGCTGGCGTGCATCGGCGTCCAGCCGAGGCCCTGCTGCAGGAAGAGCGTCCAGACGAAGAAGAAGCCGCCGACCGCGATCCAGAACAGGAACCACACCGCCATGCCGATCGAGAACGACCGGGAGCGGAACACTCCGAACTCGACCAGCGCGGAGCCGACCTTGGCGAAGCGGTGCTTCTCGTAGGCGAGGAAGACCGCGAGCAGCACCAGGGCGCCGGCGATCATGCCGTAGGTCCAGGTCGGCCAGCCCAGGCGGCGGCCCTCGGTGAGCGGGTAGACCAGCAGCACCGCGGCCGCGATGGCCAGCGGCATGCCGAGCAGGTCGAGCTTGGGGCGCTGCGCGGCGCGGGACTCGCGGATCACCAGGGCCCCGGCGATCAGCGCGGCGATCCCGACCGGGACGTTCACCAGGAAGATCGGGCGCCACTCCCAGCCGAAGAGGTCCCACTGCACGACCACGCCGCCGAGGGCGAGGCCGAAGACCGCGGAGGAGCCGGTGACCGCGCCGAAGATGGCGACCGCCTTGCCGCGCTCGCTCGGCGGGAAGACCACGTGCAGGATCGCCAGGATCTGGGTGACCATCAGGCCTGCCGCGGCGCCCTGGAGGAAGCGGGAAACGATCAGCATCTCGGGGTTGACCGCGACGCCGCACAGCAGCGAGGCGACGGTGAAGCCGGCCATGCCGATCAGGAAGACGCGCCTGCGTCCGAAGATGTCGCCGAGCCGGCCGCTGAGGATCAGCAGGGCGGCGAAGGAGAGCACGTACGCCGCGATGACCCACTCGATCTGGGCGTAGTCGGCGTGCAGGTCGCGCTGGATGCTCGGGACGGTGACGTTGACGATCGTCGTGTCCACCAGGTCCATGAACCCGGCGATCAGGACGACAGCGAAGGCCAGGCGGCGCTTCGGGTCGGGTGCGGCGCCACCCGGGGCTTCCTGCGGTGGGGCGGCGGGAGTGGTTGCGGAGATGTCTTGAGTCACCGCCCAAGTATGCACTTTGGATGACTATCCCTCAAGGTGATAATTACTCGGAGGTATCATGGCGGGCGTGAGTAACCAATTGCTGTTCGACCACCCCGCCTGCGTGATGACCCACCTCAGCGCCCACGTGCAGGAGCAGCTCGTCGAGGTGCTCGCGCCGCTGGGCATCCACCCCCGCCAGTTCGGCCTGCTCAACCTGCTGATCGAGGAGGACGGCCTCAGTCAGCACCAGCTCGCCGGGCCGCTGAACGTGCACCGCAACGTGATGGTCGGCCTGGTCGACGAGATGGAGCAGCGCGGCCTGGTGGAGCGCCGCCGCCATCCCACCGACCGCCGCGCCCACGCCGTCCACGTGCTCCCGGCCGGCCGCAGCCTGCACGCCGAGGCCGAGGCCCTGGTCAACGGCTTCGAGGCCCGGCTGCTCGGCGGGCTGGAGCCGGACGAGGCGCACACCTTCGTCACCCTGCTCAAGCGGGTCTTCGTGCACGCCGGACTCGACCACGACCTGCACCCCGGACTCCTCGCGTCCGGTGCGGCCCCCGCCGAGCGCCGCTGACGGCAGCGGTGGGGAACAAGGTGGTGCCCTGACGAACGCCGACGGAACGTCCATCGAATGGGCCCGCACCCTCTTGCTCAGTGCCGGTGCGGCCCAGGTGATCGCTTTGACGGTCGGCAAGTACGGATCCCGTCACACCAGGTATGAGCTCCGCCCTGGCACCGTGATCGACCCGTTCGACGTCAACGACCTCACGGCGGCGGACTTTGTGAAGACCACATGCGCCGGAGGAGCGGGGAGGGCCCCGCGGACTCCCTTAGAAGCTGTGTCGTGTCCTGACATGACAAGGTGAGCGTGCCTTCGGTGCAGGTCAGTGCGACTTGGAACGGATGCCGCTATTTCAGGCCGTAACCGGAGGCGATCGCCGAACTCACTGGCTTGCGCGCGCCGGGTGACAGTCTCTACTGAGCGCCGGAAAGGGGCCAGTACGGCCCCGTCAGGCCTGCCGGGGCGGCGGGTTGCTCGTGGATTGCGCGTCCTGCTCCTGTCCGGTCGTGGCGGACCAACTGGCGAGTAGCTTCAGGCCGTCCTCCGCGGCGGTTTTGGGGGGCATGGTCTCCTGATCGAGTTCCAGTTCGCCGACGAGTGGATGGTTGAGGCGTTTGGTGCTCTCGCGGAAGACATGCACGTTGTGCGAGCCCCCATCACGCGGAAGGCGTCGCTGCGGGTGGACAGTTCACCAATCAGGTTCGACAGCTCCCGGTCGTAGGGGTCTTTCCCGCCTCGATGCGCAGCGCGCCCACGGCGAAGCGGGGCATGCGCTCCCAGTCGGTGTAGAACCGTCTGGCTGCGGAGTTGAAGAACGCGAACCGGGCGACGTTCGCCCCGCATGTCGGGTCGGCATACATCTCCGAGCAAACCTGTTGCACGCTGTATTGTCCCTTGCATAGCCGCTGAGCTGCACCGATCCCGTAGGCATCGCGCCGCACCACAGTTCACCCCTATAGAAGCGACGATGTCGCCGTGGTCAGCGCTGTCCTGCCGTCGTACGGTCACGATGTCGCCGTCACAGATCGCCGCGTCGATCATGGAGTCACCGGCCACGGGAAACCGACGAGTTCGCCGAACCTTGGAGGGCACACGCTGGGAACCGGTGGCAAACTGCGCCCGATCACGCGCGGTCTGGCGTGGGTTCGCGTGCTTTGGGGTACGCACCGGTTCAGCCGCGAGGACCTGCTTCTCGGCGAAAATGAACGCAACGCCCCCGAGGGCTCCACTCCGGTCAAGGAGTTCTTCCGAGTCTTGGACGCCTACCGGGGCAGAGTCCACATGAGGCTTAGAAGGGAAGCTCGTCGACCGCGGTCGGCTCGGTCCCCTGCCACTGGGCCCACCGTCCCGGGACGGCGATGCAGGCTGTCGAGAGGTGGGCCAGCGTCGTCCCTCGGACGTGCAGCCAGCACCCGGCCGTCAGCCCGTCCTGCCGCAGTAGAAGTCCGGGAGCAGAGAACCAGCGGACCGGGGACTCGTCACTACCCGTCCACATCGGGTAGTCCGGGAGAGCGACCCGCTGGAAGAGCTGCGGAACCTCGCTCACGACCCCGGCCGGCAATTCGCAAGCGTTGTAGAGGGGACCGTCGCTGAACAGGCACTCGGAGAGGACCAGCTCCACACACGCCAGCGAGACCCTGTCCATGAACGGCTGCCACCCCTCATGCGACTGGACGACGACAGGCGGGTCTGCCTCTCCCAGATCGGACAGGCGCACGCCCCAGAATGCGCACCCCTGGTTCTCGCTGCGGAAGCACAGCACACCCCCGAGGTCGTCGTGCACGAAGAGCTCTGAGGGAGGCAGCATCGGATCCTGTTGCTCGAACAATTCCGGACGCCGGCCGAAGAGCAGGTACGCCTCACGCAGAGCAGCAGGAAGCGACAGGCACAGCTGGCCTTCGACCCGCTTGAGTTCTTCCTCGCCGATGCCGTCGCCGTCGGTCAAGGGTGTGTACCACCCAGCCACGAAGGCCCGGATGAAGTCCCATGCCTCAGCCCGGTCCGATATGCCGTCGTGCATGGCCTCAGCTGCATCGAAGTCGCCCACCATGCGCTGGACCGTACCCGTTCCGCAGAGGTACCGGGAAACGATCACACGGACCCCGGGAAGGGATCTGGCACGGGACGGTTACCCCGCTGGCCAGCGGTACTCGTGAACAGCCGATCAGACCGGACGGGCCTCACGGGGCGATGGGGCCGTTCTTCTTGTCTGGGTGTGCCGAAAGGACGTAGCGAGTGGCGGAGAGGTTGGACAGGCCGAAGAGCTGCATCAGCCGGACGGGGTCGGCGCTGTGGCGCGCCTCGTCGAGTTTACCGACCGCGGGAGCTCGTGATCCGGCTCTGACCTGCGGCGATTCATAGACTACATGTCCGTGACGCAGAGTTGGGGTCGATGCTGTCGCTCGTCCGAGTGATCCGGACGGCGATCACGGCTCGGCGGACTCTCGTGCGTTGTGCCGCCGAGGATCAGTCGGTGGCACCTGCCGAGCGGAGCGAGCGGCCGAGATCGCCGACGAGCAGACGAGGGTGGCGTCGCCACCACCACATGTCGATGGGGTCGAATCCGCTGATCCGGTGGAACTGCGACAAGGCGATGCCGTCGTCGAAGACAGTGGCGGCCCGGAAGCGGTCGTCGAGGGCCTTGATCTGCGGGGTCCATAGGACGATCTCGCGCTCGGCGAGGATCGGCCATGCCTCGTGCAGCCAGTTTCGGCTGTAGAGGTCGTTGGTGTACTCGTCGACCAGGTCGCTGTAACCGTCCTCGACTTTACCCACGAGCCAGGCCCACTTGTCGACCATCTCTTGGACGGTGAATGCCTTGCGCCAGCCGCGTTGATGCAGGACCTCGCCTGCGGCCTGTTCGTTGTGGGGCTCCATAATGCTGGAGCCTGGCATACGGAACGGTCCGGTGACCACAGGTTTCTCCTGGTCACCGGACCGGACTGAGCGGTCCCGCGGGTTGTCAGGTGCCCGCGATCCGGGCTTCGAGGTCGGCGACGCGCCGGTCTTGGAAGCGGAGGTTGGAGCGGGCGGCCTTGAGCCGTTCGTCGAGGGTGCGGTTGTCGGTGGTGAGTTGGCGGACTCGCTGCTTGAGTGTGGTGTTCCCGGTCGTGATCCGCTGGATGGCTTCCTCGGTCCATTCGGTCTGCAAGTCGCGGATCTGGCCGAGGAGTTCGCCGATGCGGGTGCGCTGGGCGAGGATTTCGGCGTGGGCGGCCTTGAGGGCGTCCTCAGCATTGAGTGCGCGCTCGCGCCAAGTCGCCTCGCGCTCATCGTCCTGGTCGGCGAGCGTCCGGACCGGCGGTCTCCGGCCTCGGCCATAGCGGAGGCGACTGCGGCTCTAGCCTCAGGATTGTCGTAGAGGAAGGTGCGGGAGACATCCGCGCGACGGGCGACTGCAGCGACGCTGACCTGGGCCCTCTCACGGCGGAGGCGGGCGATAGCCTCGTGGACACGTTGGAGGGCGGTCTCGGTCCTGCGACGGCGGGCAGCCAGGGCAGCCGCCGTGCGGGGTTCTGGAATGGTGGCGGCCATCATGCGATGTCCCGTTCGGGTTCGTCGTCCACTGTGCACGTATCGCTGTACTCGCCCTGCTCGGCGTCGCCCGCTTCGGCGAGGTCGGCCGCGCGGAAGGCGGTGGACCAGACGCGGTGGCAGTAGTCCTGGGGTTTGCGCAAGTCGAGGGCGAGAGCGTCATCGAGGAGACCGAGGCCGGCCAATGCCTTCTCCAGGCCGTCGATCGCGCGGGCCGTGGGCTCGAAATAGTGGTGAAGGTAGTCGGCGGTGGCGTCGTCGGGGGTGCCTTCAGCCAGCAGCCGCCACTGCTCTCGCTTGCGCCGCCAGTAGAGCAGGTCGGCGCCCGAGAGCACGAACTTGTCGCAGTTGTGGCAGTCGAGGTTCCAGGGGCAGGCGCCGCCGTCGACGACGGGCTGAAAGGTGCAGAACCCGCCCTCGGCAGGAGTGCTGCGGCGGGACAGGTCGATGGCCAGTTCACAGGCTCGGACCGCGGTTGCGTGAAGGGACATGCCCGCGCAGGCGTGCTCGTCGCTGCCTCGTCTGCGGGGTCGGCTGTCAGGTCTTGTCCTGGGTGGGTCCGCACCGACATGATCGTCGATCATGCGTCTTGATGAACTTGGTGCTGCTGAACGTCTGTTGTGGAACTCCTTCCCGCAGGGCACTGCCGTCGATGTCCGCGACGGCACGTCATCGGCGGAATGCGCGATACGGGCCGACGTCATTGAGGCGCTGCTGCTGGGTGCTGGTGCCGATCCCGCCCCGGGTGACCGCCCGGCACTCCGCCTCACCGGCGCCCGCATCGCAGGCAGCCTGGATCTGCGATTCGCCGAGGTTGCCGTGCCGGTTGTCCTGACCGATTGCCGGTTCGACGAAGTACCCCTGCTGCAGGGCGCCAGGCTCCGCGAATTGGTCCTCCCCGGAAGCTCCCTGCCGGGTCTTGCCGCCGACATGGCCCAGATCGAGGGCCGACTGGTGCTGTCCCGATGCCACCTGACCGGACCCCTCATACTGAACCGCGCCGAGATCCACGGTGACCTGGACCTCCGCGACACCGTGGTCACGGCACCGGGGTCCGAGGCGATATCCGCGGTCCATGTCGCCGTGGACGGCGACGTGCTGTGCACCAACCTGGCTGTCCAGGGAGGATTCCGCGTATCCGGTGCCTCCATCGACGGGGAGTTCGACCTGGAGGGCGCCTGCCTGAGCAATCCCGACGGCAACGCGCTGGACGCCTACCATGTCCAGATCACCGAGGACTTCACCTTCCACCCGGGCTTCAGAGCCGAGGGGCGGATCATCCTGTCCGGTGCCGTGGTCTCGGCCGCGATCGGCTTCTGCGGCGCCGTTCTGAACAACGCCGGCGACGTCGCGCTGGAGGCTGTCGACGTTCATGTCACCCGCAATTTCGACCTCGGGCGGGGCCTCGCCGTCAACGGCGGCATCCAGCTTGACGGCAGCAACATCGGTACGCAGCTCAGCTTCCGCGACATCACGCTCACACATCCTGGCGAGACCGCCTTGTCTCTGCGGATGACCCAGGCCCGGGAGACAGATCTGCGTACCCAGCGGCCGATCGACGGCACCGTCGATGCACGCAACGCCCATCTGGGCACCCTGTACGACACCCCGGACACCTGGCCGGCAGACATCCGGCTGACCGAGACCACTTACGACGCCCTCGCATCCCCCCTGGCAGCGGCCGAACGGCTCGACTGGCTCCGGCGCGGTGCCGAGGGCTATGTCCCGCAGCCGTACGAACAGCTCGCAGCCGCGTACCGGCGGCTCGGACACGAGGACGAAGCACGCACGGTGCTGCTGGCCAAGCAACGCCATCGGCGAGCTACGCTTCCCCCGCACATCCGCGTCTGGGGTTACATCCAGGACACGACCGTCGGCTACGGCTACCGGCCTCTGCGCGCCGGCCTCTGGCTCATGGCTCTTCTCGCCTGTGGTGCGATCTTCTTCGCAGTCCATTCCCCCGCACCGCTCGAAGCGGGAAAGGCACCGCCGTTCAACGCCGTCTTCTACACGCTCGACCTGCTGGTCCCCATTATCACCTTCGGGCAGGAGGCGGCTTTCGCACCACGAGGCATCGGACAATGGCTTGCCTACGGGCTGACCGCTGCTGGCTGGGTCCTCGCCACAACCGTCACCGCCGGCATCTCACGGGCAATCACCCGTCAGTGAGACGAAACCACCAGCCGCGGCCGAATTCCAGCATTCGCGAAAGCCCAGGAAACGGCTCTATCCGCGACTCCGTGCAGGTCATGGCTGGGTGAGGATCCGGGCCCGGAGGAGTTCGAATGAAGCCCGGCCGCATAGCCCGCTTGAGTGTTTTCACCCGGTTCACATGGCCTTCGACGACTCCGGAACTCCAGGGGAGGGTGATGCCGGCGGCGACGGCGTCGAGGTCCTGGCGGAGGGAGCCGGCGAAGCCCCGCATCGGCTTCGGAGCGTCCTGCTCGGCTTGGCGGATCCACTCCAGCAGCAGGTATCCGCGCCGGTGACGGACGAGATCGGCGAACGCGCGGGCGAGGTCGCAGGCTCGGGTGATGTCCGGGCAGGCGAGCCGGACCTCCAGCAGTCGCTTGTCCTGGCTTTCGGTGAGGGTCTCGCGGGGCCGCATGATCCACGAGGTGATCTTGCGTGGGTTGGGGATGTCGGCCCGGACCGGTTCGGCGGTGCCCGCCCGCAGGGCGGCGAGGTGTTTGCGGACGACCTGGCGGCTGCCCCGATAACCGCGTTCGCGGACCTCCAGGAACAGGCGGGTGCCGCTGACCTGGCCCTGAGTCTCGGTGAAGCGGGCGTTGAGGTACGCCTTGAACGGCTCCAGCACGCCGTTCGGGCGGCGGTCGCGGGCGGAGGCCAGCAACTGGTCGAGGTCGGTGTCGCGGAAGCGGCGCACGGTCTTGCGGTCGAGATTCAGACGGCGGGCGATGGCACTGACGGTCCAGCCCTTCTCCACCAGGCGGTGGACGTCCTCATGGCGATGGCGGGTCCGTTCGATAATCTGGGTGCCGGGTAGTTCCGGCACGGGCAGTTCCATCGGCACCGGCTTCGGAACCGGCGGCACGGTCTCCTGCTCGGCGGGTTTGCGCAGGCAGTCGCGGTGCTGATGACAGGTCTTCTCCACCGCGGCGGACAAGTTCTGAAGCAAATGCCAGCGATCGGCAACTTCGAGGGCGTTCGGGGCCGCCTCTCTGACCGCCTTCGTATAGGCGGTGGCCCGGTCGCGGCAGATGATCTCCGCTCCGGGATGCTCCGTCAGCCAGGCCGCGAACGTCTCCGAGGTGCGGTCGGGCAGCACGTCCACGACCCGGCCGGCTTCGACGTCGACCAGGACGGTGCCGTAGGCGCAGCCCTTGCGGAAGGCGAACTCGTCCACTCCCAGCACCAGTGGGGCACGGTCTTGAACCGGCGGCGCCGTCAGCAGCCTGAGCAGTCGGGTCCGGCCCGCGGCCACCCGCAGGCGGCGGCACAGCCGCGCGGCAGGACGGCCGCCCAGCTCCACCGCGATGGACTGCAGCCAGCCCGTCAGCCCGGTGCTCGACCGGCTGTGCCGCTCGGTCAGACCGGCGATCTGCTCAACGAACGTTCTGCGGGAACAGCTCCTGCGGTCGCAGAAGTACCGTCGCACCCGGAGCCGGACCACGACCCGTCGGGAGCCCAACGGACGCTCGTCCAGGGCACGTTGGTACGAGCTGTGCACGCGTCTTGCCCGCTTCCGGCAGTCCGGGCACAGGCCCGGCCGACCGGTGGACACCGCCTCCACCACCAAGGTGTCGGAGGAGTCGCTCACGCCCTCCACTCGCACACCGATTCCGGGAAACAGCACATCCTCGACCGTCTTGCTCGCCACGGCATGAAACACCTTGCCGAAACGATCCGCCGTTCCGGACCCTGGCCTGCGGATTCACGGAACCGCGGACAGAGCCCAGCAGGTCCTGGCCGAGCCAGCGTGCGCGAAGAGGCTCACCGGCGAGGACCGGCGCGGCCTGACCGCCAACGTCAACCCGTACGGAACGTTCCGCCTCGACATGGACAAGCGCCTCGACCTGGGGCTGTCCACTGCCGTGCCCCACCCCCGCACTACCCCCTCCGCTCGATCGACCACGGAGCCACGATGAAGGACTTCGCCGACCGCACCGACCCCCGGATGAACGAGGCCGCGTGGCGCGCCCTCGACCTGACGCGCGCCTACGTCGCACGCGACCGCACCGCGATCGTCGAGCACCTCGCGGACCTGGAGGAGGACCAGCTGACGTTCGCCGGAGGCGTGCTCATCACGATGTACAACGACACCCGCGAGGTCCTGCGGAACACCGGGCGCCCGCACAATCCGGCGACCGTGGTGCGCGAGGTCGACGCGGTGGCCCGATTCGCGCCGACCGACCACGAGTTCGCCGTCACCACGGCCGCCCGGCGCAAGGTCTTCGGTCTCGCCACCGCAGACGTCCGTCTCGCTTGACCTCTTGCGCGTCAGTCCGGCAGCCAGTGCAGCTCGTGCGCCAGGGTTTTGGCGACGGCACGGATGCGGCGGTGTAGTGGCGACTGCTCGCGTGGGAGGACCAGGTGGATCGTCAGGCTGGGCGCGCCCCGCAGCGGTCGCCAGGTGAGACCGGCCGGTGATGCCGTGACCGCGGCTTCTCCGGCCGGGGCGAGGGTGACCCCGTCGCGCAGGTCGCGCTGAGACATGTCGAAAGAGACTGCGGGCGTGTGGAATCGGGGGTGTGGTCGGGTGTCTAGGAACAGTGCGGACAGCTGATCGTGGATCACGGGGTTGGCCGCACGGTCCGGGAGCCGCAGCGGATACGCGGCCGCGTCGGCGATCTCGATCTCCGGGTGTTCGGCCAGCGGATGGTGCTGCGCCAGCTGGACCCCGATGCGCTCACGCCGCAGCAGGAACCGGCGCACGCCACGGCCCGGCTGTTCACCGCGGGTGATCCCGGCATCGATGCGGCCGTCGGCGACCGCGGGGGATATCTCCGGTGTCGCCATCGGGACCGCGCCGACCTCAAGTCCGCTGTTGCCGCGAATCAGCCTGTCCACCAGGGCCGGTGCCGTCTCGGCCCCGGCGCTGAGACTGTATCCGATGCGCAGCGTGCCCAGTTCACCGGCCGCCGCGCTCCGGGCGGTGTCCCATGCCCGGTCCAGCGCCGCCAGCGCGGGCGGCGCGGACTCCGCCAAAGCCGCACCGGCCGTGGTCAATACGACGCTACGCGTGTTGCGGACCAGCAGGGCCGTACCGAGTTCCGCCTCCAATCGGCGCATCCGGGCGCTGAGTGCGGGCTGTGCGATACCGATCCGTGCGGCCGCGCGGGTGAAGTTCAACTCCTGCGCCAGCACCAGGAAGTACCGCAGGCTCACCGTATCCGGCGCCACGTGCCCTCCCTGCCGATTGATAACGATCCGTTCTGAGCCTATCCCGTACCGGTCTTTCCCTCGACCGCACATCAAGCCCTAACCTGCGCATATGTCGATTCAACTGACCGCAGTACTGGACCTCGCACTCACACACACCGCCGATTTCGAGTCCGCCCTCACGGCTCTCGCGAAGGCCGCGGCCACCGAGCCCGGTGTGCTCGACTATGGATTCTGGCGCGACCCGACCCACCCGGGCCCTCCCCGATGTCGTAGCCTTCGTCGGCGACCTCCCGCTGTGGCTGGCCACCGACTCCCACGCGCTCCTCGAAACCACCTCCGTCCTCACCCAGATCCCGATGCTCCGCACCTAGCGAGGTCGGCGGCAGTTCTTAGCAGGAGCTCCCAGGTCACCGGGAGTGTTACGGTCTCGTCTCTGGACGGAGGTCGTCATGCATAAGTTGGTGGTCCTGTATTCCAAGCCCGCCGACCCTGACCACTTCCGCGACTACTACGTGACCAACCACCTTCCACTGGTCATGAATTGGCCCGGCCTGCTTGCGTGGCGCTACAGCTTCGACGTGGCGGCGACCAAGGGAGAAGCGCCGTATTTCGCGGTCTTCGAAGGCGACTTCGCTGACGCCGCCGCCATGGCCGCGGCACGGGCGTCGCCACAAGGCCAGCGGGTGGCCGCCGATGTCGCCAACTACGCCACCGGCGGTGCGGTCATCATCCACTATCCGGTGCAGGACGGCACCGGCTGAGGCAGGCCGGTACGCTCCGGGACGCGTTCGGTCGGCCGTTGCGGCCAGGTCCCGCTATCGGCGGACGCCGTTCGCGGTTGCCGGTTCGTTGAGCGTCAAAGGTGGGCCGATGTCCTGGCCGGATGTCACGGTGGTTGATGCGTGCGTGCGGCGCGACGGCCGGGGCGGTAGCCCCACGTCCGTCACCGACGACGACCCGGCGGCGACGGACGCAGACCGGCGTGCGGTCGCTGCTGCGGCCGGCACCTCGCACGCGGCGTTCCTCGGCCCGGGGCGGACGCCGGACGGTGGCTGGCCGGTCCGGTTCTTCACCGCCACCGCCGAACTGTCCGGCTGCGGCCACGGCACCGTTGCCGCGCAGGCCGTCCGGTTGACCCGCACCGCGCTGGGCGAGCTGAACGACCGCCAACACACCGGCGGGCGCACGTTCGACACCGTCGCGATCCGCCGCCCCGCCGGCATCGAGGTGTGGTTCGACCAGGGCCTCGTCGCGCTGCGTCACCCGGCACCGGACGAGCGCGCCGCGATCGTCGCCGCGCTCGGGCTCACCGCGGACGACCCGCATCCGACCGACGCGCCACGGATCGCCGCGCCCGGCGCACCACGCATGCTGGTACCGGTCCACGACCGGTCGGCGCTGCTCCGAGTCCACCCACACCTCGGCAGGCTGACAGCGGCGTGCCAGCGGTACGGGCTCCTCGGCTGTTTCGTGTACGTACCGCCGGTGGGCGACCGACCGGGTGCGGCGCGGATGTTCGCGCCGGCGATCGGTGTCGACGAGGACGTCGCCAACGCCAACAGCACCGGCTGTCTGGCCGCCCACCTGCTCGACACGACAGGGGCGCAGACGGTCGCGATCGAGGTGGAGCAGGGCGACACCTTCGGTCGACCGGCCAGCGTGCTCGCTTCGGCCCGACGCGGGCCGGCGGGCATCACGACCCGGGTCGGCGGGTTAGCGGTGGTCCGCGACGGACACTGAGGCGACGACTAGACCGTCCTCTTCTGCGATCCGCGCATGGGGCTGGGGCTGTCCGCTGCGGTCAAGCGTTGGCACCCGGTGGCGGGCGTCAGCGGGACGCGGTGTCGAGGGCGCGGCTGAGTGTCCATCGGGAGACGCGCAGCTTGGCGGTGACGGCGGTTCGGGTTTGTCCGGCGCCGAGCAGGATGCGGGCGTCGGTGATCTGTTCGGAGGTCAGGGCGCGAGGACGGCCGCCGACGCGGCCTCGGGCGCGGGCGGCGTCGAGGCCTTCGCGGGTGCCTGTGACGATCTGCTGACGTTGGAACTTGGCGATGGCGGCGAACACGGTGAAGATCAGTTCGCCGCACATGTCGTCGCTGGTGTCGAGCAATGCCGTCGAGGGTGCGGAAGTGGCGGCCGTTGGCGTGCAGGTCGTCTTCGACGATGGCGAGGAGTGCATGCCGACCCCTCCTTCCGGCCGTGTGTATGGCCCTGCACCGCTTCGGGGCATCTGAGGAGTGGTGCCTTCGTAGCCTTCACCCGCCGTCAGGCGTTTCACTGCCTGCGTGGCGCGGAACGTCTTCAGCGCCTCCCTTACCAGGCTCAGGAGCTGCAAAACGCGCTCCCCCGCCGTGCTCTTCGTGTCCTTCTCCACCACCGTGCGGTTCCCCATCATGGTCCGCGCGTTGGCGATGCTGAGCGTGCCGGCGTTCAGGTCGATGTCCGACCACCTCAGGCCGCAGACCTCCGCCGGACGGAGCCCCATCAGGGACAGCAGCAGCGGCGCGTACAGCCGGTCCCCACGGACTGGTGACCGTGAATGTAGCCGGCGAAGTGCACATCCCGCTGAAGGCCCGCAAGGCGGAACCAACGCGGATCCTGTGCCTGTGGGTTGAGCCTTCGAACACCTCCCCCAACGGCACGGGAGCCTCGTACGTTGCGGGCATCGATCCCGTCACCCGATCAGTGGCCACGCTGAAAGAGCTCACTGGACCGTCTCTCTACAAAGCGGTCAGCCGACGACGATCAGCGCGCGGGGCACCGGAGCGGGCTGCGGCCGGGTCGGGGTGAACACGTCCCCGACGGCGGACACGGCCGACGGGGCGACGGGCAGTGTCCCGGTCGTGTCCAGGTGCGAGACCCGGCCACCGTGCATGATCCGGGCGAAGATCCGGCCGCCGTTGGTGTGCGCGGCAGCGGTCACCTGACGCCAGGAGGCGACCCACCCGGGACGCGCTCGACGAGCTGATGACGACGGCTCGACGGCACCGTGAGACCCTGCGCGTCGCCCTGGCCGAACAGGGGCCGAGCGTCGGGACCCCGCACAACGGACCCGCTCACGACACGCGGTGTACCTCAACCCGACGCACGCGGCGCGCCGTCGTCGGCGTTCGCCGCGTGCGGGAGGCGCAGGTCCGCCAGCGTCTGGGCCAGAGACTGCCAGACGTGCGCGGCCAGGTCCAGGTTCTGGGACTCCGTCGCCTGGCGGCCCAGCCGTTGCAGGACGGCGATGCCCTCCTCCACACGCCCGGACAGGATCAACAGCCGGCCGTCGAGGACCGACAGTCGCACCCGGTCCCGATAGGGCAGCCGCAGGTCCTCCTCGGCCAGCAGCGCGCCGGCGATCGTCCGGGCCTCGTCCGGCCGGCCCCGGTGGAAGGCCAGGTGTGCCTGCAGAGCACGCAGTTCCTGGGCCTGCACGGGGTTGCCGATCAGGTCCACCACGGACCCGGCCTCGGCCAACCAGACCTCGGCGGCGGCCAGTTGGGGCGGTGCCAGTTCGAGCGCGGCCGCGGTGGCCGCGAGCCGCAGCCGGGTCCACAGGGGCAGGTTGTCCGTGCTCTCGAGGAGCTGGAGGGCCGTCTTCAGTCGGGTCCGGGCGGCGGCGTGGTCGCCCTGGCGGCTGCAGACCGTGGCGGCGGTCCACCATCCCTCGGCCGCCTGCGCCGGTGCGGCCACGGGCAGCAGGTCCCGCTCGAGTTCGTCGACGTGCCGTGCGGCCGCGTCCAGTCTGCCCAGCTCTGCCTCGATGTCGATCAGCACCGTCAGTGCGGCCATCGTGTCGGACACGGACAGGTCCTCGGAGCGCGCGATCGCGAACGCCCGGGCGGCCGCCGGTTCTGCTGTGCGCATGTCGCCCAGGGCCCGGGTGCAGCGGGCGTACGCCACGAGCGAGCGCACCCGCAGTTCCGGCACCTCCAACCGCTCGCTCAGCTCGACGAGTTGCAGCAGACGCTCCCGTTCCTGCGCGTAGTCGCCGGCGCGGCCGGCGGTGCGGCTCAGCAGCCACAGCGCCTGCCAGCGGGCGACAGGATCGTCACCCGCGTCCTCGGCGACCACCCGGCTGAGGGCGGCGACGTCGCACGTGCCGTACGGTGCCGACAACACGACCGCCAGTTCACAGGTCAGGGACCGTTGAGGCGACGGGGCGGTCAGCACGGACGCGTCGACACCCAACCGCTCGGCGAGATACGCCGTCGCACGCTCGGTGGGCCGGCGTTCACCCGACTCCAGGCGCGACAGGTACCCCGTCGACATGCCGTCACCGACCAGCCCTGCCTGGCTCAGCCCCCGCTCCAGCCGGAGCCGCTTGAGCCGACGGCCGAAGTGCGGCTGCTCGAGCATCTCCCCACCTCTGCTCCCGTGACTGCGCCAGACCTCCGCCCTCGGCCTGTTCGATCGGAGACCTGAAGTTGTCAACACTTTACGAAGCCCGAGAAAGGGCTTGCAAGACAATTACCGATCATCAACTCCCCAGTTCAGCTCGCGTGTTGCGGTGCGAGGGCCTATGTCGGCCCGCCCGGTTGCGGGCCAACTGTGGCTTCACGTACGGGAGTTGACACGTTGTCCAGGTCACCTGGCAAACCCTTGCCAAGGTGGTTGCAGCACTTTAGCCTCGAAGGCGCTGAACTGACGCGACTCCCCCATTCGTCTCATGGAGGTTTCCGTGCCACACCCTGCCCGCCCAGGGCCGACGCAGAGATCCTCTCCGCTCGCTCCACGGCCGAGCCCGATCTCCGGACCGAGCGAGGGGCTCCGACGGCCGTGACAACGTTATCCAGCCACCGGCTGATCCTCACCGGGTGCATCCGCTCACCCTTACCAGCGGTCCGGGGTCCGCCGTTCGCGCCGACCCTCCCCCATCCCGACGGAACCACAGACCACGTCCGCCGACGAGGTGGCACGCCTGTGCACCGGACCCCCGCCGACACCCCGGCACCGACGCGCCGGTCCGTTCCGCGCCCACCCCCCTCCACCCCCCATGCGCACCAAAAGGACGGTACGTCCGTGGCGACCACGAGTTTCCCCGACGCCTCGCCCCGTAAGCACCACCGGGCCGCCCCGCCGGCTCCCCCCGCGCTCCGCCCCTCCCTGACGAACAGCCCGCGTCCCGCTTCCGCGTCGAGAGCCGTCTGCACGGTCCGCGCCCTTCCGGACCACCTTGTCATCACGGCCGCAGAGCCGGAATTCGCCCGGCAATTCGGCCTCAGCACAGGGGAGATATGCGGGTACCGGCTCCTCGACCTCCTGCATTCAGCCGTGCCCGACCGTCTGCGGGAACAATTCATCGCTCTCTCCTCGGGCCGTCGCCCCCAATTCACCGAAAAGGTCACCGGAAAGGACGGAGCCGGCGCATTCTTCCACGCGGACATGACCGCCATCGCCGTGCGCGGCCTGACCGGTGAGACGTCCGGCGCCGTCGTCCTCCTGCACCACCCCGCCCCCGCCACCACCGCACCACCGCAGGACACCGCACCGACGGCGGTCGACGACGGACCGGTTCTCAGCGCGCTCGACGCGCAGGTGCTGGAGGGCGTGGCACGCGGCGAGTCGACGGTGCAACTCGCCTCGCGCCTGTACCTGAGCCGTCAGGGCATCGAGTACCGCATCGGTCAGATGCTGCGGAGGTTCGACACCCCCAACCGGCCCGCGCTGGTCTCCCGCGCACATGCGCTGGGCATGTTCGCCGCCGGCCAGTGGCCGCCACGCGTACTGCCGGCGCGCGTCAAGCCGTAGGAGCGGAAGCCCGTCCCCCGGCGAGGGCCGTGGCCGTCAGGGATGACGCCACGGACCTCGCCGTACGGTCGTGCCGAGGCCGACCAGGTTCACGCCGCCGACGGCTGCCAGGCCTCCTGGAAGCGGCGCCGGGCGCGAAAGAGGCGGGAGCGCACGGTGCCCACGGGCAGTTCGAGCACCTCCGCCATCTCCTCCTCGTTGAGGCCGTAGGCGCGCAGGGTCAGGACCTGCCGGTGCGCCCGGGAGAGGCGGTCGAGCACATCGGTGATGTGCACGGCGTCCAGCGGGTTGGCCTGGTGCTGCGACTCGACCTGGGAACAGGTCTGTTCCTCGCCGAAGCGCTTGGCGGTACGCACGGCCTCGCGGACCGTCACCGCGCGCACCCACCCGTAGAAGGCCACCGGTTCGCGCAGTGTGCCCAGTCCGCGGTAGATCGCGAGCAGGGCCTCCTGAGTGGCGTCGGCCGCGTCGTCGCGGGTGATGGAGCGGCAGATGCGGGCGACGTAGGGCGTGATGTGGTTCAGCAGGTGGTTCATGGCGTGCTCGTCGCCCGACTGGGCGCGCGGCAACAGCGTAACGGGGGACGGGAGTTCGCTGACGGTGGACATGTCGGAGGAGGACTCCTTACGGCAACCGGGCGTGTACGGGAGGGGGGCAGCCCTCGTTCGGGGGCGTGGCGGCGGTCGACCCGCCAGCGGGAAGGCGGTGTTCAGCTCACGTCCGCGGTGGCGGGCTCGCGCCGTGCCTCGGACGCGAAGGCGAGGAGGCCGTCGAGCACCTCGTCGCGGAAGGCCCGCATGAAGGACGGGCTGAAACAGGCGGTGTAGTGCGGAAACTCGATGGACAGGCGGCCTTCGAAGGCGACCACGCACGCCATGACGGGGCTGCGTCCGGCCTGCGGGAAGTAGTTCTCTCGGCCCGGCACCAGGCGGACGTCGACGGCGCGCAGACCGTCGGGCAGGCGGGGCCCGGGGACGACCCCCATGTTGGTGACGATGACCGTGGCCAGTTGGAGGGCGGGGTTGCGGGGGATCTCCTGGGTGATGCGCATCTCGTGGAAGTGGCCGCCACTGGCGATGAAGTCGCTCACCCGCGCGTGGACGGTGCGCGCCAGACCCAGCGGGTCGGAGGTCTCGGACACGTCCAGGGTCTGCAGGTGCGTGGTGACCGCCGGCACCATGGCGGACGCCGGCAGCGGCGGCGTCATCCGGGAGCGCAGGTCGACGGGAGACAGACAGCCCAGGGTGCGCGAGCCGTCGCCCACCAGTCGCCGTCGGGCGGTGGCCAGCAGGGCGGCGGCGATGAGCGCGTGCACGGACACGCCCGCCTGCCGTGCCCTCTCCCGCAGGCGCGCGGTGCGGTCGGCGTCCAGGGTCAGCCGGCGCACCTCGATGTGCCCCTCGTCGTCCCCCTTCCCCGTCCCACCGGCCGACGCCGCTTCCGGGGTGCGCGCCACGTCGTAGCGCACCAGCTCGACCGGGTTCTCCTTGGCCTGCGCGATGCGGGCGTCGAGGTACGCGGCGGTGTCCGCCTCGTCGGCGGGCGGCAGCAGCGCGCTGACGGGCTCGGGCCAGTCCGGGGTGTCCGAGGCGTCGGCGTCGGATCGCCCGGTCTGCGGCCGTTCGTCGGCGACGAGCGAGCGGTAGTGGTCCCACAGCGTGTTGTGGAGCGTGATGCTGCTGTGCCCGTCGGTCACGGTGTGGTCCACCACCAGGACGAACAGGTGCTCCTCTTCGTCCGGTGCGCTGACCAGGACCGCGCGCGACAGCGGGCCGCCCACCGTGACGGGCCTGTTCAGCTCCGTCGCGTAGGCCTCCTCCAGGTCTCCGGTGCGCGTCTCCAGGCGGGGCCGCTCGGTCTCGTCGAGCAGGGCCAGCGCATGGCCGGTGCCGTCCGCCACGATGCGGGAGCGCAGGGTCGGGTGGGCCTGCGTCACGGCGTGGAACGCGGCGGCCAGCGCCTCGACGTCGACGCGTCCACGCAGCGTGCAGGACAGCACGGCCCTGCTGCGCTGGCCCACGTAGAGCGTCTCAACCGGACACAGCGGACGGTGCATGGCGGCAGCCCTCTTCTCGATCGTCCAACGGGTGGGCCCTGGGGCGCGGTCGGCCTGTCGCCGGAATGCGGCCGCGGGCGTCGGGAGTCGCGTTCGAGGGTGCACCGCGCGCCGTCGCCGAATCCACCCGAGAGGCCTTCGGAAAGGGAAGTCGGGTGATTTCCCTAGAAGTTCGTGTCGTATGCGCACTCCCCGGCCCGGCGTTCTTTGGGGAATTCCCTGAATTGCCGTCCGTGGACCGGCACCGTCTTGACCGGCCCGACCGCGGTGGCGCACCGTGATGTGCCGTAGAACCGGAGCCAGGATGACGCGGGTTCACCGGGCTCCCGGCGTGCGACCTCCCTTTTCCCGCTTCGTGGGCCGGCCCGGCGCGCAGTCACACGCGAGGGCGGCACGAGGCGGTGGCCGCACCGCTCCGATCCGGTCGTGCCGTCGCCGGCCGGGACATTTCGGCTTGCCACGTGAGGGTTGTGCTATGTCACTCCAGCAGGACGAGCGGCGTCCGCTGTCCGGGGCCCAGGAGGGTCTCTGGTACGCCGGGCGGCTCGTGTCGGACAGCGCCGCGTACAACACCGGCGAGGCGGTGGAGATCCACGGGCCGCTCGACACCGGCCTGTTCGAGACCGCGTTGCGCCGCACGGTCGCCGAGGCGGATACCTTCGCCCTGCGGTTCGTCGACACCGAGGACGGCCCCCGCTGCCACCGGGCCGCGGACCCGGACGACTGGCCCCTGCACCACGTCGACGTCCGTGACGCCGACGACCCCCAGGCGGCCGCCTGGAACTGGATCCGCGCGGACCTGGCGACCCCGGTGGACCTGGAGAAGGGACCGCTCTTCTCGCACGCCCTGCTGACGCTGGCGCCCGACCGGTTCATCTGGCTGCTGAGGGCGCATCACATCCTTCTCGACGGCTACAGCTACAAGCTCCTGGGCCGGCGCCTGGCCGAGGTGTACAACGCGCTCGCCGCCGGGCGCGAGCCGGATCCCTCCGGCTTCGCACCGGTGGGCCGGCTCCAGGAGGAGGAGGCCGCCTACCGCGCCGGTGAGCGCCACACCCGTGACCGCGCCCACTGGGCCGAGCGCCTGGCCGCGCTGCCCGAACCGGAGCGCCTCACCTCCCGTACGGCCGCTCCGACCGCTCCCTTCCTGCGCCGCACGGCCGAGTTGACGCCGTCCGAGGTGGCGGCCCTGGACGCGGCCGCCTCCCGTCTCGGCGTCGCCCGCACCGACCTGCTGGCCACGGCCACCGCCGTGTACCTGCACCGCATGACCGGCGCCGAGGATCTGGTGCTGGGCCTGGCCACGATGAGCCGCCTCGGCAGCGCCGCACTGCGCACCCCGGGCACCGCCTCCGACGTCCTGCCCCTGCGGGTGAACGCCACCCCGGGGACGGCGCTCGCCGAGGCGGCCCAGGGCGTCGCCGAGGAACTTCGCGCGCTGCGCCTCCACCAGGCCTACCGGGGTGAGTACCTGCGCCGCGACCTGGGACTGCTGGGCACCGGGCGCCGGCTGTACGGACCGGTGCTGAACATCGTCCCCTTCGACGAGTCGCCCGTGTTCGACGGCCACCCCACCACCTGGCACCACCTGTCCGGCGGCGCGGTGGAGGACCTGCAGATCTCGGTGCGGCCCGGTGCCGACGCCGGCGGTCTGTGGCTGGCCCTCGACGCCAACCCCGCCCTGTACGAGGAAGACGAACTCGCCCTGCACCGCGAACGGTTCATCACCGTGCTGCGCCGGCTGGCCGAGGCCGCGCCGACGACCGCGCTGGGCGAGCTGGACGTCCTGCTGCCGGGCGAGCACCCCCGCGACACGCCCGTCCACACGTATCCGGTCGAGCGCACCCTCACGGAGCTGTTCGAGGAGCAGGCGGCCGCCGTTCCCGGGCGGACCGCCGTCACCTGCGGCGACGTCCATCTGACGTACGCCGGGCTCAACGCCCAGGCCAACCGGCTGGCCCGGCTGCTGACCGAGCACGGCGCGGGCCCCGGCCGGGTGGTGGCGCTGGCGCTCGAGCGCGGGGTGCGGTTGCTGCCCGCCCTGCTGGCCGTCCTCAAGACCGGCGCCGCCTACCTTCCCCTGGACCCCGGCCACCCGGCCGAGCGGCTGCGGCTGGTCGTCGAGGACGCGGCCCCCGTCGCCCTGGTCACCGAGCGCGCCCACGCCCACCTGGGCGGCGCGTCGGTGCCCACCGTCCTCCTGGACGACCCGCAGGTCACGGCGGACCTCGCCGACCGTCCCGCCGGAGACCTGACCGACGCCGACCGGCACGGGCCGACGGGCCCCGCCGACATCGCGTACATCATCCACACCTCCGGCTCCACCGGCCGTCCCAAGGGCGTCCCGGTGCCGCACGCCAACGTGGTGCGCCTGTTCTCCGCCGCCGCGGAGCACTTCGCCTTCGGCCCGGACGACGTGTGGACGCTGTTCCACTCCTACGCCTTCGACTTCTCCGTGTGGGAGACGTGGGGCGCGCTGCTGCACGGCGGACGCCTCGTGGTCGTCCCCCACGCCGTCAGCCGCTCCCCCCGGGACTTCCTCGAACTGCTGCACCGCGAGGGCGTCACCGTCCTCAACCAGACGCCGTCCGCCTTCGAGCAGTTGATCGACGCCGACCTCGAACGCGGCGGTGACAGCGGGGCGTTGCGCTACGTCGTCTTCGGCGGTGAGGCCCTGCGTCCGGCGCGGCTGCGCCCCTGGGCCGACCGGCACGGCCTGGACCGGCCGGAGCTGGTGAACATGTACGGCATCACCGAGACCACCGTGCACGTCACCCACCACCGCCTGACCCGGGCCGACCTCGACGACCCGCGGCGCGGCAGCGTCATCGGCCGGCCCCTGTCCGACCTGCGCGTCCACCTCCTCGACGCCGGGGGACGGCCGGTTCCGCGCGGCGCGAGCGGCGAGATGTACGTGTCCGGCGCCGGGGTGGCCGCCGGGTACCTCCACCGGCCCGAGCTGACCGCCGAGCGCTTCCTCGACGACCCCTTCGGCCCGCCCGGCACCCGGATGTACCGCTCCGGCGACCTGGCACGGCGCCGCCCGGACGGCACCCTCGACTACCTCGGCCGTGCCGACGCCCAGGTGCAGATCCGCGGCTTCCGCGTCGAGCCGGGCGAGATCGAGTCCGTCCTCGCCGCCCACCCCCGGGTGGCCCGGGCCGCCGTCGTCGCCCGCCGCGCCGACAACGGCGCCCAGCACCTCGTCGCCTACGTCCTCACCGCGGGCGACACGCCCGCCGACCCGGCCGAGCTGCGCGCCCACGCCGCCGCCCGCCTGCCCGAGCACATGGTCCCGGCCGCCTGCGTCCCGGTCGACGCCCTGCCCCTGACCGCCAACGGCAAGCTCGACGTACAGGCCCTGCCCGCACCGGACTTCACCGCCGCCGCGTCCGGCACCCGCCCCGAGACCCCGCAGCAAGTGCTGGTGTGCGCCCTGTTCGAGGACGTGCTGAAGCTGCCCCGCGACACCGTGGGCATCGACGTGAACTTCTTCGACCTCGGCGGCGACTCGCTGCTCGCCACCCGCCTGCTGGCCCGGCTGCGGCACGACGCCGGCGCGGAGATCCCCATCACCGCTCTGTTCGAGACACCGACCCCGGCCGCGCTCGCGGCACGGCTGGCCGCCCACTCGGCCGACCCCTCCGACGCCCTGCCCCGGCCCGTCCTCGGGGCCGCCGTACGTCCCGAGCGGGTGCCGCTGTCGTTCGCGCAGGAGCGCATGTGGTTCCTGCACCGGCTCGGCGACCGGGCCGCCACCTACAACATCCCGCTCGTGGTGACACCGCCCGCCGACCTCGACGCCGACGCGCTGGAAGCGGCCCTCGGCGACCTGGCCGACCGCCACGAGAGCCTGCGCACGGTGTTCGTGGAGCACGACGGCACACCCCACCAGCGCGTCCTGCCGCCCGGCACGCGGCGCCCGCGTCTGCGCCGTGTCGACTGCCCCGCCGCGGAGAGCGCCGCCCACGTCGAGGCCGCCCTGCGCCACCGCTTCGACCTGAGCGCGGAAAGCCCCCTGGCCGCCTGGCTGCTGGGCCCGGCCGACGACCGCACGCTGCTGCTCCTGCTGCACCACAGCGCCGCCGACGGCTGGTCCCTGCGGCCGTTCGCCGAGGACCTGAGCACCGCCTACGCGGCCCGCCGCGCCGGCCGCGCCCCCGAGTGGACGCCGCTGCCGGTGCAGTACGCCGACTACGCCCTGTGGCAGCGCGCCCTGCTGGCGCCCGCACCCGACGGCACGGGCCGCCTGGAGCGGCTGACCGCGCACTGGCGCACGGCACTGGCGGACCTCCCCGAGGAGTGCGGCCTGCCCGGCGACCGGCCGCGTCCCGAGGCGCCGCGCGGCACCGGCGCCCACCTCGAGACGGTCGTGGACACCGCCCTGCACCGCGATCTGCTCGCCCTGGCCGACCGCGAGGGCGCCAGCCTGTTCATGGTGCTGCACGCCGCCCTCAGCGCCCTGCTCACCCGCTGCGGCGCCGGTGAGGACATCGTCCTGGGCACCCCGGTCGCGGGCCGCACCGAACCCGCCCTGGACCAGCTGATCGGGCTGATCACCAACACGCTGGTGCTGCGCGCCGACACCTCCGGCGACCCCGCCTTCCGCGACCTGCTCGCCCGGCTGCGCACCGCGGACCTGGCCGCCCTGGACCACCAGGACCTGCCCTTCGACCGGCTCGTCGACGAGCTCAACCCGCCCCGCCACCCCGGCCGGCACCCCCTGTTCCAGGTGATGCTGGCCCTGCAGAACAACGACCCCGCCGTCCTCGAACTCGACGGGCACCGGGCCCGGTTGCGGCCGACCGCCACCGGAACCGCGAAGTTCGACCTCTTCGTCGACGTCCTGGAACGGCACACCCCCGAGGGCGCCCCCGACGGCCTCACGCTCCACATCGAGTACGCCACCGACCTCTACGACGCCTCCACCGCCGACGCCTTCGCCCGCGCCCTGCACGACGTCCTGCGCGCGGTGAGCGCCGATCCGGCCGTACGCGTCGGGCAGTTGCCCGCGGTCCCCGAGCGCACGCCCGTCCCGTCCGGGCCGGCCGTCGCGGAGCTGGAGGCGGCCGCGCTGTCCGTGCCCGGCATCCGCGACGCCCGCGCCCTGCCCGCCTCCGACGGCCGGGCACCGCGCCTGTACGTGGTGCCGGGGCGCGCCGACGCGGCGGAACGCGTCGAGGAGGTCCTGGACCGCGCGGGCCACGGCACCGTCCGGGTCACCGCCGTCAACGCCCTGCCCCACGACGAGGACGGCCTGCTCGACACCGCCGAGCTGACCGCCCTGCCCGCCGTCGACCGCACCGCGGCGACCGCCTGGCACGAGCGCCTGACCCGCGTCCCCGGGGTGACCCACGCGGAGGTGACGGTCGAGGACGCCCCCGAGGAACTGGGCCGCCGCCACGCCGGACCCACAGACCGCGCCCCGGACACCACCGGCGCCGAGCCCACCGGCAGCAGCGCCCCGGCGTCCGCCGTACCGGCGCTCAGCGAGGGCCCCGCGCTCGTCGAACCGTCCGTCTCCAGTTGGGCGCAGGCCCTGCGCCGCGCCGCCGAGCGGGCGCAGGGCGACATCGTCCACGTCCACGCCGACGGCAGCGAGCACCGGCGCAGCTACGCCTCCCTCATCCCCGAGGCGTCCCGGGTCCTGGCCGGACTGCGCCGGGCCGGACTGCGCCCAGGCGACCAGGTGATCCTCCAGTGCGACGCCACCGAGGACTTCCTGGCCGTGCTGTGGGGCTGCGTCCTGGGCGGTTTCGTCGCCGTCCCGCTGACCGTCCCCGCCTCCTACGACACGCCCTCGGCGGCGCTGACCAAGCTGGAGGGCATCTGGCGGATGCTCGGCCGGCCCTGGATCGTGTGCTCCGCCGACCGCGAGAGCGGCCTGCGCGACCTGGCCGCCCGCCAGAACTGGCCCGGACTGCGCCTGGCCACGGCCGACGAGCTGCGCGAGGCAGCGGAGGACCACGACTGGCACCCCGCCCGGCCCGACGACCTCGTCCTGATGCTGATGACGTCCGGCAGCACCGGCCTGCCCAAGGCGGTGCGGCTCACCCACCGCAACGTGCTGACCCGCTCGGCCGCCACCGAGCAGATGAACGCGCTCGACGCCTCGGACGTGTCCCTGAACTGGATCCCGCTCGACCACGTCACCGGCGTGGTGATGTTCCACCTGCGGGACGTGTACCTGGGCTGCCGTCAGATCCACGCGCCCACCTCCTGGATCCTGCAGGACCCGCTGCGCTGGATGGACCTCGCCGACCGGCACCGGGTCACCGTCACCTGGGCGCCCAACTTCGCGTTCGGTCTCCTGGCCGAGCAGGCCGTCCGCTTCGCCGACCGGACCTGGGACCTGTCGCCGATGCGGCTGGTGATGAACGCCGGCGAGGTCGTCGTGGCCGCCGCGGTCCGCCGCTTCCTGCACGCGCTCGAGCCGTTCGGCCTGCCGCAGGACGTGATGCACCCCGGCTGGGGCATGTCCGAGACCTGTTCGGTGGTCACCGACGCCGTGCTGCCCGCCCAACCCGTCCCTGACGAGGGCACGTTCGTCAGCTGCGGCCTGCCCTACCCCGGCTTCGCCATGCGCGTCGTCGACGAGACGGGCACCGTGCTCGCCGAGGGCGACGCCGGCCGCCTCCAGGTCCGCGGCACCTCCGTGACCGGCGGCTACCACGACAACCCGGGCGCGAACGCGGAGGCGTTCACCGAGGACGGCTGGTTCGACACCGGCGACCTGGCGTTCCTGCGTGCCGGCGAGCTGTACATCACCGGGCGCGCCAAGGACGTCATCATCGTCAACGGCGTCAACCACTACAGCCACGAGATCGAGGCGTGCGTCGAGGAACTGCCGCACGTGGTGCGCAGCTTCACCGCCGCCGTGGCGGTGCGCTCCGACCCGTCCGCGCCCACCGACGAACTCGCCCTGTTCTTCCACCTCTCCCCCGAGGCCGCCGACGGGGACACCGCCGCCGCGCTGCGGGAGATCGCGGGCAAGGTGACGCGAGAGATCGGTGTCAGCCCGGCCTTCCTCGTCCCGGTCGCCCAGGACGCCGTTCCCAAGACGGAGATCGGCAAGATCCAGCGCACCAAGCTGCGCAAGAGCTTCGAGGCCGGTGCGTTCGACGAGGAGGTGCGCGCCACCCAACTGCTGCTGGGCACCGCCGCGACCGTGCCGGACTGGTTCCTGCGGCCGGTCTGGCAGCGCGCACAGCACCACGCCCCGCGGCAGGCCACGCCCGGCCGGCACACCCTGGTCCTCGCGGGCGGCGACCCCCGCTCCCTGCGGATCGCCGAGCGGATCGCCGACACCCTGCGCGCCACCGGCGAGCGCTGCACCATCGCCTCCGACGGCACGTCCTACGCCCGCCTCGACGCCGCCCGCTACCGGATCCGCTCCGGCGAACAGAGCGACCTGACCGCCCTGCTCGACCAGTTGGAGCACGACCAGCGGCCGGTCGACGCCGTGGTCCACCTCGGCGGGCTGCGCGGCAGCGACGCCCCGCCGGCGGCACCGCACGAGGAGACCGGCACGCTGTCCCTGCTCGCCCTCGCCCGGGCGCTCGCCTCCCGGACCGGACGGCAGCGCCCCGTAGACCTGGTGTACGCCACCGCGGGCGCCCGGGGCGTGCGCGCCGAGGACCGCCCCCACCCGGGGCACGCCATGGCGGGTGCCCTGCTCAAGTCGCTGACGGAGGAGTCGGGTTGGCTGCGCGGCACGCACGTCGACCTGCCATCGGACGCCGGTGCGGACGCGGCGGGGCTGCTGGTGGCCGAGGCGCGCGTCGCCGCCGACGCCGCCGAGGTGGCGTACCGCGACGGTCACCGTCATGTGCGCCGACTCGCCCCGCTGCCCGACGCGCCCCCGCGTCCGAGGCCGGCCGCCACCGACGGCTTCGCGCTGGTCACTGGCGGCCTGGGCGGCGTCGGCGGCGAGGTCGCGGCGCATCTGCTGCGCACGCCCGGCACCCGGCTGCTGGTCCTGGGCCGCACCCCCGAGGACGACCTGGACGCCCCGGCGGACGGGCCGCGGCGCGGGGAGGTGCTGCGGCGGCTGCGCGAGCTGGGCGAGGTCCGTTACGCCTGCGCCGACGTCACCGACGAGTCCCAGGTGCGCGCCGCCGTGGACGCGGCCGCCCGGGCGTGGGGGGTGCCCGTGGCCTCGGTGCTGCACCTGGCCGGGACGCTCGTCGAGCGCCCGGTGGGCGAGCTGGACGAGGACACCTGGCAGCAGGCGGTGGCGGCGAAGGCGGGCGGTGCGTGGACGCTGCACCGGCTGACCGCCGACCACCCGGTCACCTCCTTCGTCACCTTCTCCTCCGTCAACGGCTTCTTCGGCGGAGCCATGAACGCCGCCTACGCCGCCGCCAACGCCGCGCTCGACGCCCTCTCCCTCTACCGCCGGAGCCTCGGGCTGCCCGCGCAGTCCCTGGCCTGGAGCATGTGGCGCGAGCAGGGCATCAGCCGCGGCTACCGGCTCACCGCGCTCACCGAGGCCCGCGGCTACCGGCTGCTGGACGTGCCGGCCGCGCTGCGCTCCTTCGACCTGGCGCGCACGCTGGACCTCCCGCACCTGCTGGTCGGCGCCGACCGCACCGCCCCCTGGGTGCGCAGCCACGTGACGGGACCGGTGCGTCCGGTGCGGCGCCCGGCCGCGCGCGTCGGCCTGGCGGACGGCACCGACCTGGGCGCCCTGTACCGCGCGGCGGGCGACGCCGCCCGTGCGGTGGGCCTGGCCGACGACTGGGTGCTGCGCTCGGCCGGCACCACCGACCACCCCGGGCGGACCGACACCGGTGAGCGGGCGCGGCAGCTGGAGAGCAGGCTCGCCGAGGTGTGGTGCGCCGTGCTGGGCCGCGACCGGGTGGGCCTGGACGAGAACTTCTTCGACCTGGGCGGCAACTCGCTGCTGCTGGTCACCGCGCAGAGCGCCGTCAACAGCGCCTTCGACGCCGACGTGTCGGTGGTCGACCTGTTCGCCCACCCCACCGTCCGCGACCTGGCCCGCCACCTGGCGGCCACCACCGGCCCCGCCGCCGCGAAGCCGTCACCGGGGCCGGACACCGTCGGCGCCGCCCGGCCCGACGGCCCGGCCGGACCCCGGTCCGCCGGGCCCGCGCCCAGCGCTCTGGACCGCGCCAAGGAACAAGCACAACGGCAGCGAGCGGCCCGTGCCCGCCGCACCGCACGCCACGGAAAGGACCGCGGCCATGCATGACACACCCGCAGCGCACGCCGAGGAGGAGGCCCCCGCCGTCGCCGTCATCGGCATGGCGGGCCGCTTCCCCGGCGCCGACGACCTGGACGCCTTCTGGGACAGCCTGGCGGCCGGCCGGGAGTCGGTACGCCCCGTGAGCGAGGAGGAGTTCCTCGCCGCGGGCGGCGACCCGAGCGACCTCGACGACCCGTCCCTGGTGCGCATGGCCTCCGTCGTGGAGGGCATCGACCGCTTCGACTCCGGCTTCTTCGGCTACAGCCCCGCCGAGGCCGCCGTCGTCGACCCGCAGCAGCGGCTGCTGCTGGAGACCGCCTACCACGCCCTGGAGGACGCCGGATGCCTGGGCGAGGGCCGTGACACCGGGGCGTTCGGCGTGTACGCGGGCAGCGGCGACAGCCGCTACTACCCCGCCCACGTCCACCCGCGCTTCGCCGGACAGCCCGGCTCGGTCGCCCTCGTGCACGCGGCCACCGCCAACTCCCTGGGCACGCTCGCCACCCGCGTCTCCTACGAACTGGGCCTGACCGGCCCGAGCGTGTCGCTGCAGACGGCCTGCTCCACCGCGTTGGTCGCCGTGCACACCGCCTGCCAGGACCTGCTGGACCACCGGTGCGACACCGCGCTGGCGGCCGCGGTCTCCCTCAACCCGTCGGCCGCCCTGGGCTACCGGCACGTGCCCGACGGGCCGTTCTCCCCCGACGGCCACTGCCGCGCCTTCGCCGCCGACGCCGCCGGCACCTCCTCCGGCGACGGCGTGGGCGCCGTCGTCCTCAAGCGCCTGGAGGACGCCCTCGCCGACGGCGACCGCATCCGCGCCGTCATCCGCGGCAGCGCCGTGAACAACGACGGGCGCCGCAAGGTCGGCTTCAGCGCGCCCAGCGCCGCCGGACAGACCGAGGTCATCCTCGCCGCGCAGGCCCAGGCCATGGTCGACGCGGGCACCATCGGCCTGATCGAGGCCCACGGCACCGCCACCAAACTCGGCGATCCCATCGAGGTGGCGGCGCTCACCGAGGCGTTCCGGCACAGCACCGACGCACGCGGCTTCTGCGCCCTGGGGTCGGTCAAGACCAACATCGGCCACCTGGGGGCGGCCGCCGGCATCGCCGGGCTCATCAAGGCCGTGCTGGCGCTGGAGCGTCGTCAGATTCCGCCGAGCCTGCACTTCGACCGGCCCAACCCGCTCATCGACTTCGACTCCGGCCCCTTCCGGGTGCCGACCGCCCTGGAGGACTGGCCGGAGCACGAGCACCCGCGCCGGGCCGCCGTCTCCGCGTTCGGCATCGGCGGCACCAACGCCCACGTCATCCTGGAGGAGGCGCCACCCGCCGCGCCCGCCGCGCCGCGCCCGCCCGAGGACGGCCGTCGCCTGGTGCTGCCCCTGTCCGCCCGCACCGCCGGCGCCCTGCGCGGCCAGGCCGACGCCCTCGCCCGGCACCTCGAACGCCGTGCCGATCTGCGCCTGGACGACGTCGCGCACAGCCTGCGCACGGAACGGCCCGCCCTGCGCCACCGCCTCACCGTCACCGCCTCCTCCCGCGAGGAGGCCGTCGACGCCCTGCGCTCCGCCGCGCCCGTCACCCCGCCCGCGGGCGACGACCCGGCCCGGGTGGCGTTCCTGCTGCCGGGCGGCGGCACCCAGTACCCCGGCATGGGGGCGGAGCTGTACCGCGAGAACGCCGTGTACCGCGACACCGTCGACGAATGCGCGCGCATCCTGCGGCCCGTCCTCGGCGGCGACCTGCGCACCACGCTCGTCGAGCGCCGCCCGGGCGACGACACGGACGCCTTCCTGGGCCTGGTGGTGACCGAGTACGCGCTGGCCCGCACGCTGATGGAGGCGGGCGTACGTCCGGACGCCCTCATCGGCCACTCGCTCGGCGAGTACACGGCGGCCTGTCTGGCCGGGGTGATCGACCTGGAGGAGATGCTGCCGCTGGTCACCGAGCGCATCCGGCTGATCAGCTCGGCGGGCGGCGCCACCACCGGCGTCGCCGCTCCGGTGGAGGACATCCTGCCGCTGCTCGACGAGCAGTTGTCCCTGACCGCCGTCAACGGCCGCACCGCGTGCACCGTCGCCGGGCACCTGGACGCCGTCGCGCGCTTCGAGGCCGAACTCACCCGACGGGACATCCCCTTCCGCCGGCTGCGCATCCCCGTCGCCGCCCACTCCCACGTCCTGGACCCGGTCCTGCCCGCCTTCGAGCACCACCTGCGCCGGGTCACCCTGCGCCCGCCGCGCATCCCCTACGTCACCAACGTCACCGGCGACTGGATCACCGACGCCCAGGCCACTTCCGTACGGCACTGGCTGGACCACACCCGGCACACCGTGCGGTTCGCCGACGGCATCGCCGCGCTGTGGGACCGCCTGCACCCGGTGCTCGTGGAGATCGGCCCCGGGGACACCCTGACCAAGCTGGCCGGCAACCGGCTCGCCGACCGGGCACCGGTGACGGTGACCACCATGCGGCACGCCAAGGCCGAGGCGGCCGACGGCTTCGTCCTCGCCGAGGCCCTGGGCCGGCTGTGGAGCGCGGGCGTCGACAGCGCCCTGCCGCCGGCGCCGGACACCGCCCGACGGGTGCCGCTGCCGCCGTACGCCTTCGAACGCCACCGGCACTGGATCGACGCGCCCGGTGCCCGTACGGACACCACCGTGTCCGACGGCCCGGCCGCGGCACCGGCCGGCGCCGCTCTCGCCCCGCGCCCCCGGCTGACGACGCGTCACGTACCGCCGCGCACCGACCGCGAGCAGGCGGTCACCCGGCTGTGGGAGGAGACCCTCGGCATCGGCGGCATCGGCGTGCACGACAACTTCTTCGACCTGGGCGGCGACTCCATGCGCGCCGTGCTCCTGGCGGGCCGGCTGCGCCAGACGGGCGTCCTCGACGTGCCCGCCGCGAAACTGCTGGCCGCGCCCACCATCGTCGGACTGCTCGCCGAGGAACCGGCGGACGCGACGCCCGACACGGCTCCCGCCACCGCGCTGGGCCCGCTGCTGCCCCTGCGCGCGGAGGGCACCGCCGTCCCGCTGTTCTGCCTGCACCCCGGGGCGGGCGTGTCCTGGCGCTACACCGGCCTGCTCCCCCACCTCGGCGGCGACCAGCCCGTCTACGGCGTCCAGGCACTGGGTCTGGACGGCACCCGGCTCCCCTCGCCGGACGCCGCGGCGATGGTCACGGCGTACCTCGACGTGGTGCGCCAGGTGCAGCCGCACGGCCCCTACCGGCTGCTGGGCTGGTCCTACGGCGGCTTCGTGGCCCACGCCATGGCCTGCGCGCTGCAGGAGGCCGGGGAGCGGGTGGACCTGCTGGCCATGCTCGACGCACCCCAGCCGCACGGCACCGCCCACGACCCCGAGACGGCCGAACGCCAGGTCGCGGCGCTGCTGTCCCGGGTGGCCGGCCTGCCGGTGGCACCGGGGGCCGGGGCGGCGGACGTGGAGCGGGTCCTGGACCGTATCGAGGCCGACGCGCAGAGCGCGCCGATCACCCGGGAGCAGGCCGCCGCGATCGCCACGGTCATGCGCAACAACCTTCGGATCGCACCGCAGTTCGCGCCCGGCCGCTTCCGCGGCGACGTGCTGTTCTTCAGCGCGGCCGAGGAACCGGTCACGGACTTCTCGGGCGACCTCGCCGTCCAGCCGGGCAAGGCCGACGCCTGGCGCCCGTACGTCGACGGCACTCTCCACGACCACCAAGTCCCGTGCGGACACTACGAGATGACCGAGCCCGAGCCGATCGCCCGCATCGGCGAAACGGTCGCCAAGGCCCTGCGCGCCCTGAGCCACTGAACCCCGGCCGCAGGCCGAGCCGGCTCGGCCACCCGGACCGCCCCCGTACGCCCGACCGTCCACCCGAGTACGCCCGACCGTTCAGGAGACGCCACGTGACCGCGACCCAGGACCTCTACGAGCTCGGCGACGCGCCCGAGATCGGCACCGTCCCCCGCCGGATGTACGCCTCGCTCATCCGCCGCGAGCGCTACGGACAGCCCGTCGACGCCTTCCGCACCGAGGTGGTGGACGTCCCGCCCGTGGGCCGCGGGCAGGTCGCGGTGAAGGTGATGGCGGCCGGCATCAACTACAACAACGTCTGGGCGGCGCTGGGCGAGCCGCTCGACGTGATCACCGCCCGGCAGAGGGCCGGCGCCACCGAGGACTTCCACATCGGCGGCTCGGACCTGTCCGGGATCGTGTGGGCGGTCGGCGAGGACGTACGCGGCGTCGAACTCGGCGACGAGGTCGTGGTCCTGGCCAACCGCTGGGACGAGTCCGCCGAAGACGTCCGCCTCGGCGCCGACCCGGCCTTCTCCTCCACCCAGCGCGTGTGGGGCTACGAGGAGAACTACGGCTCCTTCGCCCAGTTCGCGGTCGTCGACGACTACATGTGCCACCCCAAGCCGGCCCGGCTGTCCTGGGCGGAGGCCGCCTGCTACATGGCGACCGCCGCCACCGCCTACCGCCAGCTCTTCGGCTGGCAGCCGCACACCGTGCGCCCGGGCGACCCGGTGCTGATCTGGGGCGGCGCGGGCGGGCTCGGCTGCATCGCCATCCAGCTCGTCCGCCACGTCGGGGGGATCCCGGTGGCGGTGGTCTCCAGCCAGGAGCGCGGTGAGTTCTGCCTGAAGCTCGGCGCCGAGGGCTTCATCGACCGGCGCGAGTTCGACCACTGGGGACGGCTGCCGAGCACCTCCGACGAGGCGGCCATGGCCCGCTGGCTGAGCGGCGCCCGCGCCTTCGGCCGGCGGTTCTGGGAGGTGCTCGGGGAGCGCCGCAACCCGCGCATCGTGCTGGAGCACTCCGGCGCCGACACCGTGCCCACGTCGATGTACCTGTGCGACAACGGCGGCATGGTCGTCCTGTGCGGCGGCACCACCGGCTACAACGGCGACGTGGACCTGCGCTTCCTGTGGATGCGGCAGAAGCGTCTGCAGGGCTCGCACGTCGCCAGCGCCCGCGAGGCGCGCGAGGTGACCCGGCTGATCGCGCAGGGCGTCATCGACCCGTGTCTGTCGCGGACCTTCGCCTTCGACGAGATCGGCCTGGCCCACCAGCTCATCCACGACAACCGCCACCCGGCGGGCAACATGGCGGCGCTGGTCAACGCGCGTCCCGACTCCTGACCGGCGAAGGCCCATCGCCCGGGCTGTCACTCGGGGCGAAGGGTCTTCCGGTTCCCAAGGGCTCAGCGGTCGCTCAGGCGGCCGGCGAGCCGGGCGATCAGGGGGACGCACGCGCGCAGGTGTTCCTGCTCCCGCGCGCTGAGGGTGTCCGCGATGGCCGCGTTGAGCCAGTCGGCGCGCCGGGCGCGCTCGTGGGCCACGGCGAGGCGTTCGATACCGCCGGCTTCACCGTCGAGGTCCACGGCACCTGGCACGAGACCATCCACCCCGACATCCCGCGCGTGGGCAACATCGGCTTCCTCGTCGACGGCACCCTCTTCCACCCCGGCGACGCCCTGACCGTCCCGGACACCCGCGTGGACGCCCTGCTGCTTCCGGTGCACGGCCCGTGGTCCACCACGGGCCGGCTGATCGACTACGTGCGCGAGGTCGCGCCCCGCCACCCCTACGCCATCCACGACGGCGCCCTCAACGACACCGGCCTCGCCATGGTCGGCGGCTTCCTCGGCGCGGGCGGCCCCGGCACCGGCGCCCCCTACGACCGCCTCGCCGTCGGCGCCGGCGTCGACCTTCCCGCGGCGTCGGCCCAGCCCAGCGCGTAACTGAACACGCCCGCGCCGACAGGCAGGACCCGCACCCGCACCGCGCACGCCGGACCGGCGCGCAGGCCGGCGCGCGGACCGATGCGCAGTGCGTCGCCGCACGGCTCGGCCCGCAGGTCCCGCAGCGTCCCCATCGACGCGGTCACGGCCTCGCCCACCGCGAGGCGCAGGGCCTTCCACGCGGCCTCCTTCGCGGAGAACAGGCCCGTCAGCGACCAGGGCCCGCCCTGCGTTCCCGCGGCGGTGCCGAGCAGCCGCTCCTCGTCGGGGCCCAGCACCAGCCGTGCCGCGTCGTACGGCAGCGGCCGCAGCTCCACGTCGCAGCCGAGCGGGGTGTCCCCGCCCGGGACGCGGGCCACGGCGACGGCGATCCCTGCACTGTGCGAGATCGACGCCGCCCGCCCGGGGGCGAACACCGGCAACCGGCCCTCGCGGGGGATCTCACCGCAGTCCACGCCCACCGCGCGCAGCGCCCGGCGGGCGGCCTCGCGCCCGGCCAGGAACTCGCGGCGGCGCCCCGGCGTCATGGTCGCCGCCGCGGACGCCTCCGCCGGGCCGGCCGGGCCGAGCCGTGGCTCGTCGACATGGGCGAGGCCGAGGCCGAGCCGTGCGGCGGTCAGCCGGGGACGCAGCCGCGTCAGCGCGGTGACGGTCGCGGCCGCTTCCGGTGCCCCGGTGCCGGACCCGCTCACGCGGCTCGCGCCCCTCCCCGTCAGACCCGCAGCAGCTTCTTGATGATCTTTCCAGCGGGGTTGCGCGGCACCTGCTCGATGAACTCCACGCTCCTGGGGCGCTTGTACGGCGCGAGCAACCGGGCGACGTGGCCCAGCAGTTCCGCCGCGCTCGCGTCCGCGTCCGGCTCCAGGGCGACGTAGGCCAGCGGCACCTCGCCGTAGTCCTCGTCGGGCATGCCGACGACCGCCGCGTCGTGCACCGCCGGGTGGGTCATCAGGGCGCGTTCGATCTCGGAGGGATACACGTTCTGGCCGGCGCGGATGATGACGTCCTTGGTCCGGTCCACCAGGCTGATGCGGCCCTCGTCGTCGACGAACCCCAGGTCTCCCGTCTTCGTCCAGCCGTCGAGAGTGATCTCGCGGGTGGCCTCGGGGTCGTTCCAGTAGCCCTGCATGACGCCGGGCCCGCGCACCACGATCTCGCCGATCTCGCCGCGCGGCACCTCCCGGCCCTCCCGGTCGACGGCGCGCGCCGACATGCCCGGCACGACCCGCCCGCACGGGATGCGCACGGTGACGGCCCCCGGCGCGGGGTGCTCGTCGGGTCCGAGGGTGACGAAGGGGCCGCCGACCTCGGTCATGCCGTACACCTGGCGGAAGCCGCAGCCCAGCCGCTCCACCGCCTCGGCGTACACGTCCAGGGGCATCGGCGCGGCGCCGTAGAGGATCTCCCGCAGCGAGGAGAAGTCGGTGCGCTGCGACGACCTGGCCTGGAGCATGAACCGCAGCATCTGCGGCACCATCCACATGTGTGTGGCGCGGTGGCGCTCCACCGCGGTCAGCGCCCGCTGCGGGGTGAAGCCGGGCATCAGCACGACGGTGGCGCCGGCCGCCATGTACGTGAGCGAGACGACCATGCTGCCGTGGTACAGCGGGCAGCAGTTGACCATGACGATGTCGTCGGTGGGCCGCGCCATGACCAGCCAGCCCAGGGCGATCGCCCGGAACGAGGCGCTGTCGACGGTGACGCCCTTGGCCTGTCCGGTGGTCGCCGAGGTGTGCAGGACGGCGATCGGGTCGGTGTCGGCCACCGGGGGCAGTTCCCGCTCCGGCGCCAGAGTGCCCAGCGTCGCGAAGGCGGGCTTGTCCAGCGCCATGCGGACGCGCACCGACTCCGGCAGCCGGGGATGGCGGTCCAGCAGCTCCGACTCGCCGAGCACCGCCGCCGCACCGACGCGCTCGACGATGCCGGCGACCTCGGGCTCGGCCAGGCTGTGGTTCAGCGGCACGAACAGCGCGCCCAGGCGGGCGAGGGCGAAGTAGCTCTCCAGGACCTCGATGCGGTCCTTGGACAGGACGGCGACCCGCTCACCGCGCCCGATGCCCAGCTCGGCGAGACCGCGGGCGAGTTCGGCCGTGCGGTCGTGGAACTGCGCCCAGGTGACGCTGCGTTGCTCGTCCACGAGCGCGATCCGGTCGGGGAAGCACTGCCGGTTGCGCTCCAGCAGCTGGGTCAGCCACATCACGCACCGCCGGCGGCGCCGGCGACGGAGCGCTCGGCCACGAACCGCTCGTAGTCGGCGATCGTGTGCAGCTTCTCCATGTCCTCGGCCGTGATCTCCACGCCGAGCCGCTGCTCCACGAGCAGCACCAGACGCACCAGGTCGCCGGAGTCGATGCCGCTGGCGGCGAGGTCGACGTCGTCGCCGACCCCGTCCGCGTACTCGACGGTGCCGGTGAGTTCGACCAGCAACTCCCTGATGGTGCTCATGGTTTCCCCTTTCGCCGCGGCACGCCGGCCGCCGTGCGGGCCTGGACTGTCACCCTCTCAAGAGGCGGCCGGGGCCGTTCGCACTCCCCCGGGCCGCCCGTGAGCTTTGTCACGCGCCCGAACCGCGGTCCGCAGGGATAGCCGGGCCGCCCGCCCGGCCTCCTTACCGGAACGAAGACACCTGCTCCGTCCGGTCCGTCCTGCGTCGCGGGACCCGGGCGGGCCCCGAACCAGGGAGTGATGCGCGTGCCCAGGCAGCCGGTACGGGTCCGGTCCACGGCAGGACGCCCCGTGCGCCCCGTGCCCCCCGTGCGCCCCGCCGTCGTGGCGACCCTCGTCCGCACGGGTGGTGCCGAGTGACCGCGCGGACGGCCGTCGCCGACGGCACCGGGCCGGCGACGCAGGGCGCCGCGCAGCCCTCAAGCGCCGCGCAGGACGAACTCCAGACCCACTTCGACGAGTTGATCGCCCGTGGCGAGACGGTCGAGCCCCGCGACTGGATGCCCGACGGCTACCGCCGCATGCTGATCCGCCAGATCGCCCAGCACGCCCACTCCGAGATCATCGGCATGCAGCCCGAGGGTGCCTGGCTGACCCGCGCCCCGTCCCTGCACCGCAAGTCGGTGCTCATCGCCAAGGTCCAGGACGAGGCCGGCCACGGCCTGTACCTGTACTCCGCCGCCGAGACCCTGGGCGTGGACCGCGCCGACCTGCTCGACGCCCTGCACCTCGGCCGCCAGCGCGCGTCCGCCACCTTCAACCACCCGGCGCTGACCTGGGCGGACACCGGTGCCATCGCCTGGCTGACCGACGGCGCCGCCGTCATCAACCAGGCCCCCCTGTGCCGCACCTCCTACGGCCCGTACGCGCGGGCGATGCGCCGCGTCTGCCAGGAGGAGGCCTTCCACGTGCGCCAGGGCTACGACCTGATGCGCGCCCTGTGCGAGGGCACGCCCGAGCAGAAGGCGATGGCGCAGGACGCGGTGGACCGCTGGTGGCTGCCGGCCGTGGCGCTGATGTTCGGCCCGCCCGACACCGAGGCGGGCGGGTCGGACGCGCGCACCGCCGCGCTCGGGGCGGCGGTCTCGCGCCGCGCGATGGCCTGGGGCATCAAGCGGCACACCAACGACGAACTGCGCCAGCGCTTCGTCGACCAGTGCGTCCCGCAGGCCGAGCGCCTGGGCCTGACGCTGCCCGACCCGGCCATCCGCTGGAACGAGGAACGCGGCCACTACGACTTCACCCCGATCGACTGGGACACCTACCGCACGGCCCTGGGCGAGGACACCCACTGGGCGCGCCGACGCATCGACCACCGCAGGGCCGCACACGAGGACGGCGCCTGGGTCCGGGAGGCCGCCGCCGCGTACGCCGCCCGGGAGGAGACCGGCGGGTCACCGGCAGGCTCCGGCGCGGTCGTCCCCCGGCAGGCGCAGGAGGAGCGCGCATGAACCGCGACGACGAGGGCGCGCCCGCGTCCTGGGAAGTCTTCCTGCGGGCCCGCCGCGGACTCGCCCACCAGCACGTGGGCTCGGTGCGGGCCGCCGGACCGGACGCGGCGCTGGCGGTCGCCCGTGATCTGTACACGCGCCGCGGCGACCCGCTGTCGCTGTGGGTGGTGCGTTCGGACGCCGTGCACGCGGCCTCCCCGGACGAACGCGACCCGTACTTCGCGGGCTCCCGGCACAAGCCGTACCGGTACCCCGAACACTTCCCGCCGCTCACCGAGAAGGGGCCCGAAGGTGACCACGACCAGTGACCAGCGGGCGGACACCGGGGCAGGCACCCCCGGCACTCCCACCGGCATCGACCTCGCCACGTACGTGCTGCGCCTGGGGGACGACGCCCTCGTGCTCGGACAGCGGCTGTGCGCGTGGATCACGCGCGCGCCCCTGATCGAGGAAGACCTGGCCCTGTCCAACATCGCCCTCGACCTCGTCGGCCACGCCCGCACGCTGCTCACCCTCGCCGGCCGGCTCGACGGCACCGGGCGCACCGAGGACGACCTCGCCTTCACGCGCCGCGAACGCGACTTCACCAACGCCCTGCTGACGGAACTGCCCAACGGCGACTTCGCGGTGACCATCGCCCGCCAACTCGCCTGCACCCACTACGCGTCCCTGCACTACCAGGCCCTGTCCGGCTGCCCGGACCCCGAACTCGCCGCCTTCGGCGCGCGGGCGGCCAAGGAGGTCGCCTTCCACCGGCTGCACGCCGACCGTTGGGTCCGCCAACTCGGCCTCGGCACGTCGGAGAGCGCGCGCCGGATGCAGCAGGGCCTGGAGCGGGTGTGGCCCTACACGGCCGAACTCTTCGACGAGGACGACGTCGTACGGCGCCTCGCCGCCACCGGTACGGCGCCCTCCCCGGCGCCGTTGCGCCCCGAGTGGGAGCGGCGTGTCACCGAGGTCGTGGCCGGCGCGGGACTCACCGTGCCGACGCCCTCCTGGGAGGCGCGGGGCGGGCGCTCGGGCCTGCACACCGAGGAGTTCACCGACCTGATCGGCGAACTGCAGTCGGTGCACCGGCAGTTCCCCGGGGGAACCTGGTGAACGCCACCGCACACACCGGGGCGCCCCTCGCCGTGACGGAGGTGCGCAGGCGGGTGGAGGCCCTGCCCGACCCCGAGCTGCCCGTGATCACCCTCGGCGACCTGGGGGTGGTGGGCTCCGTCGGCCCCGGACCGGACGGGACCCTGGAGGTGGGGATCACCCCCACCTACCTGGGCTGCCCGGCGCTGCCCGCGATCACCGCCGCCGTCCGCGAGGTCCTGGTCGCCTGCGGCCACCCCGACGGCCGGGTGCGGCAGGTGCTGTCCCCGCCCTGGACGACCGACCGCATCACCCCGCGCGGACTGCGCACCCTCGCCGCCCACGGCATCGCCCCGCCCCTGCCCGCCGCAGACGGCGGCCCGGTCGCCGTGGAGCTGGGCACGGTCGCCTGCCCGCACTGCGGCTCGCGCGCCACCCGGCCGCACAGCCCCTTCGGGCCGTCCCGCTGCCAGTCGATGCTGTGGTGCACGGCGTGCCGCGAACCCTTCCCCCACCTGACCGCGCTATGAGGCACACCGTGAACACCGCCGCCACTCCACCGACCGTCCTCCGGCAGGAGACGTCCCCCGAGCGGCCCGTGCACGGGGGCACGCGCGCCCGCTGGCACCCCGTGACGGTCGGCGAGGTGTGCCCCCTGACCCCGGACGCCGTGGCCGTGACCCTTGAGGTGCCCGCCGGGCTGCGCGAGGTCTTCGCCCACCGGCCCGGACAGCACGTCGTCGTCCGCCACCGCCGCGCCGACGGTGAACTGCGCCGCGCCTACTCCCTGTGCCCGCCCCCGCACGACCCCACGGCCCTCCGCCTGGTGATCAAGCGCGGTGCCCCGGACGGCTTCGGAGCCCACGCCGCCCGCCTGACCCCCGGCGACCGCCTCGAACTGTCCGCCCCCACGGGTCACTTCGCCCTGCCGGACGTGCCCGGCGCCCACCACGTCCTGATCGCCGGCGGCTCCGGCATCACCCCGCTGGCCGCGCTGGCCGCCGACGTCCTGCGCCGGGACACCGCCTGCCGGGTGTCCCTCGTCCACTCCGTCCCGACCGCCGCGCACACCCTGCTCTCCGACGAACTGGCCGCCCTCAAGGACACGTTCCTCGACCGCTTCACCGCCCTGTACGTCCTCACCCGCGACGAGTGGACACCCGGGGGCGGTCCGTTCCACGGACGGATCGACGACGACATGCTGTCCCGTCTGCTCACCGTCCTCGACGCCCGGCCCACCGGTGACACCTCGTTCGCCCTGTGCGGACCCCTGGGCCTGATCGCCACAGTACGGCGGTTCCTGGACGGCTGGGGCGCCGAACCGGCGCTGGTGCGCTGGGAGTTGTTCACCTCGGCTGCCACACCTGCGGCCCCCTCCGCCGACCCAGCACCGGCCCGGTCGACCCACAGCACCGCGGGACCGTCCCCGGCCGCCGGGACCAGCCACGTCACCGCCCTGCTCGACGGACACCGCCGGCACACCACCGTGGGACCGCAGGACACGGTGATCCTCGACGCCCTGCTGCGCGCGCACCCGGACGTGCCGTACGCCTGCCGTGAGGGCGTGTGCGGCAGCTGCCGCGCCAAGGTGCTGTCCGGACGGGTGCGAGCCGACCAGCAGCACGCCCTGGACGACCGTGACCGCGCCGCGGGCTACACGCTCGTGTGCCGGGCACGACCGGACACCCCCGAGGTCGTCCTCGACTTCGACGCATGACACCCGACCGCGTGACGGCCCCAAAAGGCACACCCGCCCGCGACCACCACGCACCCGTCCGCACCCAGCGAAGGAGACGCACGTTGAGCACCACCGCCCGCCTTGCAGGCAAGACCGCCCTGGTCACCGGAGGCAGCCGGGGAATCGGCCGGGCCATCAGCCGTCGTCTCGCCCGCGAGGGCGCGCTGGTGGCCGTGCACTACGGCCACGACCTGACCGCGGCCGAGCGGACCGTCAAGGAGATCGAGGCCGACGGCGGCCGAGCGTTCACCGTCCACGCCGAACTGGGCGTGCCCGGCGACGCCGACACCCTGTGGTCCGCCTTCGACCGGGCCCTCGCCGACCGGGGTGCGGACGGCGGCCTCGACATCCTGGTCAACAACGCGGGCATCACCGTCCCGCGCCCCCTCGCCGACGTGACCGAGGCCGACTACGACCGGGTGTTCGCGATCAACACCAAGGCGCCGTTCTTCATCATCCAGCGCGGCCTCACCCGGCTGCGCGACGGGGGCCGGATCATCAACATCTCCTCCGTGGCCACCCGGGTCGCGTTCCCCGCGATCGTCTCGTACACCATGACCAAGGCCGCCCTCGACTACCTCACCCTGACCCTCGCCCAGGAGCTGGGCCCCCGGGGCATCACCGTCAACGCCGTCGCCCCCGGCTACACCGAGACGGAGATCAACCCCACGCTCGCCGTCCCGGAGATCCGCCGCAGGTACTCCGAGGCGTCCACCTTCAACCGGCTCGGACAGCCGACGGACATCGCCGACGTGGTCTCCTTCGTCGCGAGCGACGACGCCCGCTGGGTGACCGGCCAGTGGATCGACGCCTCCGGCGGAGCCCACCTGGGCGTCTGACCACCCGAGCCCACCGGCTTTCCCCACATCCGCCGCACCCTCACGCGACCGTCACTCCGCACGGCCGCAGCACCAGGAGATGCGATGAACGACCGCACCACCGCACTCGCCGACCCGATCACGGACGACGCCCTGACCCGGCCCTTCACCGGCGCCAGCCCCTACGACAGCTACGTGCACGCCTCCGCCCTCAACTCGATGCAGCAGCCGCTCACCGACGCACCGGACGAGATGGGCTTCCTCGTCACCACCCAAGTGATGGAGCTCTGGTTCACCCTGATCGTCCACGAGTGGCGCACCGCGCGGGTGGCCTTCGCCAAGGACGACCTGCCCGCGGCCATGGACGCCCTCACCCGCAGCCGGCGCGCCCTGACCGCGCTCAACGGCGCCTGGGCGCCGATCGCCGCACTGACACCCGCTCAGTTCAACGGTTTCCGGGCCGCGTTCGGCAAGGCGTCGGGCTTCCAGTCGGCAATGTACCGGCACCTGGAGTTCCTCCTCGGCGACAAGTCCGCCGGGCTGCTGCGCGCGCACCGGGGTGACCCGGCCGTCCACGAGGCGCTCAGCGAGACGTACCGTGAAACCTCCCTGTACGACGAGGTGTTGGCCTTCCTGCACCGCCAGGGCCTGCACGTGCCGATGCGCGTCCGCGAGCGGGACGTGACCGACCCCTACACCTCCGACCCCGGGGTGGTGGAGATGTGGCGGGAGATCTACACCGGACCGCAGCACCACCCCCACCTGGCGCTGGGCGAACTGCTCACCGACATCGCCGAGCTGATCACCCGCTGGCGCTTCGAGCACGTCCTGGTGGTGCGCCGCGCCATGGGGTCGAAGCCCGGCAGCGCCGGCTCCTCGGGCCTGGCGTGGCTGGAGCAGCGCGCGGCCCGCCCGGTCTTCCCCGAGCTGTGGGAGGTGCGCGGTGACATCTAGGGTCATCTCCGCCTTCGCCGCCGAGGAGGAGAAGCGCGTCCTGAGCCTGAAGCCGGTCCTGGCACCGGTGCACGGCCGCTACGGCGACCACCCCCACCAGGTGTACGACGCCTGGCCGGCGGACGACCCCGAGGCCCCGCGGGTGATCCTGCTGCACGGCGGCTACTGGCGCTACGACCGCATGCACCTGACCCCGTTCGCCGCCTACCTGGCCGAACAGGGCTTCGACGTCCTGCTGCCCGGCTTCCGCCGCTCGGGGGGAGCGGGCGGCTACCCCGAGACCTTCGACGACGTGGCCCTCATCGTCGACACCCTCCCCGAAGGGCGGCCGTACGTCCTGGCGGGCCACTGCTCGGGCGGGCACCTGGCCCTGTGGTGCGCCGCGCGCGGGCTGCTGCCGGCCGGCTCGCGCTGGCACACCCGCACTCTGCCGACGAGCGTCCTCGCCCTCGCGCCCCTCACCGACCTCGTCGCCACCCGCCGCGACGACCTCAGCAACGGCGCCGCCCTGCAACTCCTCGGCGGGGCGGAGCACTTCGAGGAGCGACTGTCCGAGGTCGATCCCCTGACGCTGCTGCGCGGCGCGGGCACGACCGGGGTGCCCACCGTGCTGCTGCACGGCGCCGTCGACGAGGAGGTCCCGCTCAGCCAGTTCAGCGACTACGCCGCCGTCCACCGCGATCTCCGCACGGTCGTCCTGCCCGGCACCGGCCACTACACCCTCATCGAGCCGGGCGCGCCCGGCGCCCGTGCCGTTGCCGACACCCTCCGGGAGATGGCGGCTGCCTTCCCGGCCCAGCCCTCCGTCTCCGCCCAGCGTTCCGTCCCGGCCCACGAGGAGCCCGCGCACCGATGACCACCACGCCGACGACCGACCTGGACGAGGTCGCCGCGCGCCTCGACGCCGACGACACGCTGGCACACGTGCGCGACCGCTTCCTGCTCCCCCCGGACGTCGTCTACCTCGACGGCAACTCCCTCGGCCCGCTGCCCGCCGCCGTCCCGCCGGTCCTCACCGATGTCGTGACCCGGCAGTGGGGCACCGACCTGATCGCCTCCTGGAACGACAACGGCTGGTGGGAGGCGCCCCTGCGGGTGGGCGACGCGATCGGCGCGCTCATCGGGGCCGCGCCGGGACAGACGGTCGCGGGCGACTCCACCAGCGTGCAGCTGTACACCGCCCTGGACGCGGCCGTCTCACTCAGGCCGGGTCGCAGCCTGCTCGTCACCGACCCCGACCACTTCCCCACCGACCGCTACGTGGCCGCCGCGATCGCCGAACGCCGTGGCCTGGACCTGCGGCGGGTGCCACCGGCCGACCTGCCCCGCTTCCTGCGGGCCGAGGGCGACCGGGTGGCCGTCGTCAGCTACTCGCCCGTCGACTTCCGCACCGGTGAGCTGTTCGACATGGGCGCCCTGACCCGGGCCGCGCACGACGCCGGCGCGCTGGTCCTGTGGGACCTGTGTCACGCGGCCGGGGCCCTGCCCGTCGAACTCGACGTCCTCGGGGTCGACCTCGCCGTCGGCTGCGGCTACAAGTTCCTGTCCGGCGGTCCCGGAGCCCCGGCGTACCTGTACGTGGCACGCCGCCACCACCCCGAGCTGCGCACCCCGCTGCCCGGCTGGACCGGACACGCCGATCCCTTCGGCCTCAGCCGGGACTACGCGCCCGCCCCCGGCATCGCCCAGGCCCGGATCGGCACGCCCCCGATCCTTTCCCTGCTGGCGCTCGCAGCGGCCCTGACCGCCTACGACGGGGTGGACCTCGCCGACGTCCGTGCCAAGAGCCTTTCCCTGACCGGGTTCTTCCTGCGCTGCGCCGACGACTTGCTCACCCCGTTCGGCTTCACCTCCGTCACCCCGTCCGACCCCGACCGCCGCGGCAGCCAGGTCTCCCTGCGCCACCCGCACGCCCACGCGCTGACGCGCGCGCTCGCCGACCGCGGGGTGATCGCCGACATGCGCGCCTCCGACCTGCTGCGCTTCGGCGTCCACGCGCTCTACACCACCCACCGCGACCTGCTCACCGCGGCACGGTGCCTGCGCGACATCGCCGCCGAGGGCGCGTACGACCCGATGCCGCGGGTGACCGGCCCGGTGACGTGAGGGGACCGATGACCTGACGCCGCCGCGGCGCACCGGGCGCTCACTGCTCGGGCCCGACTCCATCAGACGCCGCAGCTCGGGGAGCAGCGTGTCGAAGTCCTGTCCACTACGGAACACGGCGGTCGTGCCCTCGGAGCCCGGCAGGGAAGGGCGCGCGGGGAAGAGAGCGAGGACCTCGCGCATCGCCTCGTCCACCTCGGCCACCGGATCGGCCGACTCGCCGCGCAGCCAGCGCCGCAGCACGTGGTTGTGGGCGCGACCACCGCCGCGGCCATCAGCTCGGCCCGCAGCGACGCCGACTTCGTCGGATCCCCCATCCAGGCGGCGATGAACTCGCGGAACAGTCGCTGGTAGCGGGCCACACCGGCCGGCGAACGCGGTGACAGGGTCTTCACTCCTTGCCGAGGAGGTGGTCTCGATGACGATCACTGGGCAGGACACGGACGTGCGACAAGCGCACCTGGCGCTGGACGACGGCCGCTCGTCGGTGCGGCTGCGGGCGGCGCCGGCAGGCGGCACAACCCCCGACCCGCGCTTCGTCGGCAAGCTCGTCGAGCGCCCATGACCAGAAACCCGAAGCAGCTCGGACACCGTTGTCAGCGGGTACATGACAACCTGCTGCCGCTCTTGGCCGCCCCCTGAGCTTCTTCTTTGACCTCCCGCCGGGGAGGGCGGCGAGATCAGCGCTCTCGGGAGGTGCTCCGGCCAGCATCGACAGGATCAGCGTGTGAGAGCTGCTGTTCAGTGTCAGTGAGCGGTTTGGCGCTCGACCGGGTGGCCGCCGACGGCGCCCTGACCGGGGACTCCCGACGACGGGCTGGATACGACGTATACGCTCGGCGGCTTCCTCACCCACCGGAGGCGGCCCGCGCGCCCTGGTGCACCGTGCGGTGCTGGCTGGGCGTCGTCCCAAAGTGATCCAGAAACGCCTGCCGCATAGTCTCGGTCGAGCTGAATCCGCAGCGGCCGGCGATCGACGCCATCGGCAGAGTCGTCGGGACGAGCAGATGCGCGACAGCCTCGGCCCGGACCTTCGCGACAGCCTCGGCCCGGACCTTACGGACATACTGCGCCGCTGTCTGGCCGAGCTGGTGGAGGAAGAGCCGGGCCAGATGCCGGCCGCTGATGCCCGCATGTCCGGCGAGATTGGCCGTTGCAAGGTCGCCGTCCAGGTGCTCCATGATGTACGCGAGCACGCCTTGCACGGCGCCGTGCGCCGGGGCTGGCGCCTCGGCGAACATGCTGATCTGAGCCTGATTTCCAGGGCTTTGCAGGTAGATCACCATCATCCTGGCCACCGAGCGGGCCAGCGTCGGGCCCATGTCGTCCTCGACCAAGGCAAGCGTGAGGTCGGCGGCGGTAACCCCGGCCGAGGTGAACACGTTCCCGTCCTGCACCTACAGCGGCGCGGGGTCGATCCGCGCGGAGGGATGGCGCTCGCCGAGCTCTTGCGCGAACGCCCAGTGCGTGGTGGCCCGCCTCCCGTAAGTACGTCGGTGACATCACCTATCTCCCCGTCGCCGGCGGGAAGTTCTGTTACCTCGCGACCGTGACCGACCTGTGCTCGCGCCGCCTGGCCGGCTGGGCCATCGCCGACCACATGCACACCGAGCCGGTCACCGACGCCCTGGCCGCCGCGATCCGGACCCGCGGCAGCCTGAATGGCGCGATCAGGCACACGGACCACGGGTCGCAATACACGAGCAGGGCGTTAGCCGCCGCCTGCGCTCAGGCCGGTGTCCGGCAGTCCATGAGCGCCGTCGGCAGCTCGACGGACAACGCCGCCGCCGAGAGTTTCAACGCGAGCTTCAAAAGAGAGACGCATCCGTCCGGAGGAGCAGGGGACTTCCGGTCGCAAGGCCGCGGAAGCCCCTGCTCCTTCGAGCGAGGCACGGCAACGGCCAGCCGGCACATGACGGCCCGGGCGCGTGCGGTGGAAATCCGGGCCATGGAAGCCGGCCGTCCCACTGCCATGGCCGACCTTGCCTGTGCCGGGGTGGAACACCGGGCAGCCCTCCGTGAACTCACACCGCCAGGGGCGTTGCTGTGATCCGGGCGGCCATGTCCCCCATATCGTCGAACACGCCCGGCAGCCCGGTGTCCCAGGGGCCGCCGGGCGCGGATCCGCCGCCCTCGGTCCAGCAGTCGTCGATCACGCAGTACGGGCGAACGGGATGCCCGTCGGCGTACTCCCCGACCGTCCGCGCGTCCCGCAATACCGCGTCAGGGCCGAAGCCGCGTCCGTAGGCGTAGTACCAGTTGTTGCTGCCCACGACGGGGCCTGTGGAAGGCAGTGGGTCCGGGCTCATGACGGTGCAGAGCGCTTCGTGCGCGGCGAAGGGTGTCGTGGCCACAGTGGTCACCACCGTGGCCCGGCTGTGGAAACGTTCTCATCAAGGCGTTGGGCCGTCAACGCTCGTGACCGCATGAGTAGTTCAGTCGACGACAGGTCAGGTACGGACCATTGACGGCCGACCCGGCTGGTGGGATGTTCGCGATGGTTACGTTTCCAAGACGCTGGGCCCGCAACTGGACAACGTTGTCGGACACCTGCGTTCGTCCGGCCCCACACGGCGAAACAGGAGACACCGGCATGACCGTCCCGTCCCCCTCCATGAGACCCCTGAGTGCCGCCCTCACGATGGTGCTTCTGCTGGTCCTCGCCCCGGCCCTGCTCGTCCTCCGCGCGGCAGCGCCCGTGCAGGCGCTCGACAACGGCCTTGCCAGGACGCCCCCGATGGGCTGGAACGACTGGAACGCCTTCGGCTGCAACGTCACCGAGCAGCTGGTCGAGCAGACCGCCGACTACCTCGTCTCCTCCGGCCTGAAGGACGCCGGGTACCGGTACGTCAACATCGACGACTGCTGGATGACCTCGGCCCGGAACTCCGCCGGCGCCCTGGTCCCGGACCCCGTCAAGTTTCCCGACGGCATCAGCGGGACCGCCGCCTACGTCCACGGCAAGGGCCTCAAGCTCGGCATCTACGAGAGCGCCGGGACCGCCACCTGCCAGGGCTACCCCGGAAGCCTCGGCCACGAGCAGACGGACGCCGACAGCTTCGCCGCCTGGGGCGTGGACTACCTCAAGTACGACAACTGCAACCACCAGAACGTGCCCGACCAGCAGCGCTACACCGCCATGCGCGACGCCTTGGCGAACACCGGCCGCCCGATCGTGTACAGCCTGTGCAACTGGGGCCTGGCCAGTGTGTGGACCTGGGGTGCAGGGGTCGGCAACAGCTGGCGCACCACCGACGACATCAACGTCAACTTCTCCACGGTGGTGTCGATCTACAAGGCCAACGTCAAGCTCGCCCCGTACGCCAAGCCCGGCGCCTGGAACGACCCCGACATGCTCGAAGTCGGCAACGGCATGTCGTTCACCGAGGACCGTTCCCACTTCAGTCTCTGGTCGGAGATGGCCGCGCCGCTGATCGCCGGGAACGACATGCGCAAGGCCTCCGCCGCCACCCTCTCCCTGTACGGCAACAAGGACGTCATCGCCGTGGACCAGGACTCCCTGGGCAAGCAGGGCACCGAGGTGTCCTCCTCCGGCGGTCTTCACGTGCTGGCCAAGCCGCTGGCGAACGGCGACGTATCGGTGGTGCTCTTCAACGAGAACTCCTCCGCCGCCACCATCTCCACCTCCGCCAGCGCGGTCGGTCTCCCCGCGGCATCCTCCTACCAGCTCGACAACCTCTGGTCGCACGTCGTCAGCAGCACCAGTGGAACCATCTCGGCCGGCGTCCCCGCCCACGGCTCCGTGATGTACCGGGTCTCCGTCGGCAGCGGCACCAGCGTCGGCGGCACCCACCCCCTGGTCGGCGCCTCCTCCAACCGCTGCCTTGACGCGTACGACAACCAGACCGCCCCCGGCACCAAGATCGAGATCTGGGACTGCGGCGGCGGCGCCAACCAGGCCGTGACGATCACCGCCGACGGTGAACTGCGGCTCTACGGCGGCACCCGGTGCCTGGACGCCTACGGCAACGGGACCACCGCGGGCACCAAGGTGCAGCTCTACACCTGCACCGGGGGCGCCAACCAGAAGTGGGCCCTCAACCCCAGCGGCACCATCACCGGCGCCCAGTCAGGCCTCTGCCTCGACGTCACCGGCGGCGACCAGGCGTCCGGCAATGTCAACGGCACCGCGCTCGAACTGTGGACCTGCAACGGCGGCGCCAACCAGCAGTGGCGCCTGGGCTGACCGACCTCTACGGAGCTGACATGCACTCACATGCATGGAACAGGGGCATGATCGGGGCGGCTCTGCTCGCGACCCCGGCTCTCCTGATACCGGCATCCGGAACCGCCGAAGCAGCGAGCACAGCAGTCCAGGCCGCCATCTGCAACAACTACTGCGACGGCCGGGACCCGTCCCTGTCCCCGCAGAACCGCCAGCCGGTGACCACCACCGTCCACTCCCGCACCATCACCCTGCACTTCGACGACACCGACGCCATGGGCTGGGCCTCGATCACCAACGGCAGCCCAACCGACGAGGTCTGGCTCGACCGCTCCTTCGACGGCGGCCGCACCTGGACGTCCGGCAGCAAGCTCGGCGACACCACGATCCCCTCGGGCCAGACCGGCTGGCGCACCGCGATGTACAACGTCGACGACTGGAACAACCTCGGCGTCGGCGCCCTCCGCGCTTGCGGCAAGGCGGGCGACCGGAGCGAGATCGCCTGCACGGCATGGGCCCGTACGACCTGGAACGCCGGCAGCCGTCCGACCGCGGCGGCCACGGCGCTGATGCAGTCGTACAACCTCAGCACCGGCCTGTTCGACACAACCGGCTGGTGGAACTCGGCCAATGCGCTGACGGCCCTCATCAACAACATCCAGGTCACCGGCATGGGCAGCTACAAGTACGCCATCGCCAGGACCTACGACCACAACCTGTCCGCCCAGGGTGGCAACTTCACCAACGACTACATCGACGACACCGGGTGGTGGGGGCTGGCCTGGGTCGCCGCGTACGACGTCACCGGCGACAGCAGGTACCTGAACACCGCCCGCGCCGACGCGGACCACATGGCCCGGTACTGGGACTCCACGTGCGGCGGCGGAGTCTGGTGGAGCACCGCCAAGACCTACAAGAACGCCATCGCCAACTCCCTCTATCTGGAGCTGAACGCCGCACTGCACAACCGCATCTCCGGCGACACGACCTATCTCGCCAGGGCGAACGCGGAGTGGTCGTGGTTCAAAGGCACCGGCATGATCAACGGCTCCCACCTGGTCAACGACGGCATCGACCTCACGACCTGCACCAACAACGGCGACACCACCTGGTCCTACAACCAAGGCGTGTTCGTCGGCGGCCTGGCGGAGCTGTACCGCGCCACCGGGAACCCCGATCTGCTCACCACAGGCCGTCAGATCGGTGACGCCTCGACCACCTCCCCCTCGCTGAACGCCGGCGGAATCCTGCGCGAGCCCTGCGAGACAGGCGGCTGCGGCGGCGACGGTCCCTCCTTCAAAGGCGCCTGCATCCGAGGCCTCAGCGCCTTCAACACCCAGCTCCCCGACCGCCCCTACACCTCCTACATCCGCCGCCAAGCCGACTCCGCCTACGCCAGCGACCGAACCCCCCTCGACGCCTACGGCCTCCACTGGGCCGGGCCCCTCGACACGACCGACGCCGCCCGCCAGCAGTCCGCGGTCGACCTGATGAACGCGGCCTCCTGACCCACCAGGGCTCAACAGGTCCAGTCGGCCCACAGCGGGACAACGTTGTCAACACCGACCTTCGCAGGAGGAACGAATGCGATCAACGCGCCTCGTCGGTCCGCTGGTTGCCGTCGGTCTCGTAGGCACGTGGCTGGCGGCAGAGGACCACCCAGACGACCGTGCAGCCGCGCGACGCACGGCAGCCCGGGCCGGTCGCCTTGACGGCCCAGGTCACCGTTGCGCAGGCCGCTGCTCCGAACTTCCGGACGCCGGGACGGCCGGCCTCGGTGACCGACCTCGACGCGCCGGCCGCCCGCCCGGCCACGCACCTGCAAGGCACCAACGCCGCAAGGCAGGCCCCCACCCCGTGGTCCGCCCCGCCGGCTGCCGGCCCGCAGGGTTCTGCGGTGCGGATGGCGTCCGCCGCTCGCCGGGCCACGTTCTCCCCGCAGCGCCGGGCAGGCGGGGGGCCGGTCTCCACCACGGCCGGCGAGATTTCCCTCCGCAAGCCCACGCCCGACGGCGCATACGCCGTTCCGGTGACACCGTCAGCGGAACCAACAAGCCGGAGGTCGCCACCGCCGGCCACTGCGTCGTCGACACCGACGGCACGGTCTGCCGGCACTGGGTTCCCCGTCCTGGTCACGACCACGGCAACAGCCCCCTCACCTTCACCGCGACGTCACTGCACCGTGCATCGCAGCGCACCGGCGACCCCGGTACCGCGTGGGACGCGGCCTTCGCCACCGCGGGCACGGTAAACGGCCGTCAGCTGGTCGACGCCTTCGGCGGTAACGCATCGGTTTCGACCGGACACCCGACCACTGGGCGCATTCCATCGGCCGTGGAGGCCCCTCCGACGAGGGCAACGGCGCACAGCTCAACCGGTGCGCCGGACCGGACACCTTGGCCACCGGTCACGGAGCCGGCGGCGGCGACTGCGCGCAGTCGGGCGGCTCCAGCCAAGGCGCCTTCCTGGCCGGCTTCCACCCCGCCACTGGCATCCGATGCAGATCGGCAACACCGCCTTCGGGGGCGGTTCCTGCGAGTGCCACCCCAACTACGGGAGGCGGCCGTGGCTTGCACGACGGCATCGCCCACCCGGCGGCGCGGTGCGACGCCGACGCGTGGCGGTGAGATCCGCCGATGGGTTGCCGCTGTCCCAACCTGCCTGTTTCCTGTCGCGCCCAGCCGAGAAGACAACGTTGTCAGCAGCAGCTCACGTCTGCCCGCCTGTTCCGGCCGACCACGAAGGAGTTCCCCTTGTCCAGACGTCATCCCCTCAGACGGGTCTTGATGACCCCGTTCACGTTCGGCGTCGCGCTCGCGGTCGCCGGACTCGTGCAGTTCGTCGCCCCTCCGGCGGCCAGTGCGGCAGTCAGCGATCCGGCGGCTGCCGTCGACACCCTCGTGGGTTCCAGCAACAGCGGCGAAACGTTTCCCGGCGCGGACACCCCGTTCGGGATGGTGCAGTGGAGCCCGGAGAACACCCGGGGCGACCAGACCCGTGCCCCGCAGCCGGGCGGCTACGACTACGACGTGACACGGGTACGGGGCTTCAGTCTCACCCACATGTCGGGTACCGGCTGCGCGGGCGGTTCCGGCGACGTGCCGATCCTGCCGTATGCGGGATCGGTGTCCTCCTCGCCCACCGCGGACAGGGACGACTCCACGTACGCCGGCGACTTCTCCCACGCCGACGAGACCGGCGGCGCCGGCTATTACCGCGTGGGCCTGGCCTCCGGTGTCAACGTCGAACTGTCCGCGACGACCCACACGGGTGCCGCCCGCTTCACCTACCCGTCGGGCAGCACCGCCTCGCTGCTGTTCCGCACGTCGAACTCAGAAGCCGGCAGCAGCGCCGCCCAGACCACCGTCGACACCGCCAATCGTGTGATCAGCGGGTCGGTCACCAGCGGAAACTTCTGCGGCTACATCAACGACATCGGTCGCCGCAGCTACTACACGCTGTACTACTACGCCGCGTTCGACCAGCAGTTCACCAGCACCGGCACCTGGCGGGACGGCACACTCAATCCCGGCGGCACCAGCGCCGGCGGTGGGACCACGTACGGCACCGACGGCTGGCCGCCGCCCGGCAAGGGCTCGGGCGGTTATGTGACGTTCGACACCAGCCAGGACCGGACGGTCACCATGCGCGTCGGCATCTCCTACGTCAGCCTCGCCAACGCCAAGGCCAACCTCAACGTGGAGAATCCCGTCGGCACCTCCTTCGACACAGTGCGCCGGCAAGCCCACGACGCCTGGAAGAAGGAGCTGGGCCGCGTCGAGATCACCGGCGGTACCACCGCACAGCAGACGACCTTCTACACCGCGCTCTACCACTCCCTGCTCCACCCCAACGTGTTCAGCGACACCAACGGCCAGTACATGGGGATGGACCAGAAGGTGCACACCGTGTCCGGCGCGCAGAAGGCGCAGTACGCAAACTTCTCCGGCTGGGACGTCTACCGGGACCAGGTGCAGCTGGTGACACTGCTGCGGCCCGATGTCGGCGCGGACATAGCCCAGTCGCTGTACAACCAGGCCGGTCAGAACGACGGGGTGTGGGACCGCTGGACCCACAACCAGGGCGGCACCCACGTGATGACCGGTGACCCTGGGCACGCAGCGGTGGCCAGTATCTACGCCTTCGGGGGAACCTCGTTCGACGCGAACGGAGCGCTGGCGTCTATGGTGCACGCCGCCACCACCGTGACCGACGCGGACCGCAGCAGCGACGGCTGGAACGTCATGGTGGTCGGTGAGCGGCCGTCCCTGGACCAGTATCTGTCGACCGGCTATGTGCCGTCCGACGGACACGCCTGGGGCGGTGCCGGCGAGACCCTTGAGGACGTCTCCGCCGACTTCGGCATCGCCCAGCTGGCGCAGCGGCTGGGTGACACGGGCACGAGCAGTCAGTTCCTGTCGCGGGCGCAGAACTGGAAGAACGTGTTCAATCCCGGAACCGGATACATCCAGCAGCGCGACTCGTCCGGAGCGTGGCAGTCGTTCGACCCGGCCGGCGACGACGGCTTCGCCGAGGGCAGCGCCGCGCAGTACACCTGGATGGTCCCGTTCAACGTCAAGGGCTTGTTCGCCAAGATGGGCGGCCCGGCCTCGGCCGCGCGCCGGCTGGACAGCTTCTTCCACGCCTCCGACGGCAGCTGGGCACTGTCCGACGCAGGCGGCGCCCACTCCGACTTGAGCAACGAGCCGTCGATCGGCACTCCGTGGCTGTACGACTTCGCCGGCCAGCCGTACAAGACGCAGCAGACCGTGCGGCAGGTCGTCAACACCTTGTGGTCCAATGAACCGGGCGGGATCCCCGGGCAGGACGACCTCGGGGCGATGTCGTCGTGGTACGTCTTCGCGGCCATGGGCGTGTACCCGCTCGCCCCGGGCCGGGCGGATCTGCTGCTGGCCAGCCCGCTGTTCAGCCAGGTGGTGGTGCACCGCGGCAACGGGGCCACCTTCACGATCAACGCCACCGGGGCCGGCACCAACGCCCCGTACATCCAGAGCATGCGGGTCAACGGCGCCACCTCGACCCGGCCGTGGCTGCCGGAGTCACTGGTACGGGACGGTGGCACCGTCGACATGACCCTGGGCGGCACTCCGAACACCTCGTGGGGCAGCTCGGCCACCGACGCCCCGCCGTCGTTCGACACCGGTTCCACGTCGAACGATGTGGCCCTGAACAAGCCGGCGACCGCCGACTCCGCGTGCAGTTCCAACGAAACCGCGGCCAAGGCGGTCAACGGCAGCGTCTCGGGCGGAACCGGTGACAAATGGTGTTCGTCCGGCAGTACCAAGTGGTGGCAGGTGGACCTGAGCGGCCCCACGCCCATCAGGACCATCACCCTCAAGCACGCCGGCGCCGGCGGGGAGACGACCGCGTGGAACACCCGTGACTACGACATCCAGGCCTCCGAAGACGGCCACACCTGGACCACCCTGGTCCGGGCGCGCGGCAACACCGCCAGCGTCACGACACACACGGTGAACGTCACCACCCGCTACCTCAAGCTCGACGTCCTGACCGCCGAGCAGGCAGGCAGCGGCGCCGCCCGGATCTACGAGTTCGAGGTCTACAGCTGACCTTGTCCCGGCCCGGCCCGCTGCGTGGCCACCCCTGCCGCGCGGCGGGCTCCCCAGCGGAGTAGCAAGGAGGAATCACCGTGCCACTCAGCACCCTCAGATATCGCCTGACATCAATCGCCTCCGTCATACTGGCGGTCCCGGCCTTCACGCTTGTGGCCCCGGTCGCCTGGGCGTCGGCCTCAACCGCGGCCGCCACTGGCTGGACCGTGAACGGGCCGTCCAGCACCTCTCCGATCAGTGCCCAGGTGACACTGGACAGCGGGTCGCTGCGGTTCGGGGTACAAGACCGCGGCGCCAGCGTGCTGTCCCCGTCCTCTATCGGCATCGTCACCAGTGCGGGTGACTTCAGCGGCGACCTGTCCTTCACCGGCCGCAGCGACCGCACGGTCACCGAGTCCTACACGATGACCACCGGCAAGCGGCGCGACGTCCAGGACACTTTCAATGAGACCACCCTGTCGTTCACCGGTACGGGAAGGGCCCGTATGGACCTGGTGGTCCGGGTCTCGGACGAAGGTGCTGCGTACCGGTACGTGCTGCCTTCCAGCGGGATGATCACCGTCAACCGGGAGACGTCCTCATGGACGGTGCCTTCCAGCGCTTCGGCCTGGATGCAACCGTACGCCTCGGACAACCAGGGAAAGTGGTTCCAGACCACCGCCGCGGGAGCCCCCAGCGGTGACTACGGCTACGGTGCACTGTTCAACGTCAACGGCAATTACGCGCTGATCTTACGACAGGGCGATCACCAGCACCCTCTGGCCCAGCTGCTGGGCGTTACACGCACCAACCTCTCCAACCACTTCCAAGACGGGCACCGGCTCCTGGACCTGCATCGCATCGCCGTCACACCGCTGCCTGGGTCGCCCGCCCGGACCCTCGAACAGCTTCATTTTCGCTTGCCTGACGAGGACCATCCGGAAGATCAACCCTGACAGTTATTCCAGGCCCCGGCGGTGCCGGAGTACTGCCGCTGCACCCCGGCCGACCGCGTCCCCTTCTTCAAGAAGCCCGTGTCGTCCACGATCAGGACGGCGTTCGGGTCGCCGAGGTGCTCGACGACATAGTCACGCACGTCATCCAGGACCTCGTCGGCGTCCCACTCGATCCGGTTCAGCATCCGGTGGATGCGGTCCGGGCCTGCGTGGCCGGCTTCCTCCGCCAGCGTCCAGCCGTTCTTCCGCTGCAGCGGAGCGATCAGGCCCCGCATATAAGCCAGTGCGGACTCCCGGGGCTCCGGCCTGCTGAAACGGTGCACGAACCGCTCATGCACAGCATCCAGTTGACACGCCCACCACCCGACATCAGCAAGGTCCCCACCCATAACCACACCAACGACCGACCTGGCCATCAGTCACGGCAAGCACCGTTGCAGTACTAACCCCGCCGTTTCGGTTGGGACGATGAGGTGTCGCTGAGGGGCAATTGTCGGGTGACCGACGCGATTTCGGTGTTCGGAAAATGGCGGAGTCCCGGCGCGGTGGTCGCGTTCTCCGGGTCCTTCGGGTCGTGGGCGGTCAGGGTGGTTGCCGGTCAGCCTGCGGGTCGGGGCAGTGCGGCGAGGCGGTGGAAGGCCGTGGCCAGTTCGTTTCTCCAGGGCCAGGTCGCCGATATCCGCAAGCGCAGGCGGCGGCCGCCGCGGGTGAGGCGGGCGGCGACGTGCAGCAGCCGGTAGCGGAGCTTCTTCGGCTCGGCGGTGGCCAGTTCTCCGTCCAGGAGGAGGACGCGGGTCCAGGCGAGCAGGTCGATCGCCGTGAGGCTGAGTTCGAGCCAGACGGTGTTGACGGCGAAGCCGCGGGAGGGGAAGCGACCGAATCCGGTGGTCTTGCCGCACCGGATGTGGTCCTCGACGCATGCATGCCCGCGGTGACGGACCTCCAGGAACTGGGCCGCACCGCCACCGGAGTACGGGGTGTCGGTGAGGAACACCTGATGGCGCAGGCCCTCGTCCTGATCGAACAGGGACAGCTGGGCGCCGGGGTGCGGCCGCTCCCGGCGCACGATGATGCGGGTGGCGTTCGGGTAGCCGTCCAGATCGACCATGCCGGTCAGCTCGGCGACCTGGGCGCCACCACGCAGTGTCCCGTCCTGGTCCAGGGCGGATGCCAGAGGCGGTCGGGCATGGCCCGAATGGCGCGGCGGACCGGCTCGGTGATGGCGTATCCGACCGAGGAGAAGGTGCGGATTCCTTGTTTCCGCACGTCGCGGACGTGGGCGTGGAAGGCTTTCGCGGATCCGGCGCTGTCGGCCGCGGACCAGGATGTCGGTGCCGTGCCGGTGGGCGTCGGGGATCCGCGCGAGCGCCTGGTCGAGCACCGCGATGTGATCGGCGGCAGTGTTGGCTCCGGAGTTCCCGGGCCGAAGCCGCCCCGACACGGCCTCGCCGGTGTTCGCGAGGAAACACAGCAGCGGATGGAAGCCGAAGCCGCCCTTACAGGTCGGGGCGGCCTGCTCCTTCTCGGAGTGGCAGGCGACCAGCGTGGCGTCGAGATCCAGAACCAGGCCGGGAAGTTCTCGTCCGCCGGCCCGGGCAGCAGGTATGCCCTCGCCGGTCTCGGCGGCCTGCATCCAGGCGACTTCCCGGGCTGAAGCGCGGGCCGCTCGCAGCGAAGCGAGTGCAGCCTCGTCGGTGTCGGCGAGCAACCGCCAAGCCGTGGGCGTGGAGGCGACCGGGCCGAACACCTCGCCCTGGTCCCGCAGCACCGCCAGATCCGCGATCGCCTCACCGCCGTCGGCGAGCATCACCGCGAGATCGGAGGCGACCCGGCCCGGATCATGTCCGGTCCCGCGCGGTCGAAGCGGTCTGAGAGCGGCGGAGTACGCGGCGGTCAGCCCGGTGGCATCAGCGAGATCCGCCAGCAACCGTGCCCCAGCATGCCCAACCAGCCCCGAACCATCGGCACTGACCTGAACCTTTGGACGCAACCCGATAGCCTGCACGTAGAAAGTGCCCTCCACCTGGACCGACAGAACCCCTCAGCAAGGTTCATCGTCCCAGGTCAGGAAGGTACTTTCGCATTTTTGCCTCGAAAGCCGCCACACCCGAGCGAGACGGCGAGGTTAATCCCCGAGCCGGTCCATCACCCTCCCCGGTGCCGAGATCAGCGCACCGCGCAGCGACAGATTGCGGGTGTACACGCCCTCGAACAGGATGGCGAGGCTGATGTCGACCGAGTCCGCGGCACCGTGCGCGGCACCCGAGATGCGCTGCGGGTTGTTCGCGCTGGAGCGGTCCATGACGATCCGCGACTCGGGACGCACCAGCACGTGATGGCGCCGGTTGCTGACCTCTTCGTACCGGTACTGCCGCCCCACGGCCCAGATCCTCAGCGCGCGCCCGCTCCGGCTGGCCCGCAGCGCCCTGCGGGAGAACGCGGCGTCCTGCCCGGCGACGCTCAGCCGTCCCCGGGCCAGCCGGGGCCGCCCGCCGTAGGGCAGCCCCGTGAAGACGGACACCGGGATGTTCTCACCGGTCACCATCGCGCCCATGCGGGAGGTGCGGTCGGTGACGGGCACCGCCTCCAGGGCGGGCACGACGAGCTCCACCGGCCCCAGCCGACCGACGTCGCCGCGCCAGAAGGTCAGGTGGTGCTGGTTCCTCGAGGTCACGGTGTTGGTGAACCGCTGGAGTTCGAAGGAGAACGCGCGCACGGCTGATCAGCTCCCTAGCCGAAAAGGCCGCCGAGCTTCTTGCCCAGGCGTTTGGCCCCGTCGGCCTCGTCGGTGAAGTCTCGGTGCGGGTCCACCATCCTGGTCAGTGCCCACACGAGCGTCTCGGGCTCTGTGGGGACGTACTCGGACTCGGCGTCTCCCGGCCAGTTCTCATGGGTGAAGATGAAGTCGTCGCCGATGACGGGGCCGCTTTGCGTGGCGCCCTGCGGGCCCGTCATCTCGACCCGGACGATGACCTTCGGCTCCATCAGCGTGGCGACGAGCGGGTAGGGGTCGGCCGATATCTTGTCGTCGGCGTCGAGAATCGCTGCCTCGCGCAACTCACCCCTCGCCGCGGCGAGTTCCTCCGGAATCTGCCCGTCGTGCACGAGAATACCCAGCACGCCGAGGTGGGCGTCGGCCAACCGCAGTCGGCGCCGGGCCGCATCTATGGAAGGCATCTCTCTTCTGTCCCCCCGAGATCAAGTGTGATCAGAGATCGTTGAACCGATTGACGAACCGCCCGGGCAGCGACACGAGCGCCCCGCCCGTCGTCAGATTGCGCGTGTACACGCCCTCGAGTACGACGGCGATGCCGATGTCGAGGGCGTCGGCCTGGTCGAGGCAGGTCCCGGAGATGGTGTGCGGGTTCCGCCAGCTCGAACGCCGCATGTGCACCGCGGCACCGGGCCGGACGAGCTCGTGACCGCACTTGCCGCCCCGCTGGGCGTACGTGTACGACCGCCCCTTGACGTGAATCCGCAGGGCCCGCCCCTTCCGCCCGGGCCACCAGGCGTGCCGGGAGAGCTCGGCGGGATCCCACTCCACCCGCAGCTCGCCCCTGGCCAGCAGCGGACGCCGCAGATAGCGCAGCCCGAGGTAGGTGGTGAGCGGAAAACTGTCCCCGCTGACCGCGACCTCGCAGTACTCCGCCGGATAGTCACTGTGCTCCGTGGGAAAGGCCAACTCGATCCGCCCGAGCCCGTCGATGTACCCCACCAACGCGTGGACCTCCCCGCGGGAGCCCCTGCCGGATGCCGCACGCTGAAGGTCGAAGGTAACCCCGCTCATGCGCCTGATGCCCTCCTGTCCCCCGCCGGCTTGACCGCGCACAGGTGGCACCCAAGGCTCACCCGACGCGAACAGACATCGTAAAGGGGAGACAATGAGAGAGAGTGCCCTACCCCAAGCACACCGCCAGCCTAGGAGACCACCCCGCGACCACCGCCTTCGGTACGAACACGCGGGTAGGACCCGATACGCTTCTTCACCTGGAGAGTGCTTCTTTCATGCGACGACCTGGACCCTAGTAGGGCCTGGTCAGGTGCGTTCATCGGTGGCGTGTCCGTTTGAGGAGCGGTGTCGTTGACCGGGTATGACGCCTGAGGAGTTGGATGAAGTCCGGTGCCGTCTGGAGGACTTCGCGGCGGATGTGTTCGAGCCGTTCGCGCGGGCGGATCAGCGTCGGTGGGGCGGGGTGTATCTGCGGGGTCTGCTGCTGGACGGGCAGCGCAAATCGGTGGAGCCGATGGCCGCCCGGCTGGGTGAGGACGGCAACCGGCAGGCCCTGGCCCGCTTCATCACCACCAGCCCGTGGGATCCGGCGCATGTGCGGGCCCGCCTCGCGTGGAAGATGACCACGGCCATCGAACCGACCGCGTTGATCATCGATGACACGGGCTTTATCAAGGACGGCGACGCGTCGGCGTGTGTGTCGCGGCAATACACCGGCACCGCCGGCAAGGTCACCAACTGCCAGGCGGGTGTGTCCTTGCATCTGGCCTCGGACACCGCCTCGACGGCGATCGACTGGCGCTTGTTCCTGCCCAAGAGCTGGGATCCCGCCTCGCCGCAGGCCGACCCGGGCAAGGCGGCCCGCCGCGAGCGGTGCGGCATCCCGGCGGACGTGGGCCATGTCGAGAAGTGGCAACTGGCCCTGGACATGATCGACGAGAGTAGGTCCTGGGGCATCGATGTCCCCCTGGCCGTGGCCGACGGCGGCTACGGGGACACCGCAGCCTTCCGGCTGGGCCTGGAAGAACGCGGGCTGCACTACGTGGTGGGCAGCTCGACCACCGTCACGGCCCACCCGCACGACGCCAGGCCGCACACCCCGCCCCACAGCGGCCGCGGACGTCCGCCCCAGCCGGCTTATCCCGAGGCGCCCAGGAGTGTGAAGGAGCTGGTCATCGCTGCGGGGAAACGGGAGGCCCGGCCGGTGCAGTGGCGGGAGGGCTCCCGCCCGGGCAGCGGCCGCAGCGGGTTCAAGCGCATGTACTCGCGGTTCGTGGCGCTGCGGATCCGGCCCGCCGGACGCGAGATCCGCAAAGCCGTCGACGGCCCGGAACTGCCCGAATGCTGGCTGTTGGCCGAATGGCCCGCCACCGAGCCGGAGCCGGTGCAGTTCTGGCTCTCCAACCTGCCCGAGGACACTCCGCTCACCACGCTGGTGCGGCTGGCCAAGCTCCGCTGGCGCATCGAGCACGACTACCGCGAGATGAAACAGGCCCTGGGCCTGGCCCACTTCGAGGGCCGCACCTGGAACGGCTGGCACCACCATGTCACGCTCGTCTCCGCCGCCCACGCCTTCTGCACGCTCCAGCGACTGGCCCGGACCCCAAAAGAGACGGCGCCGGCCTGAGCCTCTACCAGGTCGTCCGCGAGATGCAGTTACTCCTCGCGGTCTGGACCGGCGCCTGCCCCACCTGTCACCGCGACATACCCACGGCGATACCGACCTGACCAAGCCCTACTAGTACTCCAGCTGTAGCCGCAGCACACCCTCCCACGCCTGCGGCCGCGCTCGTAGCGTCGGCGCTACGGCCAGTCACCGCGCTGCCGACCGCACACCGGCGCCCCCTGCCGTCCTCTCTCGGGCAGGTCGAGGCAGCGGCCCCGGCGGCCGTCCGCCGGCCGCTGGGTGTCACGGCCCCCGGAGAACGGCGACGGCAGCGGTGCCGGCGCGAACACCGCACTCCTCCTGGCGGCCGCCGACGCGAGCGTGGCCTCCGTGGCCCGGCAGACCGGCCGCCTCGATGCACTCGTCGCGCACGTCACCGCCCCGGAGCCCGCGGCAGAACCCTGATCAGGGTTGCGACGCACAGAACCAATCCGCCCGGCCGCCGTAACGCCCCTCCCTCTCAGAACCGGAGTCTTTTCATGCCCGAAGCATTCGCCAGCGCCGTCATCCCGGCCCGGGTCACCACAGTGTGGCGCGTCGTCCGTGACTTCGGTGGCCTGGCCATCTGGCAGCCGGCCGTCGCACGCTGCGTCCTGGCGGACGCAGAAGCCCCCGACTGCGTCGGTTGCGTCCGCACTCTGTCCATGGCCGACGGGGGGACCGTAGTGGAATCCCTCGTGGCACTGAACGACCACGCACGGTCTCTGACCTATGGCATCGTCAGCTCTCCGTACCCAGTGCAGTCCTACCGAGCCATCATGCGGTTTTTGCCTCTCACCTCCACCGATGAGACGTTCGTCGGCTGGTCGGTGATCTTCGACTGCGACCGCGCCGACACCGACGAACTGACGAAAGCCTTCCGGACCGACATCTTCACAGTGGGACTGCGCGGCCTGGCCGATCACTGCTCCGCACCGTGATCGCCGGCCGCAGTCCTGCCGGAGGTCAGCACGGCCGGATTGCTGTGGCAGCTGGATGTCTGCCGCGGCCCTTCCCGGATGCGCGGGGAGTCGCGGCGGCCGACGCTGGAAGCATGAGGGCCACCCCCTCGTCGACAGGGCAAACGTTGCCTGATGCGGCACGGGCTGGGCCCAGTACGGCTACTGCGCGTCGCACTCACGGTACTTCTAGGGGCTGCGGCTGCACCTGGTGTGCCCGCTCGGCGGACTGCCGGTCCTCTTCGCGCTCACCGGGGCCAAGGCGGACGAACGCGAAACGCTGCGCGACATGCTTGATGCCGCGCCCGACGTCGAAGCCGCCCACCCCGGGCAGACGATCATCGGGGACAAGAACTACTACGGCCGCGAGTTCGAGTGCAACCTTGCCGAGCGTCACCTGGAGTTGCTGCGGCCGGCCCGCAAGGGGGAGGCCGAGCGGGCGAGGCGCACCTGTTGAAGCCGCTGCGACAGGTCATCGAGTCGATCAATCAGACCTTCAAAGGGCAGCTTGACCTGGAACGACACGGCGGCAAAAGCCCGGCAGGGGTGGCGGCCCGGGTCTGGTGCCGGATCCTCGCGCTCACGGCGGCGATCTGGCACAACGACAAGACCGGACAGCCGGTCAAACAATCACTAATACCGTGGTCTCTACACGCACCGTCTGGTTTCCTCACCTGAGGACGGATGCACCTGGTGGAGCAGGGCACCGGACCACTGGTCCTGCCGGTCCACGGCTTCCTCGAGTCCTGGTACTCCTGGCGCCACCAACTGTCGATACTGCCGCGGCCGGTACCGCGCGGTCGCCATCGACCTTCGCGGCTACGGGCGCTCTTCCACGACGCGGCCGCGTACCGGATGCTCGACCTCGTCGAGGACCACGTCGCCGTGGCGCACGCGCTCGGTGAACAGACCGCAGTGATCGTCGGGCACGATCCTCGACCATCGCCGCGGTCTCCGCCTTCGTCAGGCCGGATCGTCTTCCGCGCGGTCGGACTGCTGAGCGTCCCCTACGCGCCGCCCGGTGGGCCACGCCCCAGTGATGTGTTCGCGCAGACGGGCGGAGACGAGGAGTTCTACGTCTCCTTAAATCCAGGAGCCCGGCCGGGCCGAGTGTCCGTTCTCAACGAAGTTAGTCGTCGGACAGATGCTGACCTGGGCAGACGTTGGCGCGACGAAGAGCGGCACTTGGTCCCGCTGCCGGCAAGCCGCCACAGGCCCGCGCGCTTCGAGGATTCACAAGTGGCCCGCGCGAGGATCGACGGTTGGCCCCGCCGAGGCGAGGAACGGTTCCAGAAGGCTGAGCAGCCTCTCGGGGCGGTGCAGCGGGATGATGTGGCCGCAGTCTTCGATGATGTGGCCGACGAGATGATCGGTGACCGGCCGAAGTTGCTGTTCGAGGGCTCTGCCCACAGGGCGGGCACCGATGGCCATGGTGGGTACAGTCAACCGGCCCGTACCGGCGGCTTCCCGGATCTGCTCGGCGCTTGCGGGCAGTGCGCGGTAGTACGAGAAGGCGCAGCGCAGGGCCTCGGTCCCGGTGTACGCGCGGACGAAGGCGTCTCGGACAGCGGGATCTACACCCTCCCCGAGAGAGCCCGCACTGAGGAACCAGTCGATGTACTGGGCTTCGTGGCCGGTGAGTACGGTTTCCGCGAGGCCGGGCACCGCGTGGAAGCCGAACCACCACGGTGCTCCGTGGGCGAGGAATCCCTCGGCGCCCGGCAATCTGCCCAGAAGCGACTCCATGACCACGAGTTGCCGGACGAGGTCGGGGCGGCGCATGGCAAGTAGAAAGGCCGGTGGGGTGCCGGCGTCGATGCCGACCACGGCCGCCGAACTCTCCCCGAGAGCGTCGAGGAGGGCTTCGGCGTCGGTCGCGAGCGTGCCGGCGTCGTAGCCGTCCATTGCGTGCGTGCTCGCGCCTGTTCCTCGCAGGTCCGGTGCGATCACTCGGTATTGCCCGACGAGCCCGTCCAGGACATCGGTCCACAGTTCCCAGGTGTGCGGGAAGCCGTGCAGCAGCAGGACGGCCGGCCCCTCGCCGGCAAGAGCCACATTGAGGTCGACGCCGTTGGCCGTGACCCGCCGGAGTTCGACGCCCGACGGGCGATGGCCGGGTATGCGGCGCGGTGCGACAGGCACGGGGATCTCCCACGGTGGTTACGAATAGTGACAACAAAACGATAGGTAACTAAAGTGAGAGAGCCAAGACCGCACTTCTGCCACAGGTGGTGAGCTCCAGGTGACCTCCTCGACGCGGCGCCCGCCTCACGGGAATCGTGGAGATCTATTCGATCCGCAGTGTCCGACCCGCCGTCTGCTCGACCGGATCGGCACGAAGTGGACGTCCATGGCCATCAAAGTGCTGGCGGAGGCGTCCCCGGAGGAGGTGCGCTTTGCGGAACTGCAGCGCAGGATGACCGGCGTCTCGCAGAAGATGCTGTCGGTCACCCTTCAAGGGCTGACCCGTGACGGCCTGGTCAGCCGTCGGGTGGAAGCGTCAGTGCCACCGCGCGTGTACTACCGGCTCACCCCACTCGGCCTGACACTGGAAGAACCGCTGGCCATGCTTCGTACGTGGGCCGAGGAACACATGGTCGAGGTCGACCGCGCAAACCAGCGCAGCCAAGAACACACGGCCGACGGCTGATCACAACCGGAAGCCGGCAGGCGGAAGTGGCGGGCATCGCAGTACCGGATCGGTTTCGACGTGCCGGTGGCCGCCGCGGTCGCCGTGCGACGGGACGGCGGTCCCGGACTCCTGTCCTCCGCGAGGAAGGCGTCTCCACGTGGAAGACCTCCCGCGACCCGGACTACGCAGCCAAGAAGGCTCGCGTCGAACACCTCTACGCGATCGCCGACGGCGAGGAGCTTGCTGAGCTGTACGCTGCGCCCCGCACGTGATCACACCTGTCCAGATCGCGCCTGCCATGACCGCCCACTCCGTCCCGTCTGCCCAGCGGGCGCACCCAGTGAAGGCGCGTGTGAACTCCACGCTGACACTGCTCGTCTCCCTGCGCGCCAGGTACGGCAGGCGGACCACACCGCCAGTCGCACGGGCTGCCCGGCGCCGCCGCGCGGTAGGACCATCGTGCCGATTGTCCGGGGCCGCCCTACCTTGGGGAACGCTGGGCAACGCAGCTGCCCTGGCACAGAGGCCGTAGCGGACCTGCAGGTCCACATCCTTCACCCTTCGGCCAGCCGGACATTCATGCGCTCTGGCATCAACGTCAGCGCCTGTGCCAGGGCATTCACGCGGGGACTCCTATCAGCGTTCCTCCCCGAACAGGGGGATCTCGGACGGCGCGAGATCGGTGCGCACGCGCATGAGCCGGACCGGGTGCCTCCACCGCCCCGACGCATCCAAGGACACGTCGACGGCGGCTTCCGCGACGATGACCGGTTCCACCAGCTGGACCTGGAGCTCCTGCCGTGCGCCCCACCCGGCCGAGAAGGTCCACCCGGTCCACGGGTGACCGGGGCGGCCGGGCTGGAGCTCGCGGTGCGTCGACGCCGTCGTGGACGATCGGCTCGACCCCGACGTTCGTGGCCTCCGCCGTGAGGACCGCGGCCACGGACAGTTCCAGGTCGTCCATCCGGGAGTTGGCTTCCGAGACGTGGGTGAAGTCGCCGAGGTAGGGCACCCACGAGTCGACCTCCAGCACCATCTCGGGCAGGTCGACGGCGGGCAGGCGGCCCTCGACTTCCTTGTGGAGTTCGCGCAGGGAGGCGGGTTCGTCCAGGCGGTCCAGGCCGGTGAGGATGATGCGGTCGCGGCCGCCCTGCTGCTCGATCCGCACGGCGGGGTTGGCGGCCAGGCCGTCGGCGAACTCCTGGTGGGCCGAATCGAGACGGTCGGTCCAGCCCGCCAGGATCTTGTCCGGCTTCACGTCGAGGTCGAGTTCCTCGCAGACGCGGGAGCGGGCCGCCTCCCACGCGGTGTCGTTCAGCAGCCGGGTGTTGGGGTTGCCCCACTTGCGCAGGCCCTCCAGGTACCACCTCGTGCCGGTGCAGGGCGGTGCGCAGGGCCTCGGTGGAGGCGACGATCAGGGCGCGCTTCTCGACGCTGGCCACGGGCATCGGCGGGGGCGGGAAGACCAGGCGTCGCCAGGCGGAGGTGAGGAACTTTGCCGGGACCTCCCACGCCTGGATGGGGCGGCGACGGCCCTTGAGGGACTTCACGAAGGCCAGCGCGTCCAGCACCATTCGGAAGCGGTCGGACAGCCGGCACCGCTCGCCGCAGTGTCGCACGAGTGGCTGTTCGAGAGGATCCGGAGGGATCATCGTGTTCATTCGTCGGTCTCGGGCCGACAACCGGCTCTGCGGTACGAGGGAAGCCGGGACACGCGGGCCGAGGCGCACAAGAACCTCACCGCCGCCCTCGCCCGCTGCACCAAGGTCGACCTGCTGCGCCTGGACGAGTTCGCATGCGCCCCCGTCACCTCGGTGGCGTTCGCTCATAGGGATGCAGGTATGGGCCTATAGACCTGGTCAGAGGTCATTGGTGGGTGGCGGCCAGGTAGATGCGGTTGGCGACCTCTTGGGCAGTGCGGGCGAAGGCGCGGATGCGCGGGGTGTTGTTGGACTTCAGCCAGACGGGGGCCCAGTCGATCGGCGGGGCGTCGCAGAACGGGATGAACGCGACGTCGGGGCGGGTGTAGAAGCGGACCACCTGTGCGCCGACGATGTATCCGCCACGTCCCGCGCCGATGAGTTGCAGGACCTCCTGGAAGGTCTCGAACGACGGGCCGCCGGGAATTGCCCGGTCACGGGGCGTGCGCTCGGGCCAGCGGTCTGATGGCCAGTCACCGGGCAGTGCGCCGGCCAGCCGCAGGAGCGGGATGTCGGCGAGGTCTTCCATGGTCACGCTCTTGCGGCGGGCCAGCGGATGGCCGGCGGGGACGGCCAGCATCCGGGGTTCGGAGATCAGTACCGGGCCGATGACCAGGTCGGGTCCGGGGAGCGGCAGGCTCAGGACGAGGACGTCCACGTCGCCTTCGCGCAGCCGGGCGACGGCGTCGATGATCTGTGCCTCCCGGACGTGGACGGGGCAGTCCGGCTCGCGTTCGGGAAACAGGTCACGGGCTTGATGGGCTACCTGTCCCGCGGCGGCGCCGACGAAGCCGACGCGCAGTGCGCTGCGGGTCTGCCGGACACTGTCGATCGCGTAGTCGAGGCCGGCCTGGATCTGCTCGTAGCCCGGTCGGAGGTCCTCGTGCAGTCGGTGGCCGAGCGGGGTCAGGCGGACGCTGCGGTTGGTGCGCTCGAACAGCGGCGCGCCGATGTGCCGCTCCAGCTTCTTGATGGTCTGGCTGATCCGGCCGGTGGTGACGTGCAGGCGCTCAGCGGTGCGTCCGAAGTGCAGCTCCTCGGCCAGGGTGAGAAACGCTTCGAGCTCCAGGCGTTCGAGCACAAGGCCCCCTCGGTTGTGGATCCGGTGTTGAGCCCGGCTAAACGTGGGTTCCAGTATCGGGCGTTGTTCGAGCGGATCTTGCCGAGCAGTCTGATCGGGACGGCGCACGCGGCACGATTGCGCAGCCGAGGCGCCGCATCACTTTGCTCAGTTCTGTCTCGAACCAAGGAGAATTCTGTGGGCAAGATCGTCGCCCTGACCTACCTGTCGCTCGACGGCGTCATGGAGAACCCGGCCTGGACGGGCCCGTACTTCAACAGCGACCACGCCAAGTACGCACACGGCCAGCTGTTCGCCGCCGAGGCCCTACTGCTGGGCCGGGTCACCTACGAGGGCATGGCCGCCGCCTGGCCGCAGATGGAAGACTCCGAGGGCGAGTTCGCCGTTCGGATGAACACCCTCCCCAAGTACGTCGTCTCCACCACCCTCCAGCAGGCGGAGTGGAACGCCACCGTGGTCCGCGGCGACCTGGCCACCGAGATCGCCAAGATCAAGGACCAGTGCACGGGCGACATCCTGATCTACGCCAGCGGTGACCTGACGAACGCTCTGATCGAACTCGGGCTCGTCGACGAGCTCAAGCTCTGGATCCACCCCGTCATCGTCGGCAAGGGCAAGCGCCTCTTCCCCGATGGCACCCCCGGCACCTCGTGGACGCTCGCCAGCACCACGAACTTCAGCTCCGGCACCGTGGTCCTGGACCTCCGGCCCGCCGAACAGAAGTAGCGGCACGGGCTCCGCCGGGATGAGGACGGAGGAACCGACCCCATCCCGGCGCCCCACACACGGCCGCCGCCCGACTGCCGTCCCGCCACGGGCAGTTCCCGACCCACGCCTACTGACTGTTGCTCCGGCAGACTGCTCGATACCCACCGCGGCCCGCACGGCAACGGAGCCAGGTCCTCACGAACCGGGCCTTCAGGGGACTCGGTCCGAGAGTCGGTGTGCGCCTGCTCGACGGCTTCGGGATACCCCTCGCGCTTGGTGTGCTCGGCCAGGGCCCGGTAGACGCTGGCCACGGACGGGTTCTGTCCCTTGCGTTTGCCGGTGGGGATGATCAGGTCGGGCCGGATCTGCTCGACGGACTCGCCGAGCGCGCGGCGGCGGAGCACGGTGTGGAGCATGTCGTCGGTGATGACCGGCGGCCGGCCGCCGTGCTTGCCCGACGGCTGTCCGGGCCCACGGTCGGCCGGGGTGGGCACCCGCAGAAGCTTGGCGAGCCGGGGCACCTTGGTGAAGCGGCCGGTGTGGTAGGCGGAGGCGACCGCCCCAGAGCGCGAGCGGCACGGCGAGCCCGGCTGTGCGTCACACTTCGGGCAGAGGCGGTGCGACGGAATCGCATCCATCCTGGTAACGCGGCCCGGATCACCACCTGTCAAAACTTCTGACAGCAACACCGGTTTCCTGGTCCGTTCCTGCTCGGGCCCCTGTAGTCACTGGCCGAGCTGGTTCGGTTCGGGCGGGGGAAGCTGCCGGTCGTCCTCGGTGGGGCCGGCGGTGAACAGTTCGGCCATGGAGCCTTCGGAGAGGTAGCGACGGTCGAATACCTGCCACTCGTCGTGGAGTTCGGCCAGGACCGCGGCTGCGAGCCGGTCCAGGGCCGCAGGGTTGGGAAAGACCTGCACGACGTCGGCCCTGCGTACTCTCGCAAGGTCGACGATGCAGGGGCGTTCGCGTATCTGCGAGGAGGGGTCCTGGCTCGTCTTCTTAAGGCTCAGCAGCTGCTCCCGGATGGCATCCGTCTCCTGTTCGTCGAGGGGTACCGGCCGCCCTCGCTGCAGCGCTACTACTTCGAGTGCTATGCCGACGAACTGCGGGCCGGAAACCCAAGCTGGTCGCCGACGCAGGTTCGCAAGGCCGCGAGCCGGTACGTATCGCCACCGGAGATCGCGCCTCACAGCGCCGGCGCCGCGGTTGACCTCACGCTCATCTCCGCCGACGGACGGGAACTCCACATGGGAACTCGGGTGAATGCCAGCCCGGAAGAGAGTGACGGCGCCTGTTACACGGACGCCGATAACGTCGACTGCGCAGCGCGGGCCAACCGGCGGGTGCTCGGTGACGCGCTGTCCGCCGCGGGCCTGGTGAACTACCCGACCGAGTGGTGGCACTGGTCCTACGGTGACCGCTACTGGGCCCTTGCTACCGAAGCTGGCAGCGCGATGTACGGGCCGCGGGAACTTAGAGGGCAATAAGCGAGTCTTACATCGTTATGGGTTAGCCAGAACATGTGGGGTTGGTGGGTTTTGGCTCGTCGGCGGGGTTGGCCGTGGTGGGCTGGTGTGGTGCCTGGTGGTGCTCGATTCGCAGTCGGAGCGCGCGGCGGCCGGGGTGCCGAGGTCGACGACGGGCCTGGATGCGGCCAAGAAGAAGTACCCCTCAAAGCCCAACCGGCCGATGACCTCCAGCTCGTAGCGCAGCTGTCGCACGGCACGCTCGTTCGTGTCCAGGTCTCGGGCGACCATCCCGGTCTCACACCGCTGCCGCAGCAGCCGCATGGCCGACCCGCGCTCGGGGCCGGCGCCGACGACGGAGGGTTCGGGGAAGTGGAGGATCTCGCGCAACTCGTAACGCCCCTGATGGCCGCTGACCGACGGATGCTGGCGCCTTCCACGCGGCGGTCAACGGCTCGATCACCGTCCACTCGGCATCGGTCAGGTCGGTCCTGTACGGCTTGCGCTCACCCACAATGCGCTGCGGTACCAGAACCGGACCGGCTGCCAGTGGGTACGTGCTGCTGATGCTCCTGGTGCTGGCCAGCGTCATCACCATGTGCCGCATCGAGCTGGAGAACGCGCGCACGTTCGTCACCGACCGCGGCACGCTCCGGTCCGTCGCCCTGCGCTACCTCCCCCTGCCGATCGCTTTCGCGGCCCTGGTGGCCTGGTCGGACGCGGGCAGTACGAGTACGGCGGCGATCGCCGCGGTGTTCCTCGCCACCCCCAGCTCGGTGGTGGCGATGACCGTCAGTCGCTGCCTCGGCGGGCTGATCATGCCGACGTTCGCGCAGGTCCTGCTCTCCTCGCTGGCCGCGACCGTGTCCTTCTCGACCGTCCTCGCGCTGACCCTGCACGAGGACGTCGCCCCGGCCATCGCCATCAGCGCCGCCACCTCCGCCGGCGTCGTGACGGCGGCCTACCTCCTGGTCAAACGCCTGCGGGAACGCTCTCCCATCCGCACGGCCAAATACGGCGAGCGCAACGGATACGTGGCCGTGCTGCTGCTGACCGCGTTCATCGTGCTGGCCTGCCTCAAGCTCGACCTGCACGGCTTCACCACGTATGCGCCCACCGCCATAGGCATCGCCGTCGGCCTGCGCCTAGATATCTTTAACGGCTGAGGTTACGGCGGTTGGAAGTCGAGCCCGGTCTTGGCGATGAGGCCGTCGTTGATGCGGGGCCGGTACTGCATGCGTTTCAGCCGCGTCTTCACCAGCGTGGTGAGCTGGTCGAGGCTGTGTTTTGTGAGGTTGGCCAGCGACCTCTTCAGGTGTGACCACACGCCCTCGACGGGGTTGAGCTCGGGAGCGTACGGCGGCAGCTGGTAGACGGTCAGCCATAATCGGGCGGCGATCAGCTCGCACATGGTGCGGCTGACGTGCGTGTTCAAGTGGTCCCAGACCAGAACGATGGGGCCGCCGAGCTGCTGGTGGGCGGCATCGAGCAGGCGGGCATAGTCGGTCTCGGTGAAGCCCTTGCGGCGGCCTTTGGAGGGGCCGCGGTCGAGGTGGATGCGGTAGATCAGCCGTGGCCGGTGGCCGGCTTCGGCGCAGATCAGCGCCGCCATGGAGACACGTTTGGTGCCCGCAGCGGTGACCCGCACCACCGGGGTGTGACCCCGTCGGCCCCAGGTGCGGCCCTTGGGCGGCCTCAGGCCCTGGCCGGCTTCGTCCTCGAAGCAGAGCCAGGCGCCCAAGTCCGCCGCCCTCTTTTTATGACGGGCCACTGCTCGTCCCTCCAGGCGGCGATCTCCGCCTCGTTGCGCTCGGTGGCCTTACGGGAGGGGACCTGCACGCTCCAGCCGATGCGGTGCAGCAGCAGGTCCAGCCCCGCCAGGGTGTACTCGACACCGAACCGGCGGCGCACGACCTCGGCGATCCGCGCCAGTGTCCAGCACTGGTCAGGCCAGCCGGAGGCGGCCGGGCCGGCATCCAACACCGTCTGCAGTACGCGAAGTCGGCCTGAGTCAAGCCTGCAGCGAGCACCGCCGGGGCCCTTGGAGGCCAGGGCCTGCCGACCTCCTGAGGCCAAGGCCCGCCGCCAGCGGTTCGCCGACATCCGGGTCACCCTGAACCGCCGGGCCACTTCCCGGTCACTGGCCCCGGCCTCGATCAGATCGGCGGCCGCGAGCCGGACTTGCTCACGCCGAGCCCGTTCCTCAGCCGTCAAGCCGCCGCCATCGGGATACCTCGTCCTCCCGGCATAGCGCGACCCACGACAGCCGTCACGCCCCCGCGTAACCCGGACCGTTAAATATCTCCTAGCCTTTCAGGCCGTAGGCGCGGATCGTGGTCTGCTCTATCGAGTCGCCATTGGCTGCCTCCGCCTTGACGCGCAGGGAGTCGAACTGCGCTCCGTCCGATGGCCTGGCGAGCAGCGCGCCCCAGGTGTCGCCGTCGATGTGCTTCACCTTGGCGCGCTGCCAGGTCTTGCCATCGTCGGCGGACTGCTCGACCGTGACCTTCTCCACCTGGCCGGTCCCCGTGGACTCCGCCTGCGCGCCGACGGTGATCTTCAGGGGGAACCAGGGCTGGTCGGGTACCCGGTTGTAGGTGTCAAACGGTCCGGTCATGCTGAGCGTGAGCAGCGGCTGGTACGTCGCCTCGGCCACGTTCTCGGAGAGGAACGACCACGTGGTGGTGGTCTCAGGCGCCAGGGACGCCCACTTGGGGCTGCGGTTCGACTTCACCTCCAGGGTGTACCGGCCCTTCTCCGCTGGCACTGCCCAAAAGCCCCACGGCTTCGGCGCGGTGCCGATCACCGTGCCGTCCTTCTTGGCGAGCGTGGTCTGCGCGGTGATGTACTGCGCGCTGAGCGCGGAGGCGGCGGAGTGGCCGGGATCGCCCGGCGAGTACGGCCAGACCTGGGCGAGCAGGTTGTCGCCGAGCCTGACCACCCGGTTCCACGGGTGCATGGAGATGTCGGAGCCGATCACCGCGGAGTTCCAGGTGTGCGTACGCCGCTCACCCGGCTTGTAGCCGTAGTACCCGGCCTCGACGTGCCCGTCGAAGTCGCTGATCTCCGGTACGTCGGTCGGGCGCTGCCACAGGTAGTGGCTCCACCGGATGTCCTCCCTCGCCGAGTAGAACTCCGTACGCCTCGACGGCAGGGGGATGTCGTCGAAGGCCGCATTCACGACGAACTGGTTCGGCAGGTAGGCCGGAGTGGAGGAGCGGGTGCCGAGGGCGTCGATGCCCTGCGCGCGGTACAGCGCGCGCTCCTGCCCTAGCTCATGGTCGCGCACCCGGTAGCTGAGCGAGTTCGGGATCCCGCCCGACGACGGCTGGGCGACGTAGTACGCGTACCTCTCGCGGCTACCCGGGGACGGCAGGAGGGTCTGGAAGATGCCGAAGTCGAACCTGGCGGGGTCGGCCTTCACCGGGATGGCGTAGAGCTCCTCACCGCGGTAGCTGCGGTAGTTGGTATGAACGGGGATGCCGTCGCCGGCCTGACCGACCACGTAGATCTGGTCGATGTCCGCGACGTGGCGTATGGCGTCCGGCTTGTCGGCCTTCACCTCGATCTTCGCGCCCTCACGGGCGTCCAGGGTGATCATCGTGGGTTGGTCGAGGACGATCTGCGGGACGCTCGCCCACGTCCTGCTGGCCGTCTGCGCCGGCTCCCCTGGCTTCGGCGTGTCGACGAGCGCGTTCAGGCCGTACGTCGCCTTGGGGAGGCGTACGGTCAGCGCGCCGTTAGTCAGCGGCGGCAGCTGGGGGGAGTCGCCGTTGTCGAGGTTGACCAGATTGAAGTAGTGGTCGAGGTCCGGGCTGGCCGGATTGCCCGCGCGGTCGAGGGCCTTGACCGTCAGCTCGTACGACTCGGGCTCGGTGGTCGCGGCGAACGGCGTGGTGACGGTGGCGCCGTCGGGCCCGGTCGCGGTGACGCGCCCGCCGAAGCTGCCGAGGGTGCCCGCGAGCAGAGCCTTGGGCGTGACCGTCAGGTCGACGGTGGCCGTGCCGTGCGCGGGCACGGTGACGTCGTTGTCTGCAACGGCGAACGCACCGTCAGGCAGCCCGGCTCCGCCCGGTCCCGCCCCAGTGACCTGGAGGGACAGGGTGATCGGAGCGTCGCCGTCGTTGGTGTACGTCACGGCCTTGGTGATGGGCGGGAGATCGGTCTGCGGGTACTTCAGCAGCCCGAAGTCCACGGCGGTGGTGGTGGCGCGGACGGTCTGCCGGACGGCGCGGGCGAGGTCGACCCGGCCGCTGCCCTGGTCGAAGACGCTTGCGCCTGTGACGGGCTTGGCGGTGCTGGTCAGCGCCGCCTTGAGCGTCTTGCCCGACCAGTCGGGGTGCTGCTGGGCCAGGATCGCGGCGCTGGCCGCCACATGCGGGCCGGCCATCGAGGTGCCGCTGGCGGTGGTGTAGTGGTCGTCGACGGGCGTGCCCATGGACGTGCCCGCGGCGCGCGCCGCGATGATCGACTCACCGGGCGCGGCGATATCGGGCTTGACCGCGAAGTCGCGGAACCGCGGCCCGCGTGAGGAGAACCCGCTTACGTGATCGGTCTTGGACACGCTGCCGACGGCGAGGGCGGCGTCGGCGGCGGCCGGGGTGGCAACCGTGCCCGACGCGCTGCCGCTGTTGCCCGCGGCGACGACGAAGAGGGTGCCGTACTGGGCGGAGAGCCGGTTCACTGCGGCGGAGAGCGGGTCGGTTCCGTCGGTGGCACGGCCGCCGAGGCTCATGTTGACTATCTTCGCCCGCTGCGCGGCCCACTCCATCCCGGCGAGGATGGCCGAGAAGTCGCACGACTGCGCGCCGCACACCTTGCCGACCAGCAGCCGGGCGTCGGGGGCAACTCCCTTGTGCTTGCCGCCGGACGCGGCTCCTGATCCCGCGATGATGGAGGCGACGTGGGTGCCGTGCCCGAAGGTGTCCTTGACTCCGTCCGGGCTGTTGGTGAAGTCCTTACCCTCGGCGACGGCGGAGCCGAAGTCGGGATGGGTGGCGTCGTAGCCGCCGTCGAGGACAGCGATGGTCACGCCCTTGCCGGTGTACCCCGCCTCCCACGCGGCCGGTGCGCCGATCTGGGTGTTGCTCTGGTCGTCGGTGAGGCGCGCCTCGCCGTCGAGCCAGATCCTGGTGACTCCGTCCTTGAACCTGCTTTGCTTTCCGGCGTCGTGGGTGATCAGCGAGGCCCAGAGCTTGCCGAGTGTGTTCTTGTCGGCGACGACCGACGAGCCGCCAAGGCTGGGCAGTCGGCGGGTCACCTTGGCGATCCCGACCTTGGCTGGGGTTTTGTCGGACTGGGAGGAGACGAGCAATGGCAACGTGCTGCGGGACTTGTCGTCCCGGTGCTGGCGCACCAGTTCCGCCACGTCGAATAGGTTGCCGTCGAGCGCGCCGGACGACACTAGTGACCGTGCGTCGTCGGGAATCACCACGATACGGTCAACGCCGTCCTGGTCTCTGCTGATGTGTCTGATGAATCCGATGTCCTTGCGGCCCGGACCCGGGAGCACCCTGAGCTCGTACCGCCGGTCGGGGAGTTGGGTGACGATGACTCGATCTCCGGTGATCAGCGTCGCAGAGTGGGTCACCGGGTTCCACTCACGGCCGGCGGCCGGCGCCCGGTCGGCCGTGTCCGACACCGCGCCCTGTGCGGGCATGGTGGGCACAAGCACGGCAGCTACCGCTGATAAAGCGACGAATGTCCTGGTCCAACGCATGATCGACTCCTTTGGAGAGCGCTGCGTGGCACGGCACCCGGACCGGAAGGCGATCGATTGTGCGCTGGAGCAAAGGCCCGGGCGTGATCGGTGCACGAATTCCAATGGCGCTTGCTACTCCATCGCCAACAGAGGCTGGACTAGACCTCTTTGACTGTCAAGGTACAGACCAACTGTGAAAGGTTCGACCAATTCCCGGTGAGCCGCATTTGTGGTCAAGAGGCAGCGACCTCCGGCCAACGCTCCCATCGACTTGCCCGCGCGCTCGCTGTACCGGTGAGGGACAAACGCGGTTGGCGCAAACTACCCATTTCCGACGGGTCGTCAGCTCACCCAGATGAATTTAAGTCTCTGACCTGGATGGAACCAGAAACCCCGATCTGCATGCTGGTGCGCATTGGTCTACACCTTCACAATCGCTCGTGCACAGACCCTCCTACAGCACCATCTGAAGGGAGCACCCGATGCGCACGCGCTCGAGGGTCTTGGCAACCGGTATCGGCTTGGCGTTCATGGTCGGAGGAATGCCTCCGGCCGTCGCCGACCCGAGTCCGACGCCACCCCCCATCACATCGTTAGAAAGCCCCAGATTCGACGCAGGCAAGGCCAAGCCCCACACCCTGACCCTGGTCACCGGTGACGTCATCTCCGCCGCCGTCCAGCCCGACGGGCGGATCGCGGCGTCCGTGCAAGCCTCCGCTGGCGCCGGCCACCTCTCGTGGACGAAGGGCAAGGAGACCTACTTCCTGCCCAAACAGGCCGCGCCCTACGTCACGGCGGGCCTCGTCGACCGGGAGCTGTTCAACATCACCCGGCTGATCAAGGACGGCTACGACGACCGCAAGCTGACAACGCTGCCGCTGATCCTGTCCTACGAGAAGCGGACGGCCCGCGGCTGGAGGGACCGGCCCGCACTCGACGGCAGCGTCAAGGCCCGGGAACTGCGGAGCATCAACGCAACCGCGGTGCGGGCGAACAAGAAGAAGGCCGCCGACTTCTGGCGGGACCTCACCGGGACCGCCCCGGGCGCACTGGCCAAGCGGGCTACATCGCCTGGCTCGTTGAAGCTCGCGGACGGCATTACCAAGGTCTGGCTGGACCGCAAGGTCGAGGCCTGCTTGGACGTCAGTGTTCCGCGGATCGGCGCGCCCGAGGTGTGGAAGTCCGGGTACACCGGCAAGGGCGTCACCGTCGCCGTCCTCGACACCGGGATCGCCAAGCACCCGGACCTCGAAGGCAAGGTGATCGCGGAGCAGGACTTCAGCGGCAGCGACACCGGGACCGACGACCGGACCGGCCACGGCACCCATGTGGCGGGGACCATAGCCGGCACCGGTGCCGCGTCCGGCGGCAAGTACAAGGGCGTGGCCCCGGACGCCGCCATCCTCAACGGCAAGGTGCTCGGCGACGACGGATCCGGCATGGAGTCGTGGGTCATCTCCGGGATGGAGTGGGCCGCGAGCAAGGCCCAGGTCGTCAACCTGAGCCTGGGATCCGACCAGGCCAGCGACGGCACCGACCCGTCCTCCGAGGCGATCGACAACCTCACCAAGTCCACCGGTGCGCTGTTCGTCGTGGCCGCGGGCAACTCCGGACCCCGAGCGCGCACCATCGGCTCGCCCGCCGCCGCCGACGCCGCCCTGACCGTGGGCGCCGTCAGCAAGCAGGACGAACTGGCCGGATTCTCCAGCCGGGGGCCGCGCATCGGCGACAACGCGATCAAGCCCGAGGTCACCGCACCCGGCGTCGGCATCGCCGCCCCCCGGGTAAAGGGCACCCCCGTCGGTGACGACGACCCCGTCGACGACAACTACGCCCGGGCCAGCGGCACCTCCATGGCCACCCCGCACGTCTCCGGCACCGCGGCGCTGCTCCTCCAGCAGCACTCCGACTGGAAGGCGGACCGCCTCAAGGCCGCGCTCACCAGCACCGCCAAGGCACTGCCCGACCTGACCCCCTACCAGCAGGGCGCCGGGCGCGTGGACGTGGCCAGGGCGAGCAGCCACACCGTGAGCGCGTCTACGGGCACCCTCAACCTCGGCTATTTCGAGCTCACCTCCGGCGAGGACGATGTGGACCCGGTGGTCAAGACGGTCACCTACCGCAACACCGGTGACCAGCCCGTCATCCTCGACCTCAAGGCCGACGCGGCCGACGACAAGGGCGTCCCGGCGGGCGGCGACCAGCTCAAGGTCGAGCCGGCCAACCTCACCGTGCCCGCCGGAGGCACTTCGGACGCCACCGTCACCCTCGACCTCGCCAAGGGCCCGTTCGGCATCTTCGCGGGCGCCCTGACGGCGAGCGCCGGCGACGGCTCCCCTCTGCGCACGACCGTCGCCTTCACCAAACTCCGGGCGCATGAGGTCTCGTTGAAGGCCATCGACCGTCAGGGTCGCCCGGCCTCCGCCTGGGTGGTGCTGGCCAGCCAGTCCAGCGGTGAGACGTTCAACGCCTGGATCGACGGCGGGACCGGCGAGGGCACCGTCAAGGTCATGGATGAGGGCCCGTTCTCGGTGTCGGCCTTCGTCTCCACCAAGGACGAGCCCGACCGGTACGAGATCGAGCAGACCGCCTTCGCCCTCCCGGACGTCAAGGTCGCCCAGGACCGCGAGTTGGTCTTCGACGCCCGCAAGGCGAAGCCGATCGAGCTGCGGCTCGACAGGCGCACCGAGCACTACCAGCAGAGCCAGAACGTGTACCGCAAGCAGGGCGAGGTGAACCTGCTCGTCATCAGCGGCACCTCCGACACGACCACCAGGCTCTCGGCCGTACCGTCCGAAACCGCTGCGGGCGGCGAGTTCGAGTACAGCACCCACCAGCATCGGATCGCACCGATGCTGCCGCGGGTCCGCACCGTCGGCTCGGGCGTCGCGCTGCACCCGACCTACATGGGCCTGATCGGCGGATTCTCCAACGCGCACCTGGACGGCAGGCGCCGCCTGGAGATCGTCGACGTCGGAGCCGGACGGCCCGAGGACTACGAGGGCAAGGACGTGAGCGGCAAGATCGCGCTCATCGCCTACAACCCTAAGGTGCCCTCGAGCGATCTGATCGCCACCGCAGCGGAGCGCAAGGCCAAGGCCACGCTGATCTACGGCGACCAGCCGGGCGTGTTCCACGACGACTCGGTGTGGCTCGCGAAGATCCCGCCGCTCGAGATCAGCCACGAGGAGGGCCGCAAGCTGCTCGACCTGCTGGAGTCCGGCCGAGTCCAGCTCGACATCCACGCGGTCGCGTCCGTGCCGTACGACTACAAGCTCATGCTGCCGGAGAAGGACCGCATCCCCGATTCGCTCACCTACCGGTACACCGACGACGAGCTGGCGTCGTTCACGTCGAAATTCCACGCCCAGTACCCCGATCAGGCCGGCGCCTACACCCTGCTCGCGCTCCGGCCTTACCAGCTCGGCGCGTTCACCTACTTCGTCGAGTCGAAGCTCCCGCAGCGAGCCCGGCACCACGTCATCGCGGACGGCGAGAACTCGTACGGCCAGATCGGCTTCAACCAGTGGCCCTACGGCCGGTACCCCTCGGTCGTCTTCCCGGACAGGTACGGCAAACCTGGCCACCAGGAGACCAAGGAATGGTTCAAGGCCCCGCTGGTGCCGGGCATCACCACGGTCCACGTGCCGCCCTCCCGGCGAGGCAACACGATCCTGCTGAACATGTCGTCGATCATCGACTCGAACCCCGAGCACGCCTTTGCGTACCCCGCCAATGACAGCGAGACGCGCGTGTACGAGAACGGCGAACTGATCGCGACCCGTCCAAACCCGTCGGGAGAGTTCACCGTCGGCAGCGGAGAAAAGGCCACCTACCGGGTTGAACACGATGTCAAGGAACAGGTGGACAACTGGCAACTGTCCACCACCAGCCACACGGTCTGGACGTTCGACTCCGCTGGTACGCCCGAGGGCGACTGGACCCCGCTGCCGGTGGTCAACAACATCTGGGACCTCCCGCTCGACGGGAACAACGCGGCACGGGCCGGTGCGCCGTTCGTCCTCAAGCTCAAGCCCGCCACCCAGTTCGACGCCCCGCAAGTTCCGATCAAGGACGTCAGGATCGAGGTCTCCTACGACAGCGGCAAGACGTGGCAGCAGACCCCCACGCCGGTGGGGCTCCCGGACGGCAGCTACCGCGCTGCCATCCTCCACCCCGAGCTGGCCGACACCGACGGGAAGGTCGCGCTGCGCCTGTACGTGGCCGATGCGCAGGGCGGCAAGCTCGAGCAGACCGTCCACGCCGCATACCTGCTGAAGTAGAAGGGAGCGGTTGAAAAGCGGGACCGGCCGGTGGGCCGGGGGCAGCCACCCCGGCCCACCGGCCGGCATCGCGCCATCAACACCGGCCCGCTCGACCCTCACCGGCCATGTCGACGTACACCCGAACGTGGCTCTGGCAAGATTTTCGTATGTGGAGATCATCTTGATGCCGTGAGAGGTGCGTCCGCATAGCGGCGGCGCACGACGCCGACCGACTCGACCAGGTGCTGCAGCAGCGGAGTGCGCCGCTGGTAGCGCACGGTCAGCCCCGGCACCTGCTCGGCGAACGTCACCTTCGGGCAGGCCGAGTTCTCGCAGTGCAGACGGCGCACGTTCAAGTCGATACGGACTGGCCGACCGCCGAGTGCTACATCGCCGAGGTGCCGTATGTAGCGACTGTGCACCCACTTGCTCAGCGTGCCGCACCCCGTGCACCTCGCCGAAGAATCCGATCTCGTACGGGCCGAGACCACCACAACGAGACCCGAGACATCGATCGAGAGCACGCCTGCCAACTACGGTAGCAACTCGGCCACTTCAACAGAACACAGCCAAAGACTGCCCGCTGCGCGGGCGGATCGCCCATCGCATCAAGTGATCTCCGCCTACGAAAATCTTGCCAGAGCCAGAAAAGTCCGTACGCCGACAGGAGGAGGTGCTGCGGTCAGTCAATCCGGTCCTTCGAGGCTGGGCTGCCTACTTCCGCTACGGCGCGTCCAAGAGAACGTTCTCCTACCTCGGCTGGTACGGGTGGTGGAGACTGCTTCTCTGGATCCGTTACAGGCACCCCCATCTGGCCTGGAAACAGCTGCGGCGCCGCTATTACGGGGCGGACCGCATCACGGAGGGCGGGGTCGTCCTCTACAACCCGGCGAAGATGCGGGTCCAGCGATACACGTTTCGTGGAGCGCAGATCAGCACCCCGTACAACATCGACGAGGTCGATCCCGATGGAGCACGTTTCCGCCGGACGAACCACGACGATGTGGCCTTCGTCGGCCAGGTCAGTGAATACCTCGCCTGATCCAGCGGATCACAAAACAGTGCACGGCGTCTCGTCCCTGACCGTGTCCGTTCCCCGCCCGGCCTCACGCAAGGTGGGTCGTGACTACTCTCCGGTGGCTCCGTCGATCCGCTCACGGAGCAGGTCAGCGTGACCGTTATGCCGCGCGTATTCCTCGATCATGTGGGTGAGGACATAACGGAGGGTGAACACCTCGTCGCGCCACTGCACGGTGGCGTCCAGAGACTCGGCCGTTTCCACGATCGCGCAGGATCGCGCGCACGCCGCCTGCCAGACCTTGAACGCCTCGTCGGGATCGGCCGAGTCAATGTCGAACTCGGCGAACGTGCCATTCACCGTCTCCGGCCAGTAAGCCCGGCATCTTCGCCGTTCCACACCACCTGGAACCAGCTCCGCTCGACCTCGGCCACATGCCGGACCAGCCCGAGCAGAGACAGACCCGACGGCGGAACCGCCCTTTCCTTCAGCTGCATGGCGGTCAGCCCTGCGCACTTCATCATCAGGGTCTCGCGCTGATACTGCAGGAAGCCGGTCAGCGAGGCACGCTCATCGGCTGTCGGCGAAGGTTCGGTCCGCTGGTGATCACTCATCCGGGCATCCTGCCAGGGGCCCAGCTGCCGAAGCTCGCCCTTTTCGCGCGATGGGGCCAATCGGCTCGTTCACGACGAACCCCAAAGATCGCCAGTTGGGGCCAGAGGAGTCGTTCCCGTGGGGCCAATCGACTCGTTCGAAGCATCGACAACCAGCGACTACCAGCGAACGGGGAGGCTTCGCAGGCCACGTTTGTGGAACGACGGCCACCACGTCAGCTCCTCGGGCTGGGTAGCCAGGGCTAGGCCGGTGCGGCGCCGCACGAGTGTGGTGAGGGTGATCTCCGCTTCGAGGCGGGCCAGTGGGGCACCGAGGCAGTAGTGGGCGCCGTGGCCGAAGCTGAGGTGTGCTGGGGCACGGTGCGGGTTGAAGTCGTCAGGGTTGTCGAACAGTGCCTCATCGCGATTGGCGGAGATGAGGGCTATCCAGACGCGTCCCCCGGCGGGAATGGCAGCTCCGCCAATGGTGAGGTCCTCCAGGGCGAAGCGGCGTACGCCCAGTGGGAAGGGCGGGTTCCAGCGCAGGGTCTCCTCGATGACAAGCCGGGGAGAAAGCTCTCCGCTACGGAGTGACGTGATGTGCTGCGGGTGGAGCAGCAGTCCGACAATGGCGTTGCCGATGAGGTGAACAGCGTTGTCGTAGCCGGCGAAGAGGAGCAAGAAGGACAGCGAGACCAGCTCGGCCTCGGTGAGCCTGTCATGCTCGTCGTGGGACGCCAGCAGGGCGGAGAGCAGGTCGTCCGTGGGATGGCGACGCTTGCTCGCGAGGACATCGATCAGGAACTGGTACATGTTCCGCATGGCCGCTCGCGACTCGGCAGCTGCTCCGGGCCGTGGCGACATCAGAGAGTTGGTCCAGGCCCGGAAGTTCGGTCTGTCCGCGGCGGGGATCCCCAAAAGCTCGCAGATCACGGTCATCGGCAGCGGCTCCGCCAGCGCCGCCATGAGGTCGGCCTCTGCGGCCGGGGCAGAGTCGATGAGCTCGTTGACACGGTGCTGGATGCGTGGGCGCAGGTCCTCAACGCGCCGTGGAGTGAACGCTTTCGCAACGAGGCCTCGGAGCCGGGTGTGATCGGGGGCGTCCATGTTGAGGAGGTGAGCGTCCAGCTCCGGCGGCATGGAGGACTGGTACTCGCCGCTCGTGCGTGCATTCGCCTTGTTCAGGGAGAAACGCGGGTCAGTGAGTGCCTCGCGGGCCTCGGCGTAGCGGGTGATCACCCACACCGGCTCGCCGTCGGGAGTGAGGCCCCGGTGGACGGGACCGGCCGCGCGCAGCTTGCGGTATCCCGTGTGCGGATCCGCCATCAGCGCGTCACCGAACAGGTTGTCTGCGCTCATGCTGTGACCGGGTCGGAGGGCTGGTCGTCCGACGTGGGCGCGAATGCCTTGACGATGGGGGAGGAATGGTAGGCGTCAGCGACGCGGGTGACCCAGGCGTGTTCCTTCTCGATGTTGCCATCAGCAGGGTCTTGCGGTGTGCCGGACGGGCCTTCGGGCATCTTTCGCCCGGCAGCCAGGGCCTGGAGGGCGGCCGCGATCTGCGCGGCCTCAACGACGGCTTCCAATTGGTCACCCTTGAGGCGAGCCGTCTTCGCGCGAGCGCGGGCGTCTGACGCCACCTGCTCCTCGTAGTAGGGAAGGAGCCGGAGCTGCAGGTCGCGGATCTCAGTGATCTGGCGAAATACCAGCATTTTCAGGTCACTGGCAGTGTGCACCACCTCGGGATCGTCATGGGGACGCAGTGCCAGACGGCCGTCGCGGACTTCAATGACCAGACGCCGGAAGAGCTGGTGGAAGTTTCGGGCGGTCCAGTGCTTGGTCCGCGGCGGCGGCGGCTTGATCAGCACCAGCTGCGGGAACCGCTCCGCCGCCTCGCTCCACAGAGGGTAGAGCCGGCGGTAAGCCCTGGCGTCGGCAGAGAACTGGCGTGCCCGGTCCAGTCCGGCCCCCCACGCCGGCATCGTGAACCCGACGGCGAACAGTCCCGCAGCGACGCTGGCAGACATGGGGGCTACGTAGCTGTTGACCAGGTCCGTGAGATGGGTGTCCCACCTCAGCGAGATCAACTTCGGCACGGCGTAGCCGAGGCCGAAACCCGCTCCCACGGTGACCACGCGCAGTCCGCGGCGCAGCCAGGGCTTGTCCACCGCCTTGGCGTATCGCCCGCACAGAACCACCAGCCCCGACATGCTGACCGCGAAGAGCAGCGCGTACACGAGCAGGAACTCGGAGATGTACGGCGTATGCGCGTAGTAGGCGTCGAAGTCGACGGGGTGCTCGCCATCGCTGACATCGCCCAGCAGGAAGAGAACGATCATGGCGATGACGGAGAGGACGGCGTAGCCGACGATAAGCCGGTGCCACAGGCGTACCTTGGACTGCGCTGAGGACCAGCTGACCAGCAGGGCCAGGAACGAGGAAAGGCAGGTCGCGACAGAGAGGTAGACCGGGAGGGTCGTCAGGTTCGGGTAGTCGAACAGGGCGTCGAGCCGGACGTAGAGCCAGGGGGCCGCGAGGACGAACGGGGTGGCAAATGTGGCGATAGCCAGGCACAACAGCCGCAATTCGGGGTTCCGCCAGCCTTTGGCCAGGTCCTTGGCCTTGTAGAAGAAGGCGCTCCACGTGATAACCGCCATGATGCCGTAGACAACATTGTGGAGCAGCACCTATATCTCCCCTGCATTGCGTTCGAGGGAGCGCTCCAGATGGCTCACGAGATTGGCCACTCCGGGGGCGAGATCGCGACGGCGATTGGTTTGCGTGGGGGCCTGGCTTTCGCGTATGGCGAGCTGCGAAGCAACCATCTCCGCTGCCCGTTCTTCGTGACTCGAGTAGACCGTGCGCCCTAGAACGGTGCGCACGAGAGCGGGGCTGAGACTGGGCATGAGCAGCTGCGCGACTTCGTCTTTATCCGCTGGGGTGGAAGAGTGCCCGAGCAGCATGTGGCCCACTTCATGGCGGACAATGTGAGCGCCGTGGGCTTTGCTGGTGTTCCTTTGATAAAGGATGTAGTCGACCTCGTCGGTGGCTATCCATAGCCCGCAGGGGCTGCCTGGCCGGGTCGGCATCGCCATCGGTATGAGAGAGATCTCCCGTTGCCGTTTCTGCTCAAGCGCATCGCACAAGGAGTTCACGTCGTACGGTGCAGGGACGTCGACGCGTTCGATCACCTCAGCGCAGTAACGCAGAAGTGCCCTGTCGTCCATCCCCGCTCCCCCCGGGTGCGTGGCCGGCCATTGCCAGCGAACAAATTCCATTTGCGTCCCCCTCGTCGTCCGGCAGTTGGTGGCTCCGGTCTAGAGCGCTTCCGGCGGCGCGGGAACTTGAGCCTATGACCGTCCCTGTCGCTCGGGGCAGCCGGGCGTGCACTGAGCGTGTCACATCCGTTGACGCCGCCCCGCCTGTCCCAGCTGTTGGATCACTGGGACGAGTGCCTGGCATGCCTCCTCGTCCAGTCCGAACAGGGCGCGCATGGCGACTTCCCGCGCTCCAACGCTCTTGAGCGCGCTCAACACTTCCAGGTCCTCGGACATCCTCTTGGCGACTGCAGCGTCGCTGAAGTAGGCCACCGGCACCATGAAGAAGTTGGCGACGCCTTCCAGGAGATCGCGGGACGGAGTGGCCGTGCCCTGCCCTGTCCGCAGCGCGAAGATCTCTGATTCCGTGACCGGACAGCCCTGCGCTGTCACCGCGCGGGCAACTTCCGCCTCGCTGAAGGCGCCTCGCCCCTTCGGGATCACCACCTTGAACAGGTAGTCGAGCTGTCGAGCGATGGAGCATGCAGAGGGAGCCGTGGCCTCCCCTCCCTGCTGCCCGTGCTCGCCCGAGCCGGGCTGCGCCGCCGGCTCTTCGGGCTCGCCGGGTAGTGGCTCGATGGTCAGCTCATCCGTCTCGCCCAGGAGGTAACTGACTCGCACCCGGAAGACGCGTGCAAGCGCCCTCACTGTGTTGACACCGGGGTTCTTGACGGCGCCAGAAGCGATGTTCAGCACGGTTTGGGTGCTGATCCCCTTCTCCGCCGCCTGGTCCGTGGCCCCCTTGTCCAGGGGTGGCAGCTGCCTGCTCCGCCGAGCGATCTCCTCGTAGCTCGAGGGACCGGTGCCGCTCGGATGGCGGTTCTCGATCAGCCAGGTGAGCCGGTCGGCGATGATCCCGCGGCTGGTGGGCGCGTCACCCATCTCCTTGAATCACACTCCTAGCCAGGGACAGCAGCCGTTGTGTCCCCCATGAATCTAGCCGATTAGATATTCGATCATCAACGCCGCATGGCTTCCAATGCACTTGACAGAATCATGCTGGCTGCGCATAGGGTCAACTCACCTCATCCAACGAACTGGATGGGGCACCTTCAGGCAGGACACGCCTCCAACACAGTTGAGAACCGAAGGGTGCGATTCAGGTGGCAAGGAGCTCCCCATCCGGTTGGAGCAGCCGAGCGAGCCGTCGGGCCCGCGGCCACGCCCCCTCCAAAGCCACTGGAGCGCGCCGCATCGCCGGGGCGGGGACAGCAACCACGCCAGCCCCGAAGCCAAAAGGCGCCCCTCAGCCCCGCCCGGGAGCGGCAACCGCCATGACCAGGAAGGCAGCGACGGCCCGTCGGAGAAGCCTCGTTCGCTACCGGATGCATGGCCGCCCTCAGCCCCCAGGGCACCACGACTTGGAAGGCAGAGGCGAGCCGAACGGGTTGGCAAGCGGGATGACGTCCGGGCGCGACAGATCCTGCAACCAACGGACGGCTGGAAGCTGACAGGCTCATGGGCCCACGGACGCACCACCCCCCACGTCTCCTGCCCCTCGCTGCCGTCCGCCTCAAGTCCAATCACGCCCTCAATGCTGCGCGTTCCCGCTGCGTGTGTCCCACCCCAGTCCATAGGAGGAGTTCCCGTGGCGACCGCCAAACCTGAAGCCAGCAGCCTCCGTGGGGGGGTACGTCTCAATGCGTGTCCCGGGAGTCAACCTGACGCCTCATCAGCATGCGAACTCGCGGCCTCAGGACTGCAATTGAGGCAATGGTGGTCTGACCCGAACGATCTGGTCGGCCTGGCCCTGGTCGCCCGCGCCGACGACACCACCCCCGCCGCGTGATGCGTCCCGCCCCACAAACAACGGCGCCTCGCATCGAAAACACATCCGCCCCCCGACCGCGGCGATGGCCGAGAGGAGCGCCGCGTGAGACAGCACGGCTTACCTGCCCCGAAGATCGACACCAGCAGGCCTCACCCTGCGAGGATCTACGACTACCTGCTGGGAGGCAAGGACAACTACCAGGTGGACGAGCAGGCCGGTGACGAACTCGCCGCCGCCTCCCCCGAGGTACGAATCGAGGCACGAGCCAACCGCGCCTTCCTAGAGCGCGCCGTCCGCTATGTCGTCGGCAGCGGCCTCCGCCAGATCCTCGACATCGGCACGGGGATGCCCCACTCGCCGAACGTGCACGAGCTCGCCCGCGAGATGGCGCCGGTCGTGCGTGTCGCGTATGTCGACAACGATCCGATTGTGACGGCGCATGCAGACGCGCTGCTCCGTAGCTCCGACGCGATCAGCGTCGTGCTCGCCGATCTCCGCGACCCGCAGGCCATCGTGGAGCACCCTGACGTCCGCAAGGTCATCGACTTCAACGAGCCGGTCGCCCTGCTTCTCGTCTCCATCCTCCACTTCCTCGCGCATACGGAGGCGCCTGAGCAGGTCATGGCCACCCTGCGCGACGTGCTACCGGCCGGCAGCTTCCTGGTGCTCTCGCACGCCACGGGTGACTTCGCCGATTGCACCAAGGCCGAGGCCGTGTACAGCCGGGCCACCGCCAGTCTGAGTCTTCGGTCCCGCGCCGAGATTGAGCGGTTCTTCGACGGCTTCGAACTGGTCCAACCTGGCCTCGTCCAAGTCCCGTTTTGGCGACCGGACGCGCCGCCACCAGCCAAATCCGGCAAGATCGGCGTCTACGGTGGTGTGGCCCGCAAGATCAGCTGAACACGCTCTGCAGCTCGACGGTGTCGTTCACCCGGCCTTTTGTCCTGACCGACGCAGTCGGCATCCGCCTGCCCTAGGGACGTTGACGACGCCATCAGGCCGTGTCAGGAACTCCGGCGGTGGGTGCTGGGTTTCGCCCGCCGACCTGGCGCCTTCGTCGCCCTCGTCTGGACAGGCGTTGACGTCATCTTGCAGCCGGTCGTGCCGCTCGGGCCCGGCGTGCTGCCTGGTATGCCTCGGCGGGATTCGCTGAGCATCCTGGAGCCGGCCGCCATTCTTCATTGTTGAAGGAGGTGAAGGGGAACCAGCGGCCGTCGGGCCCCGGGCGGAGCTCGATGCCGGCGGTTGTGTCGGTGAGCGTGCCGTCGATGATGTCGATGTTTCCGAGAGACAGCACGCGGGAGGCGCGGATTGCGGTTCGGGCTTGCTCCAGTGCGTTGGACGGCGTCGGGGTCGGGGCAAGGGCGGCGTGGGCGCCGGCTGGACCGCAGTGCCGGTAGCCGATCATCATCGTGCGCAGGGTGGTCTCGAGGTGGCCGGTGGCGCGAGCGGCGTCCGGGAGGCGGTTGACGCCTTCGGGGTTGGCCAGGATGCGCACGGTGTCGGCAAGGCGGTCGTGCGGCTGGGTGCCGGAGGTGCCGATCCCGCAGCGGCTGCCGCGTGACGGAAGCAGCGGCCAGAGGAAGGGCAGGCGGAATCGGTCCGGAGGGGGCAGCGGCGTCGAGACGGTGCCGGCCACGTACTCCCACGATGCCGTGGCGAGGTCATCGAGTGACTGCCCGCGCAGTCCTACCGCAGGTGGCGGGACGTCGGTGTCCTCGGCTACGACCGCAAGGGTCTGCCCGGGGCAACTTCCGTGGCCGGGGGGCACCGCGCAACGGGGCCTTCACCGACTCCACGGCCACTGCGTCGCGCGCCGAGAAACCGAGTCGAGGCCGTCCTGGCCCGGCGCCTGGGGATGATGCCCGAGGCGTCGGCATCGGCGGACCCGGCGATGGCCGAGGCGACCAGGCGGTGCGACGGCTGGTGCCGGCTCGTAGACTGCGGGCCATGACCGAGATCCAGACTCCGACGCCCTCGGAAGCCTTCGAGCTGCTGCTGGCCGGTAACCAGCGCTTCGTCTCCGGCGCCCCCGACCATCCGAATCAGGACGCCACCCGCCGCACCGAGATCGCCCCGGGCCAGCAGCCCTTCGCCGTGCTGTTCGGGTGCTCCGACTCCCGGCTGGCCGCCGAGATCATCTTCGACCGCGGTCTGGGCGACTTGTTCGTGGTCCGCACCGCCGGGCATGTCGCCGGTACCGAAGTGCTCGGATCCATAGAGTTCGGCGTGAGCGTCCTCAACGCGCCCCTGGTCGTCGTACTCGGCCACGACTCGTGCGGCGCCGTCGCCGCGGCCTGCTCCGCCTTGGAGAACGGACAGACCCCGGGCGGCTTCGTCCGTGACGTGGTCGAACGAGTGACCCCGAGCGTGCTGGCAGCCCGCGCCGCCGGACGCGAGACGGCCGAGGAGATCCTGGCCGAGCACATCGAGCACACCGTGGACCTGCTGCTCGAACGCTCCCGCGTCCTGGCCGAGCGGGTGGCCGCCGGCCGCCTCGCCGTGGTGGGGCTGTCCTACCGACTGGCCGACGGCAGCGCCCAGCTCGTCGCCACCCGCGGCCTTGATGCGGCGGTCCCCACCCCGTCTTGACCGCCCCGGCCACGGCTGCCCCGGCCGCGGCCGGAAGGGACCCGTATACGTGGATGAAGGCCCGACCGGTCTGCCCATTCTGATCCGCCACGGCACGGAGGGGCCCCCGATGGCTCACGGAGCCGACCACACACCTAGCGCCGTCCCCCGCGCCGACCCAGCGCGGGCCGCGGTCTGCGAGCTGTGCCGGGGATGGGGCACGATCATCACCGACGACTGGCGGCACGAGCGGTGCCCGGCCTGCCAGACCGATGAACGCCCAGCCGAATCCGTCACGAATCCGTCCGACAGCCGCGTCCGACAGCCGCGTCCGGCAGCAGTGAGGGCGCGGGTGCTGGTCACGCCGTCGGTCGGGGCCCGGCGGCGCGGCGGAGCCGGTTGGCGATCGCCAGTCCCAGCCCCTCCTCCACCGGCAAGGACGCGACGATGAGGTCGCAGCCTCGCTGGTCCAGCTCGCGCAGGAACCCGTACAGCCCGCGCGCGTAGGCAGCCGTCGAAGCGGGGACCGCCACCACGGCGTGCGCCTTCACCGGGACGTCGGCGAGGGAAGGGGGAAGGAAGACGCCGACCTGGTGCCCCAGCCCCTGCGCGAGTTCCGCTTCGGTGACGACCTTCTCCGGTTCGACGAGGACGACCCGCGCCCGAGGGGCGTAGTGGGACGGATGCTGGCCCGGCACCCGGACGCGGCTCGTCGACGGGACCGCGATCGGGCACCCCAGTACCGCTTCGATGTCCTCGCGTGTAACCCCGCCGGGCCGCAGGATGCTCGGGATGTCGCCGGTGGCGTCGACGATGGTCGACTCGACGCCGACCTTGCAGGGGCCGCCGTCCAGGACGAAGTCGACGGCCTCACCGAGCTCCGCTCGCACGTGGTCGGCGGTGGTGGGGCTGACCGAGCCGAAGCGATTGGCGGACGGGGCCGTGACACCGCCACCGAAGGCCGACAGCAGCGCGAGGGCGACGGGGTGGTCGGGCACGCGCACGGCCACCGTCTGAAGGCCACCGGTCGCTTCGAGCGGCACCCGGCGACCGCGCCGCAGGACCAGCGTGAGAGGCCCGGGCCAGAAGTGTTCGGCCAGCAGACGCGCGGTTGCGGGCACGTCCTGGACCCAGTCGTCCAGATGCTCCGCGCTGCCGATGTGGACGATCAGCGGGTGAGAGGGAGGGCGCCCTTTGACCTGGAAGATACGCCCGACAGCGGCGGGGTCCTCTGCGTTGGCGCCCAGACCGTAGACGGTTTCGGTCGGCAGGGCCACCAGGCCGCCGGCGCGCAGCACCTCTGCCGCCTTCTCGATGTCGCTGGTTGTTGCCATCACCCGCGCAATCCTCCCACCGCACAGGCGACGTCGTGCCGCTGCGCCGACTATGGACCTGAACGGGCTGTCCTGGCAGCCCCAGCTGGAACGGGTACGAACAAGCCGCCTGATTTGCGACGTCCCTTGGCCTGTTACCGGGCTGTCGAAGGCCAAGGGACGTCTGCCATGGCCCCGGCGCGACAGCGGGAAGCAAGCCGGGGACCTCGGACGCCGGTGCACGCGTCCTGCCCAGTCCAACGCTCAACGGCCGATCGGGTCACCGCGGCGTCAACCGGCCGCGTCACCATCCTGATCAGCTTCGTCAGCCCAGGCGACCGCCCAGGTCCCCGACCGGATCGTCGGCCAGCAATTTGGCCAGCAATTTGGCCAGCCTCTGGCGGGTGCCGGACATGTCTACCGCACACCTGATCAGCGGTTTCTACGAGCACCTGCGCGCGGACGGCACGGCGACCAAGGCCCACGCACTGCGCGCCGCGATGCTGAACACCCGAGACCGGTGGCCCTCGTTGTATCACTGGGCGCCGTTCGTTCTTGTCGGAACCTGGGAGTGAGCATCATGGAGACGTTCCTGGAAGCTGGTCTGGACCTCGAAGAATCGGCACTGCACCACGAACGCGGCCCGGGCGAGGCTGCGGCCATCGTGGGCGACAAGGACATCCGGCTGCTGCTGCGCGAGAGTCGCATCGCGCTGGCCAAGGGCGCCACGGTGCGCCTGCCCGACCAGGCCGCTGCCGCTGTTTACGACGTGCCGTTGACGTGCGTCATCCACGCGCACCCACGGTGCCGCGTGCGGTGGTCGCGGCTGAGCGTGGACCTGAGCCCGACTGCGGGAGCAATCATCGCGGACATGGCGCCGCGTGAGGTCGTCGACGACCGGCCGGTAGAGATCACCACTGCCTCCCGCGCCGGAGGCACGTTCTCGTTGGTTGCCAATGTCCTGGGCACCGAGTTGGGCCTTGAACAGACACGTCAGCGCACCGTCTACTATCCGAAGATCCTCTCCTCTGGGATCGGCTTCGCCCGCGGCTACTGGGACTTCCTTGCCGACAGCGACAGCTACCTGCACTCCGATCGCGAGTTGCGGCTTCTCATCACGGCACCAGAAGGCACCCCTGTTCAGCCGCTTTCGTCTTCGCGTGCAAGTGAAGATGAACGGGTTGGCCGGGGTGATCCCGCTACTGGCACGCGGGGGCGCCATCGACGCCTCCCACCGTCTCGATTGAGAAGCCATCCGCTTACCGTTCAGCGGGGTTGATGGGTCGAACCAAACGATCACCTCTCAGTGGTGCAAGTGAGGGGCAGGGGGTCCGGGGACTATCGGAACCGGTTCTGGCGGTAGGGCTCAGCGCTCTCCGGTTACCGGCCGCCGAGGCGGCCGACTTGCCAGTGCCCCCGACCCGTGACGTCCACGAACATCGCGTGGGCGGCCAGCACATCCAGGACGGCCGCCATCCGCCCGGTGCCCGGCACCGGGGACGGCCTCGCCCAGGCGCTCCCGCATCGCCTCGGGCGTTGACCTCGGCATCGCAAAAAACCACGATAGCCGTCGCGGCGGCGCCTTTGCGGGTGCGTCACTCCAACGGGCGATTGAGCTGAGAAGACGCCCCCGGGTCGCATCTGATGCGAAATTCTCGCACCAGATGCGACAGACGGAGAGTGATCGTGGGTGGGTGGGGACGGTCCCGTGCCAGGATCTGCTCGACTGCACCTGGTGGTCGGCCTGCCGCTGCTGCGGCCGGACTCCCGGGACCAGAACACCTAGCCCGCCCGGGCGGAGGCGAGGTGGGCGTCCACGGCGACGACACCGTCGACGCCCTGGCAAAGGCCCACGACCACCGGAACGAGTCGCGGTTCCGGGACGTGACCCCGAAGGGTGACGACCCCGTCCCGGACCTCGACCGCGACGGTGCCCTCCTCCAGGCCGAGGATGCGCCCCAGGACGTCCTGCTCGACCTCGCCGCGGATCTCGACGTCGGAGCGGATGAAGGCGTCGAGCAGGTCACTGCGGGTGACGATGCCGGTGAGGAGCCCGTCGTCGCCGACCACCGGCAGCTGCTTAACGTGCCGCCTGCGGAGTTCCCGTGCGGCCCTGGGGATCGTCCAGTCGGCGCGGGCGGTGAAGACGGGGCTGCTCATGAGCGCGCCCGCGGTCCGGGCCCGGGCCTTGCCCCAGGCACGCTCGTCGTTCCCGTCCTGACTCTGCGGCTCGGGCATGCCGGTCTCGTGCCGCAGCACGTCGGACGCGGACACGACACCGACGGGAGCGCCGTCGTCGTCGACGACCGGGGCCGCGACGATGTCGTTCGCGTCCAGCAGGGCGGCGACCTCCTGGAACGGTGTGCTGGGGCGGAGAGTGACGACATCCTCGGTCATCACGTCACCGACCGTGCGGCGGTACAGCATGGCATCGGCCTCCTCCGCTGTGCGACGGGGCGGCCGCGCCCCTGCCGGCTCGTCCACGCCGTCTTCCCTACCCATGACAGCACCGCGCCGCTCCGGCGGCCAGTGACATTCGGCCTGGCGGGGAGGGCCGGCGGTCCCACGGCCAGGAGTGCGACCGAGTGCGCGGTAGACGCTGGCGACGCTGGGCGCCTGGCCCTTGCGCTTGTCGATGGGGATGATCAGGTCACCCCCCTGACCGCTCACTCGGCGTCATTGAGCTGCGGGCTTCAGCCGCGCATACGCGACACCTCAACATGCGAGCTCACCAGTCCCGGATTCCTACAGGCGCTCGCCGGTCAGCGAGCAGGCTACCGGCCTCGTCGCAGGCCGCGATGGCACGCGCTCAACCTTCGGTGAGAAGAAGCCTCTCCGTCCAACCTTTGGTGAGAACGCTCAGCCTTCGCTGCGAAGGGACAAAAGTCGCACTCGACCCCGTGAGTTGCCCTGCACTCGACTCGTATTGATCGCAACTTGTTCGAATATCGAGGGGTGCATGCGCGGCCGGTGGCGAGTGGGCGGACGGATGGCGGTACCGGTGAGCCGGCCGCCTCGCCTCTGTGCACGCTGCTCCCCGCCGGTCGCATGCGACCCGGCATCGTGGTCTCCGCCGGGCTCGACATGCCGCTGCTGCTCGGGCTTGCCACCGAAGCGTCTGCCGCGGCGCCGGGCTGGGCGGCGGTGGGCCTGCCGCACTTGGGCGCGCTGGCCGCCGATGCCGCAGGCCTTGATTTGGCGTGCGGCATGCGCATCGACGATCCCGGACGGCAGTGGGCGCACGTCCTGGCCACGCTTCTGGAAGCGGTCCCGGTCGTTTTGGTGGGGCCGCTCGGCCCTGTTCCGGACCGGGTCGCGCGGCGGCTGTTCGCCGTGATGCGCCGTAGCGGATCGCTTCTGCTCACCGCCGGATCATGGCCGGGCGCCGAGATCCAGATGCGCGTGGTTTCGGCCACCTGGGAGGGCGTCGGCAGCGGACACGGCCTGCTGCGCGCGCCGCGTCAGGGTGGAGGCCACCGGGCGGGGTGCCGCAGCCGTAGCGCGGGATGTCGAAATGTGGTTGCCCGGACCCGACGGCGCCGCCGCCCCGCTGCATACCCTCACCGGTGGTCAGGTCCCCGCCGTCCCCGCGCAGGCTGTGGCTGCGGCGCGCGAGAGCCGGGCGGCGCTGCGCGTGGTGGGCTGAGACCGGAGTGGGCAGAGTGGCCGTCGGCTGGATTCCGGACTTCCCGGTCATCGCGTGCGGGACGGAAGCCTCAGAGCCCGTCGCGGTCATCGCCCGGGAGGCGGTGGTGGCCTGCTCGGCGGCCGCGCGGGCGGCCGGAGAGCGGCGGCGTATGCGGCTGCGGCTGGCCCAGTCCCGCTGCCCGGATTTGCTGATCGTCGAGCGGGACCGGCCGCCGGAACGCGCGCCTTCGAACCCGTCGTACGCCATCTCGAGCAGGTGGTGACGCCGCGCCTGGAGGTCATCCGCCCCGGGCTGATCGCAGCGCCGGCAAAGGGCCCGTCCCGCTACTGGGGCGGTGAGCAGCAGTTCCTTGAGCAGCTTGTCGCCGCGATCGGTGAGCCGGGCCACCCGGCGCGCGCCGGAATGGCGGACACTCTCTTCACGGCAGCCCTCGCCGCGCGCTGGCCTGCTGGTCCCGGCCGGTAAGGCCGCCGCCTGGCTGGCCCCGTTCCCGGTGCGGGTGCTCGGTGCACCACGGTTGGCGGGGCTGCTGGAACGCCTCGGCATCCGCACTGTCGGCCAGTTCGCCGCTTTGCCCGAGGACAAGGTCCTGGCCCGCTTCGGCGGTGAGGGCGCGGCAGCGCACCGCACCGCCGACGGCCTGGAGGCGCGCCCCCTGTCCGTGCGGACCAGCGCCGACGAGCACCTGACGGCGTACTCGTTCGAGCCCGCCGAGACGCTCCTGGAGCCGGTGGTCTTCGCGGCCAAGGCCCTCGCCCAGCAGCTGCACGATCAGCCGGCGGCGGCCGGTGCGGTATGCGCCCGGCTCGAGGCCTCGATCGAGCTGGCCGACGGCCGGCGCCTGTCGCGCCTCATTCGCCACGAGGGGCGGCTGTCCACCCTCGCGGTGGCCGAGCGCGTCCACGGCGTCCTGCAGGCCTGGCAGGACACTGGTGTCCTCACCGGTGCCGGGGAGCCTGGAGTAGTGCGCCTCGTGCTGCGGCCCGAACAGCTCAGCGCCGCGAGGGGCCGCCAGGTCGCGCTGTTCGGCGAGCGGGACACCCCGAAGAGGTGGAGCGGGCCGCCGCCCGGGTCCAGGCGCTGCTTGGCCACCAGGCGGTCGTGAGGATGGAGCTCGGCGGCGGCCGTGGGCAGGTCGGCGAGCTGCGGCCCCGGGCTTTCCGACCCCCGCCGGATACGACGAGGACTCCTGGCTCCGCTACCTCGCCGAGCGGGCCTGCACCGCCCGGTACGGGGATCGTGACGACCCGGCCGCCGCCCGCGCGTGGCGGCAGCTCGACCACGAGCTGGCTGTGATCGCTGAGTTGGGGATGGCTGGCTATTTCTTGATCGTCCACGACATCTGCCAGTACGCCATCGGCCGCGGCATCTGGTGCCAAGGCCGCGGCTCGGCGGCCAGTTCCCTCGTCTGCTACGTCCTGCGGATCACCTCGGTCGACGTCCTGCACCACGACGGCTTGCTCTTCGAGAGATTTCTGTCGCTCGAGAAGGCCGGTCCGCCCGACATCGACATCGACTTCGAGCCCGGCCGCCGCGAGGAGGTCATCCAGTACGTCTACCAGCGCTACGGTCGCGACCACGCCGCCCAGGTCGCGAACATCATCAGCTACCAGCCGCGCCTGGCGATCCGCTTCGCTGTCAACTTCAGCGTGTTGAAGCGGACAGCCCCTGAACGGTCGGATGGCGGGGGCGCCCGCTCAGGGAGCGGCATCCTGTGTGGCTGGGCCCGTCGTGTCGGAGGTGACGGGCTGGAGGTCGAGCGTGCCGTCCACCGGCACTGCGGCAGACCCGCACCGGTTGACGCAACACAACTGCGGTCAGCCCCGTGGTGCTGCCAGATGCGAGGTCCCGAACCGGATGACAATCTGGTCAGAAGGACCAAAAGCAATGCGGGAGGTGTGGTCATGGGTGCTGAAGGGATGAGGCAGCGGGCCAAAGACATGGCTGACAAGTTGCGCCAGATGAGCCAGGGCGGGCAGAGCAGCAAGTCGCGGCACAAGGACCAAGGGCGCGGTAAGCGCATCGAGGAGCAGATGAGGAAGCTCCAGGAGCGGCGGCACCGGCATCGGTGACCGATAGTCCAGCCGACGGTGCCGACTCGAACGTGTGGGTTCGCGCTCTCCAGGGCGGTTCTCCTGCGCGAGCTCGTGTCGTCGCCGGCGTCAAGTCAAGTGGGGTTCGTACGCAGTGACATGACGGGTATTTCCCGCTCGTTCCGGCCGATCGCGGACCGCCCGAGCGACTTGGCAGCCATAATTCGGGCCCATTGAGAACCGCGATCGGCCGTAATCGCGTATTGGCCGTCACCCCGGCCGCCGATGCAAGGTTCGTCTTCGTCGAACGCCGCTGTACCGATCGACCCGGTGTGTTCACCCCGGGATCAGGCCCTCGTCCGACAGCAGCACTTGGACGTCGTTCAGGCTGGCGTCCTGGTCGGGAAGCACGAGGTCGGACGGCGTGATTGCTTCGTCGGACAGCGGTGTGCCCAGGCGGCGCACGGTGTCCAGGAGGGCGTTAAGCGCGGTGTGGAATGCCGCCTCGTCGTCGGCGTCAGCCGCGGACTGCAGGGCCGAGTCCGGCTTGTTCAGTTCGTCGAGGTGAGTATCGGTGACGTCGTACTGGCCCTCGCCGAGAATCCTGATGATCATGGTGCCTCCTGGCCCGGCGGACGGTTCGGGCTGCCGCCTTCTACGGCCGCCGGTTGGGCTGCGGATGCGGGGAGTTGGGCCTTCATCCAGGCCAGCTCCTGCTCGATTTCGGTGCCGGAGCTGAGGGCCTCCAGTTCTGCCTGGATGTCGTCGCGGCCGGCGGGAAGGGTGGCGTCCGCCAGGACCCCGGAGTCGATCAGCTCGTCCAGGGCGCCGGCGCGCGCCTGCATCTGCTCGGTCTTGTCCTGGGCACGCTGCATGGCCAGGCCGACATCGCCCAGCTCTTCACTGATGCCGGTGACGGCCTCGGTGATGCGGGTCTGGGCCTCGGCCGCGGTGTAAGTGGCCTTCATGGTCTCCTTGCGGGTACGGAAGGCGTCCACTTTGGCCTGCAGGCGCTGCGAGGCGACGGTGAGCTTGTCCTCGTCGGCCTGCAATGCTGCCTGCTGGCTCTGCAGATCGTTGAGCTGGGACGTCACTGCGCTGCGCCGGGTCAGCGCCTCGCGGGCGAGGTCCTCGCGGCCTGCGGCCAGTGCCTGCTGTGCTTGGGTCTGCAGCTTCCCGGCGTACTGCTGCAGCTGTACCGACTGCAGATCCACCCGCTTGCGGCTGGTGGCCACATCCGCCACCCCGCGCCGCACCTTGCGCAGCAGCTCAAGCTGCTGGGCGTAGGAGTAGTCCAGCACCTCCCGGGGATCCTCGGCCCGATCCAGGGCCTTGTTCGCCTTGCTCCGGAACAACAGGGTGACGCGGTCCACGATGCTGCTCACAGCCCCGCCTCCTCTCCTCGGACAGAGGCGTACACCTTCAGGCTCCGCCCGGCGGTGGTGTGCCGCAAACCGTCCCGGCTGCGGCGATTCGGGCAGCGGGCCGGGCGGTGTCCCTGCCTTTGAAGCCGCTGGCACCGGTGGGCGAGGAGGCCGGGCTGCGCGTCGTCGGCCACCACCGGAGCCGAGAACTCCCGCAGTCGGCGGTCCTTGTGGACGTTGAGGTTGTCCCACACGAGCACGATGGGTGCGCCGAGCTGCTGGTGCGCGGCGATGAGCAGGTCGCGGTAGTCGGTCCAGGTGAAACTGCGTCTGCCGCCGCGCTTGTGACCGAGATGCCGCTTGGGCCGGTGGATCAGCCGTGAGCGTTCACCCTGCTTGAAGCAGGCCAGAGCGGCGATTAAGAAGCGGCGCTGGGAGCGTCCCCGGACCCGGATGACGGGTGTGCGTCCGCGCCGGGCCCAGGTCCGTGCGGTGGGCGGCGTCATCGAGAAGCCGGCCTCGCCTTCGAAGCACAGCCAGGCCTCGAGCGCCGCCACGGACCTTCCACCTGCGGCCAGGTCTCCTTCACCCAGCCCGCCACGGCCTCCTCGTCGCGCTCGATGACTCGGCGGGCCGGGACCTGGTGGCTGAAGCCGTGCCGGTGCAGCATCCCCGCGATCGCCGCGTCATGCTCTTGTGGAACCGGCGCCCGATCAGCGTCTTGATGCGCGCCGGCGTCCACGTCTGGTCCGGCCAGCCATGCGCGACCGGCCCTTTGGCGAGCTCCTGCTCGAGCACGGTGAACAGGGCCTCGCTCAGCTCGGGCCGTGAGACGGGCCCGGCAGACCGCAGCCCCTCGGTGCCGGCGTCGTGCCGGGCCCGGCGCCGGCGCTGCACCGAGCGCACACTCACCCGTAAGTCCTTGGCGACCTCCGCGTTGGAGGCACCGGCAGCGAATCGCTTCGCGGCCTCCAGCCGGATCCGCTCGCGAAACGCCTGCCGTTCAGGCGTCAGCCCACCACCCTGCGGATACCTCACACAACCAGGCATACCGCGACGATCACACCTCGTCAGCCCCCAACAACATCACGCCGCAAAGGTCAGTAGTGGGCGGCTTCCGATGGGTGTTGCGCCCAGAGATTCGACAATGTAGCTTTCTGAACATGTTCACTGAACCTGTTCAGTCTCGCGCTGCGAAGCGGGAGGCGACGCGACAGAAGGTGCTGGCTGCAGCCGAGCGGCTGTTCCGCGCGCAAGGATTCGGCGCCACAACGGTCCGTCAGATCGCTGCCGATGCGGGAGTCAGCACCGGGACTGTGATGTCGGTCGGTGACAAGGACGCACTCCTGGTCGCCATCTTCGACCGCTGGATCGATGCCGTACACCAAGAGAGAAAAGGCGCCGACGGACCAGCTTCCGGCCCACTGACCGCAGGCGTCGCGGTAGACGCAGTCATGGCTCTCTTCGAGCCTTTCATCCGGTACTTCGCACGCGACGAGGAACTCTCACGCGAGTACGCGGCGATCATCGTGCGAGGAGAACGCGAGTCGGCGATCTTCCAGAACCTCGCGCTGTCTCTGATCGCCGAGATCGATGGAGTGCTCACGCAAGCGGGTCTGTCCGGCGTCGATGCCGGTCGTGGGGCGCGCGTCAGCTACTTCTCCTATCTCGGCATCCTCATGACCGTCTCCAACGGTGCCATCAGTGAGCACGACGCAATCGACCAGCTCCATGAGGTGATCGAATTCGTGATCGCCCATGAAGGAGGAGACGAATGACCGACACACCCCATTACTGGTGGCTCACGGCACTGCTGGCGCTCGTCCTGTTCGGCGACGCCGTGATGTCGTTGCGCCCGCCGGGCTTCATCCAGCGGTGTCTCGACGGGGTCCGGCTGCCGCGGGACTGGTGGTGGATCCTCGTCGTGATCAAGCTCCTGGCGGCGGTTGGACTGGCAGTCGGCCTCAAGTACCCCGGTGTCGCGTTCACCACAAACGTCGCCGTCATCGGGTACTTCATGTGTGCGGCGTATGCGCACTTCCGGGCGCGGTTCCTCAAGCAGGAGTTCTGGCTCAACTGCCTGGGCATGCTGGCCTTCTCGGTGGCTGTGCTCATCGTGTGCTACACGGTGTGATGCAGTTGTCAGACCATGGCGGTGCTGGGGCGTGATTCTCGGGGCGCAGACCGACCAGACAGGTGCGGTCGCCACGCGGGCAGGACACGGCATCGAATGACTGCTTGACCGAAACGGCGGACAGGCCGTGCGCTCGGTGGCCGCCCCGCTTTGGCACGAAGAGCGCTGCGCCGCCTTCTCGCCTCGGGGGCCGTCGGCGACGATCGCTTCGATCAGCGTCCGGTGACTGAAGGTCCGGGCGCATGAATCAGCTCGCCCCGTGTCTGCGTGACAGGCAGGGAATGTCGTAGCCCGTACATGGGCGGAGTCGAGGATGACGCGGGAGACGTCGATGAGCCCTGCGTCGTCGAGTTGGTGCAGGACTGCTGTCCTGCGTTCCGCCGCCCTGTGGCCGCACCTTCGACGGTGGGATCAGCGGCTCGGCGATCTCCCACAGCCCGTCCGGAACAATCCAACTCCACGTACCCCGCCCCATACACAGACCACCGAGCGATCACCACATAGGACACGGTCTAATACTCCAGCCGGACTTGTGTAACCGCTGGAGGCCCTCCAGCAAGACCTGCTCCGCCTGCGGGTGGCAATACCCACGCCTCACGCTCGCGGACAGGACGTTCCACTGCACCAACTGCACCCTTACGATCGACCGGGACTCAACGCCGCGCACAACATCGCGACCCATGCCGTCCCCGTCGACCGGCCTGTCGCCCCTGGTAGAGGGGAGACACAAAACGCCCGCGGAGCCCTCGTAAGACCGCCCAGCCCACGGGCCGGGCGGCGGGAGGCAGTGAAACGGGAAGACACCGGTCCACCCGGGCCAGTGCCACCTCAGCGGAGCGATCCGCTGGCGCTCTTCACCCTCAACGACATCGGACAAAACGGCAAAACATCTCTAGAACCGCAGGCCAGACAGTGTCCGATCCAAGCACGTAGGGGGCGACCGCGTGTAAAGGGCGCACATGGTGCGAGGTCTGCGCAGCCGTCGGCCCTCCCGTGGGGAGGCCGGGAGGGACGGCGCGGCCCCGCCCAGGTGACAGCACACGGACGGGGCCAGGGGGTCTCCGCCTGGGGGAGGAAGAGGATCACCGCGGTCACAGGATGGCACTGAATTCGGCCAGACAACAGGGTTGTGACTGGAATCGGCCGCATGGCGGTCAGCCTTCGCATCCCGCCCCAGGCCGGTGGGGCAGCCATGCCGTCGCCAGGTCGTCCCGCCATCCGAGAGCCGCCTCTGGTGGGCCCCAGCTGCGCCGACGGCGCGCTCGGAGACATGATCCCCGTCATGTCTACCGGCGGTAGAATCGGCTCTATGAGCAAGCCGACGAGCATCAAAACCAGCGAGGAAGTGCGCGACCGGCTGCGCATCCTCGCAGAGGAGCGCGGCACCACCATCACGGAGCTGCTGGAGGACCTCGCTACCCGCGAGCTCACGGCTGCAGAGCGGGAGCAGCGCGCCCGGGAGGCTGCACGGGAGCTCGGCATCGAGTACACCGAGCAGGTCCAGCAGGCCGGCCAGGACGCCTGGGCGAAGATCCGCGCACATCAGGGCGGCGCCGCATGAACCTGACGGCCGTCCTGGACCATACCGCTCTGGCCGCCCTGTATCGTGCGGATCCCTTCGTCACCGGCCTCTACATCGAGGCCTCGCGTGGCACTGGCCGGGTCATCATCCCGTCGCTGTCCATGCTGGCCGCGGAACGGCAGGTCGCCGGTGCCGGCAAGCACGCGGCGTCCCTGCGGTTCGCGGAGAACGTGCCGTTCACCGCGGCGCACGCGGTGGATGCGATGGACTGGACAAACGTCGACTGGCCGGTGGCGCACGCGGCAGCGATCGCCTGGCATGCGGTGAAGGCGGGGGAACCACTCACTGTCCTGTCGCTGGAACCCGAGCTGTACGCGGGCACCGGCATTACTCCACTGAACCCGTCCTGACCTTCGGCCTGGCGGTTCTCCCGGCGCCGACCGCAGACGGTTGTCAGGGCGGGTGTGGAAAACGAGACGGGGACGCGTGTTCATGGCTGGTCGATGCCCAGGTGGTTGCGGCGGGCGGTGACCAGGGCGCGCCACCGCTGACGGGTGGCTGGTTCGCCGTCGAGCCACTGGGCGCCGGACACCTGTGACAGGGGCAGGTCGGCCATGTAGTGGACGATGCGCGAGGCCGCGCCGGGCAGCGGGGGCCAGGCGGCCGTTGCCGTCGGCGACCTGCTGGTATCCGCGGCGTGATTCCTGGCCGTGTCCGATGCAACCACGACACGTACGCGAAGGGGTGCTGCGCACACTCGCCACGATCGAGGCCGAGCAACTCCGTGCCGCTCGCAACACGGGCCGCCGGCCTCACCCACGAGGCCCCTGCACTGCGGCTGACCGAGCGGCCCTTCATCCGGGAAAACCCTTCGGCCTGTTTGCCACGACACGTACCGTCCGCCTCCGGCAGCGGCCTCGTTGAGATACCGGTCCACGATTCCGAGCTGACTCAGGGCCTCCGGGGTGGCGACCACGACGATCTCAATGCGGTGGCCGGAGCGCCGGTAGGCGCGGGAGGAGGTACGGAAGCCGTCTGGGTCGGCGAGTGCCGACTCCACGACGGCGTCGAAACCCTGGGCCCGGACGTGCGCTTCGACCGCGGCCTGCCAGCGGACGGTGTCCGGGAGGACCAGGGCACCTGCCGTTCGGACGTCGTCTGTAAGGAGACCGGCGTAGCTACGGTGCGCTGCCTTGTACAGGTCCCGGCCGACCCGCACCGCGCCGCCCGCGGCGGTCCAGGACCGCCTGCACGAGGTCGGCGACATTCACCCCGTCATATCAGCACCGTGTGTTCTGCGCGTTCGTCGTCCGGCACCGGGCGTCAGCCCTTGCGCAGTTTGATGTTGCGCATGGTCACAAGGGCTGTGGCGCAAAGTTTCTCCTCGGCCTGGTCGGCCGAGAAGACATCGGCCGCAGCGACCGTGATGGTGGTGCCCGCCTTGACCACCCGGCCGCGTGCGACGAGCTTCTCGCCCTTCGCCGGAGCCAGGATCTTGACGGTGTAATCGATGGTCATGTTCACCCACCCGGGCGGCAGCAAGGTTCCAGCCGCCGAGCCTCCGGCGAAGTCCGCCAGTGAGCCGATCACCCCGCCCTGGAAGAAGCCGCTGTGCTCGGTAAGTTCCTTGCGATACGGCTGAATGATCTCGACCTCTCCTGGTTCCACCCGACCGAATGCGAAGCCCAGGTGCTGCGCGGCCGGCATGCTCAGCACCGCGCTCTTCACGGCCTGCGCGAATTCGGGGCTTGCTGCCCTCGATGCTGTCATATATCTCGAACCTCTCTGCTGATCGGCGATTTGTCAGGCGGGTCTCTCATGAGACCGAGGGCTCCCCCGGTTCCCAGACCTTGAACCCGGGCTTCAGGTATCGTTTCCTGGCAGCGCGGGTGGAAGAGGTTCCACAGGCCTCGGGCGCGCGCCTCGTGCATGAGGTCCTCGATGACCGGAGGGTGGAAGTGCCCCAGAGGCGGGCATCTGCCGCTCGTAGACGTCCTCGGCGGGATACACGCACCCGTCAATGAACCCGAACGGATTCGCCTGATAACGCTTGGCGCGGTCGGGCACCGGAAACAGTTCCATGACACCTCCCTGTGGCAGAAATGTCGGGATCCGAAGAGGAGTTGGGTTTCTCCGCCAGTTTGCGCCTCGCACCTCGGTTCACTACGCCCTGTATACTTGAACTTGACGTCATATTCAAGTATTGGCGCGGCCGCAACGCTGGGCCGCGGCTCTGCTCGGGGCGCGGCGGTCCATTGATGCCGTCGGCGAAGGCGACGGGGGTGTTCTGCTCGTCGGCGTGGCGCTCGCGGCACTGGCGCCGGCTGCGGCGGGCGGGGGCGAGGACCAAGGGGGTCCAGGTCGGCATGGGTCCAGGTGCCCGGAGTGCGGGGCGTCGTGTGGGACTTGCCTATACGACGGTCCGTCAGTTACCGGTGGGTGTCATCGCACCGGCCGAAGGAGCTCCGAGGGCGGACGTCTCGCACACGATCCACAAGCTCCTGGCCAGCATCACGATGAGCAGGAGCGTTTCGAGACGGTCACCAACGCCCCGCCCAATCCGCGCGGCGGACAGCCGCGGTGGACGCGCGACGGTGTGAAGCGGATGGTGGACTGGAAGGTCGACGCCCCTCTAAGCGTCCAGAAGGAGGTGGAGGCGATCCACGACCTGGCCGCCGATGACTCGGTGACGGCGGTGACTACCGACTTCCTGCGCCGTTCGGCCGTCGCCTCAAAGGCCATGGCCGACGACACCGCCAGGCCCGCAGTTAACGAGGCCCAGTTCGTGCAGGAGGAGGCTGCCCCGCAGTTGCAGCGCATGGAGCTCAGTGCCCAGTTCATGGACCTCGTCGCGGCCTGCGCGCAGTTGGTCACGACGGCCGGCAGGATCGTGCCGAACCGGCGCGGCGAGCACTACAACGACGCCGAACGCGACGCGATCGGCCGGGGACTTGCCCGGGTAAGCGCCACGGCCGACTTGACCGAGAACGCCGTCACCCGCGCGAGGTGACCTCGACGAGCAGCTCCAGCAGCATCTGAAGGGATCGGGTGAGTAGGCGATAGGGGTGGGGCTGCCCCGCTCACGTCCACGCCGAAGCGATCCTTGCTGCCCTGCAGGAGGCCCGCCCCGCCGGACTGACCATCACCCAGCTCATGGCCGCCACCGAACGCACCCGTGCGCAGATCCACACCGGGCCGGCCCATCTGCGCCAGGTCGCGGCCGCAGCGACCCCCTTCCGTCGAACCGTACGTCCGCGCACGCGTCGCCCACGCCGACACCGACGACCTCCTCGGGCTGGGCTGAGCCAGGACGACAGGTTGGCCTAGCGGGTCGATGTGTGCTGTGCGAATATATGCTGTACAATATAATTTCCGCCGACGAAGATCGAGAGGGGTAGCCCGTGTCGAAATCCACCGGCCCCGTTGTCGTGACCGGAGCCAACAGCCGCACCGGACGTGAGATGTTGTCGCGCTTGGCCGAGCAGGACGCCGATGTCGTAGCGCTCGTCCGGAGAGCGCAGGACCTGCCCGTCCGCGAGGTCGTCGACGACTGGATGCGGTCCCAGCGAGCCGTCGACGTACTGGCGAACGCGTCGACGGTGGTCCACCTTTGCGGGGTGTTCGCGGCCGGTGACTGGGACAGCTACGAAGCCGGCACCGTCGCCACCACCCGCAGGGTGTTGGACTCGGTCAACCCCGCGGCGCGGCTCGTCTACCTGTCGTACGTCGGCGCGGACCCCGCGCACGACAACTGGTACGTCAAGGCCAAGGGTCAGGCCGAAGAGCTGGTGCGGACCGTCGCGGGCCATGTGATCTTCCGTATCCACGCAGTCGTCGGCGGACGTCAGGCGCCCGCCCCCTTCGAGCTGATGTTCCGCCAGAGTGCGCCGGGCGCCCCGGTGCGCGTCGTCGGTGACGGTACCCAGCGCTTCCGGCCCACCCACTCCGCCGACATCCTCGACGCACTGACCCAGGCCGCCCTGGGGCGCGGCGAGGCCGGCACCTACGACCTGGTCGGCCCCAGCGAGTTCGCGCTCGCGGACCTGCCCGAGCTGATCAACGGGCATCGAGTGCCGATCGAGCACATGCCGGTTCAGCGGCCCGCGTCCGTGCCGGGGCCGCCACAGACCGTCGTCGACCTGCTCGCGCACCCCATGACGCCGGGTGATCCCGACGCCGTGACCAAGGTCTTCGACCTCTCCCTCACCCGTCCGGAGACGAACTGGCCGATCGTCGAGCCCTCAGATCTCTGACGCCTGCCGGCCGGGGGACGGATCCGCCGTCTCCTCGGCCAGAGCGTGCTCGCGGCGGGTACGTACGGTCTCCGCCAACTGGGTGCCGCGCAGGCAGCTCTCCAGCAGTGCGGTGGTGGAGGCCAGGTCCTGGCCGGACAACTGGTCGCGCACCCAGGAGCGGAAAATCTCTTTGCGTTCGCGCGCGGCCTGGGCGAGTTCGCTGCCGCGGTCGGTGCAGGAGATTTCGACGCGGCGGCGGTCGTCGCTGGCGGATTCGCGTCGGAGCAGTCCTGAGGCGACCATCCGGTCGACCAACCGGCTCGGGTGGCCGCCCTCGGCGATCAGGAGGGTGCCCAACTCGCCGAGGGACAGCGGACCGTACCGGTCGAGCAGCTGCAGCGCCTCGGCTTGGCTCGCGGTGATCTCCAGCGGCCGGAGCAGCTCGTTGATCCGTCGGTCCGATTCGCGGGTAAGCGCCTTGAGCAGCAGTCCGAACTCCTCGATAGCATCCATGCCGCGATGTTACGTGTGGTGCGAATATGTGCTGTGCAATACATCGGGCCTTACCCCATCACGGAGCGTGCGACCCGCGCGGCCGTCTCACGCAGCCAGGTGTGTGCCGCGTCATGACTGTGGACCGGATGCCACCACAGCGCCTCCCGCAGGGGTGCGGCCTCATAGGGGGCCGGCATGATCCGAACGGGGGCACTGGCGAGCAGGCGTTCGACCAGGCGCCTTTGAGTAAGAGCGATACGGTGGGTGCCCGCGACCAGGAACGGCAGTACCTGGAAGCTGTCGACCGAGATCTCGACCTGCGGCTCGATCCCGAGCAGGCCGAGTTGGTGGACGGGCGGAGCGTCGTAGACACGCTGATACGTCACCCAGGGGAGCCGTGCCAGGTCGTCCCGGGTGAGATGGTCGCCGACCTCGGTGTTGTCCTCGGCGACGACGAAGACCCACTCGTCCTCGTAGAGTTCGACGGCGGGGAACCCGCTGATGATGCCGTGCGGCATGAGCACGCCATCGACCGCGCTCAGCACGGTTGCGGCGGTGCCGACGATGTCGGCCGGCGTCTGCGTGAACCGCACTCGAACGCGCGGCGCCTCCTGGCGGAGTGCGCGGACGAGTGCGGTGCCAAGCACGGTCACGGCGTAGTCGGAGCACACGAGGTGGAATTCGCGGGACTCGGTCTCCGGGTCGAATCCGACCTTGCTGCTGAAGAGGCGTTCCGTCATGTCGCAGACCGCCGCCGTGCGGTCGAGGAGGACTCGACCGAGGGCGGTCAGTTCGTACTGGCCGCCGACGCGGACGAGCAGCTCGTCGTCGAAGTGACGCCGGAGCCGGGCCAGGGATCCGCTCATCGCGGGCTGACTGAGGCCGATGCGCTGTCCCGCACGGGTGACGTTGCGTTCCTCCAGCAGGGCACGCAGGGCGACGACGAGGTTGAGGTCGAGGTTGGCGAGGTTCATGGCACGGTCCTGGACACCGAAGGAATTGGTTGAACCAATGGACCCTATATGAAGAATCGATTTCCCTGATGGGAATGTGTCGGGCCAGATTAGTCACATGGCAGACCAGGAAGACACGCCAATGAAGCCTGTGACCCCGCCGGTGACCATCGCCGGTACCTTCGCCCTCGGCACGCTCTCCGCCCCGGACCAAGCGCCCTTCCCCGGCCTCGTGGTCCCCGCGGGACAGGTGCTGGACCTTTGCACCGCACTCGGCGAACCACGCCTGACCACCCGTGGCCTCTTCGAGCGCTGGGACGAGGTACTGCCCCGGCTGCGCGCTCTGGCGACGGACGCCTCCGAGTCGTGGCTCCCGCTGGAAGGGCTGCGCGTGCATGCCCCCATCGACCCCCTCCAGGTCTTCCAGGCCGGTGCCAACTACCGGCAGCACGCGATCGAGATGGAGATCATCTACCGTCCAGCCGACGACCCGCGCACCGCCGAGCAGGCCCGGGCCGATCTCGCCGCCGAGATGGACAGGCGGGCGGCCGAGGAGCAGCCCTACGTCTTTATCGGTCTGCCCAGCGCCGTGACGGGTCCGTACGACGACGTCGTACTCCCTGCCTGGGCCGAAAAACCGGACTGGGAACTGGAGTTGGCCGCCGTCATCGGACGGCCGGCTCACCGGCTGTCCCCCGAGGAGGCCCTGGATTACGTCGCCGGGTACACCATCGCGAACGACCTCACCGACCGCGCCGGCATCTTCCGCAAGGACGTACCCGCGATCGGCACCGACTGGCTGCGCTGCAAGAACGCGCCCGGCTTCACCCCGCTGGGCCCGTGGATCGTCCCGTCCGAGTCGATAGCCGACCCCCAGGACCTGCATCTCACGCTGAAGTTGAACGGCGAGACCATGCAGGACGAGTCCACCAAGGACATGATCTTCACCATCGCACGGATCGTGTCGCACATCTCCCAGACCGCCCAACTTGTCCCCGGTGACCTGATTCTGACGGGCAGCCCGACCGGCAACGGCGTTCTGCGGGGCATCCTGCTGCGCGACGGCGACGTCATGGAGTCGACGATCGGTGGGCTCGGAGTCCAGCGCACCCGGTGCGTCGCGGAACGCCCGTCCTGAGCCGCCGGCACGCCCGGTCGTCGTCTTCACGGTGCCTCGACCTGACCGGGCGCACGAGTGCCGGCGGCACGGAGACGCGCGCAACACAGGCGGCCTCCGCGCGCGGCCCGACTGCTCGTCCTCGTCGTATCGCCTCTGCCGCGCTCGACCACGCCCCAGGTCCAGATCGGCGCCTCGTCGGTATCGGGGACATGGCGGGCATGCCGCGCGCCACCCTCCTCCGACGCCGAACCCAACACCAGGTGAGGCCGCTGCGCCTCCTCTCTCCTGCGAAAGAAGAAACGCCATGCGCCTGCTCACCCATCTGCGGCACGTCGACCTCGCCGTGCCCGACTACGACAAGCAGCTCGAGTTCTACTCCGGCGTCTGGGGCCTGACCCAGGTCGCCGAGGACTCGGGCATCTCCTTTCTCGCCGCCGAGGGCTCGCCCGAGCAGTACGTGGTCCGGTTGCGCAAGGCCCACGCGAAGCGGCTCGACCTGGTCTCGTACGGCGCCGCGAGCGCGGCGGACGTCGACGCGCTCGCCGAACAACTCCTCGCGAGCAGGGTGCAGTTGATCTCACAGCCGGGCAAGGTCGACACCCCTGGCGGGGGCTACGGCTTCCGCTTCTTCGACGTCGACGGCCGCACCGTCGAGGTCTCCGCCGACGTCGCGGTGCGGCAGCACCGGAAGATCGAGGAAAAGGAGGCGATCCCAGTCAAGCTGTCGCACGTGGTGTTCAACTCGCCGGATATCAACCGGACCCTGCGGTGGTACGAGCGCCACCTCGGTTTCCGCCTGTCCGACACGCTCATGCATCCGCGTATGGGCGAGGCGCTGCATTTCTTGCGGATCAGCAATCTGCACCATTCGATGGCCATCGCCCAGGGCCCGCACACCTCGGTCAACCACATCTCCTTCGAGATGCGCGGCATCGACGAGTACCTGCGCGGCTCGGGCCGGATGATCCGCGCCGGGCACCGCTCGATCTGGGGCCCGGGACGGCACACGGCGGGCGACAACACCTTCACGTACTTCCAGGACCCGCACGGCAACGTCGTCGAGTACACCACGGAGCTGGAGACCATCGACGAGGACCTCTGGCATCCCCACGTGTACGACGTCTCCAATCCGGATGTCACCGACCAGTGGGGCACGGCCGCCCCGGTGAGCGAACACATCTTCAAGGAGATGTTCAACGATCCCGACCGCGGCTGCTTCGTCGCTCCGCCGGCCTAAGAGGGCGTTTGAAGTAGGCAGATTGCCCTTGATGCCCTAGTACGTGCCTCGCCAGGTGGGGGTGGTCTCGTCCGATATGCGCCTGGTGAGGTTGTCGACCGAAGCGATGTGGATCACGGGCTTCGGAGCTGGCGGTGAGGGTCTCGTAGTCGCGGACCGGACGGCGGTGCATCATGATCCAACCGATACTCCGCTCGACCACCCAGCGTCTTTTCACGACGTGAAACCCGCGGGTACCCGGGTTCCTGTTGGCGACTTCGACATCGATTCCGAGGCGGGCGCCGTGCTCGACTACGGCGTTCTTGAAACCGGTGTCGACCCAACTCTTGGAGATGGTCGGGTACTTCTCCTTCGCCTGGTCGAGGAGGCGTATTCCCAGGGCGTTCTCTGATAGGCCGGGCGGCGGTGACGGTCACGGCAAGGGTGAGGCCGATCGTGTCGGTGAGGATGCCGCGCTTCCTCCCGCTCGATCAAAGCCCTTCGGGCGTCGGACAGGTCGCTGGGGTACGGCTTGCGCTCGCTCACGGCGTAGCGTGATCACGATGAGCCGGAGGGCACGGTTCCGCTGCCCATCAGGCGATTCCGTCGCATCTTCAGACCAGACAGACTTCCAGGTGTTGAAGCGAACGAGACGGATGACCAAGCCTCCGTCCCAGGGAGCGTCCTTCGACGCCTACGGGATAAAAGCTCTCAGGGCAGGACAGGGGCGAGAGTCGCATATGGGTACGGACCTGCATAAACGCCCTCTAAGAGGTCGTTTTCATCGATGAAGTCTGTTTGATCCCAACACGCCCCAGCGTCAAGAGGTCCCCCTGAGGCGCTGGTGCACCCACATGACCGGTGAGGTTCGACGGGAGTCCGAATTGACACTCTCATCCCCTGAAGCCCGTTTCGATCCAAAGGGTGTTCGTATCGGCGATTCCTCTCGCCGCGTCGCTTAGCAACCCGATACCCAAGAGGCGTGAGCATCTCCTTGTGGCCACTGAAGCGATGCAAATCAGGTGAAAACGACCTCTAAGTGGGCATTTAGGGATGGTCTACGTCGGTAAGTAACTTTCATGAACGTCAGGCTTGAGGCGTTTGCCCTATACCTGCACCCTTGCGTCCATCAGGCTGCGAACTTGGCCGCCCGTTTGCTCCGGTTCTCGTGCACGAAGTCCGTCTGGTTTGAAGATCAGACAGAAACGCCCAGCGGTAGCGGAACAGCACCGTCCGCCGCATCCATGATCACGCTACGGCGTGAGCCAGCGGAAGCCGTACCCCAGCGACCTGTCCGACGCCCGATGGGCCTTAATCGAGCCGACGTTGACAGCCTGGAGAAAGGCCCGGCTCGACCGCAGACCAACCGGGCAGCCGGCCAAGGTCGACCTGCGCGACGTATTCGGCGCAGTCGGTCGGCCCTCGCCGATGTCCGGCAGCGGGAGTTGACCTGGCTTTGTCCACGAGAACGGACCGCACTTCAACAGCGGCTCGGGAGGCACTCGGCCGCCGCCAGCGGGACGGAGTGTTCATGAGTTTCGACAGCATCGTGCCGTACTCGCAGTCCGCGTCCGTCAGTGCCTCGTCGGCCGTTCGACTCGTCCGACCGGTCAGGAGGGCGCGCCGCCCACGACTTCCACCTTGCCGGTGTCGAGCGAGTAGTAGGCGCCGACGACGGCAAGGGCGCCCTTTCTCACGAGTGGGGCCAGGTCCTGGTTGGAGCGCAGATCGGCCGCGGTCAACTTGACCTGGGCGCGGGCCATGGTCTCGACCGGGTCGGCGCCACCCTCCCGGGCTGCCTGCTCGTACGCCGGCTGCAGGGCCTTGACGATCGCCTGCAGGTTGCCGGGCAGTGGTTTGCCGTCACGGAGGGACTTGTACGCCGCCTTGACGGCGCCGCAGCGCTGATGCCCGAGGACCACGATGAGAGGGGTGCCACTCGTCATAGGCCCGTACTCGACAGAGCCAGTGACCACCGGGCCGACCGCCTCCCCGCCCGTGCGCATCACGTAAAGGTCACCCAGGCCGGTATCGAAGAGGAGCTCGGGCGGCACTCGGGAGTCGATACACGAGAGGACCGCCCCAAAAGGCTCCTGCTCCTGGGCCACGAGCTGTCGCCGGTTCGGATCCCGGTCTGGGTGTTGAAGGTTTCCGGTAACCCAGCGCTTGTTGCCTTCCATCAGCCGCGCGAATGCCGTGGCGGGCGTGGTGGGCCGCGCTTCCGGCGAGGCGCTGGTCGCCGACGAGGCGGCCATCGTCGATGAGCACCCCGCGAGCGCGACCGTGGCGACCGCAAGTCCGCCGGTAAGCAGCGATCTACGATCCGGACGTCCGGCTCTGTCCATCGGTCGGTTCCCCTCGATACCACTCAGCACTCAGCCACGCTTCCTGCGTCTTGACGAGACCAATGGTCCAGCGCGGTGTGGGTGCCCTCGCAGCAGGCACAAGCGGGAGCGGGCTACATTGCCCCGGACAGCCCACAGAACCGGCTCGGGCGGCGGCGTGAACCCCTGATGCCGAGACCCGCCCTGCCCGACTGGAATCTCGACGGCGGGGTGCTGTCCATCTTCGTGAACATCAACCTCGACGCGATCCGGGTGCCTCCCGAAACGATGAACAACCGCTGTCGAAACTCGCGAACAAAGCCAGGGTTGACCGGTGTGTTCCGTCATGGCGCATTGTTACCGAGGTGCTTGGGATCAGGCGGGTAACCCTTGGCCCGGAGCCAGGCGTCGAGGGCCAGGGCGACGATGTCGCCGTGGGGTATCTCGGTGTCGGCATTGCAGCGACGGATACGCCGTTGTAGCTGAAGGAATCAGGGACGGCGTAGTTCAGCTGCCCGCGCTTGGTGTGCCGACTATTGATGACCTTCAGGTGTCCGGATGGGGGCAAGCGGATCACCTTGCGACTCCGACTGTGCTTCAAGCGCGTCGGCAACAGCACGCAGCTGGCCGACATAGGAGTGAGCTTGTGCACGGAGTCGCTCCCGGGGAGCGACTAGGCAGTTTCGTTTGGATCAGTCGGTCGTTGGTCCGGGTGTGCCGTTGACTGATGCGCAGTGGGCGCGGATCGAGCCGTTGCTCCCGGACC